>JBNJEM010000331.1:0-8547 GCA_051745935.1 Planctomycetota bacterium
CTTCGCCGCCCACTCTGGATGGCTGGGGGCGAGTTGCTTGTATCGGGCATGGCACCGGTTGGCCGTTCCGGCGTGCATGCCGTGGCCGTACCCCGTGGCCCAAACCGCCGTGTACGGCCGGTTCGATCCTCGGGTTCGCGGCTTTCCGGTCGTTGCATCGAGGGTCGCGGCAAAGCCACCTCCGGAGGCAACCTCGTGGGGCGCCTTGTGAAACGCGGCGTCCTGTTCCAACGCCAGCCGCCGCATCCGGGCCGCCAGTTCTTCATGCTCGTCATCGACGCGCGGAGCCGCCTTCCAGAGGCACCGGGCCAACTCGAGATTGCTGCCCAACCAAACCACGTCGATGTGCGAGCCTGCCTCCGCGCGACCGGCCGGAAGGTACCCCGATTCCGCCAGTTTCATATTGGCCTCCATCCGCCCAGTCACAACCGAAATGGCCGTGATGAGTTCTTCCCGCCGGCCGCGTCCGGCGTTCTCCTTCCTGGCGTGGGAATCGGCCCAGTTGACAATCATCTGCCCGGCGTAGCGAGGGAAGTCAAAGCCGCTGCCCGGCCCGTGCCTTGACCATCGGGCGTGCCGCGAAAAGTCGCCCGTCCGCTTGCACGCGATCTGATGATCCCACTGCCCAAGGGCAAACCGCCAGCTTGCCTCCGGGGCAAGCCGGTAGCACGGGTCCCAGAAGGGCCACTCGCCGTTGATCTCGTGCATGTCGTTTCCCGCGCACGCCTCCTTGTGGAAATCCCAGTACAGGTGCTCGCCCCAGGCCATCAGCCCGGTCTCGGGGCTCTGGCAGTGGGTGAAGAAGAACTTGAGGGCCTTGTCGGCCTCGCGGGCGTATTTCTTCTCGCCGGTCAGCTCGGTCAGTTCATAGAGGACCGCGTAGAGTGGCACGTGATTCTGCGGGTTGGCCCCGCTCAGCGACCGATCGTGCGACCGCACCCCCGGCACGCTCCCGAAGCGCTCGCGCGAGCCGAGCCGCATGGTGGTCCGGTCGAGCGCGGCCGCGAACAGCGGCGAATGTTCCTCCCCGTACACGTCGCGGCCGTGCTCGATCATCGCATCGGCATATGCCCGGACGAGGACCCGATAATCGGGCTTCCGTTCGGCGTACGCCGTGGTTGGCAGGCAAACGATGGCCACCATCAGTGCCCTGATCGGCATGGTTCGTTCTGGCATGTCGCATTCCTTACTTCAAGGGCCGGTATGTCACCGCGCGGGCGGGACATCGCAGTCAACCCATATTCTACGCGAATCGGGCTCCGCCACCAATCCACGCTGTTCCATTGGTGACTCTACCCCGTAATTGCAAATTTCTCTGAAGTTTTTGTGATTTCGATAGGAAAAAAGGGATTGATAGGGTGTTTTGCCTGAGTCGGTCGATCGGCGTGCATTAGCACCCCGACGCGCCGCTGTCGCCGTGCCGCGAGTCTCGGCGGAAGAAATCCTTGTAAGTGCTGGAAACGACGGTGGGTCAGCGGTACAATGCATACCGTTCAACGTGAGGTAGCCGTTCACGCTCGCCGCTACAAACCGGTCAGACACACCACGCCTGGCCGTCGGTAGGG
This sequence comes from Planctomycetota bacterium, assembly GCA_051745935.1. Classification (GTDB taxonomy): domain Bacteria; phylum Planctomycetota; class Planctomycetia; order Pirellulales; family Pirellulaceae; genus JBNJEM01. The sequence goes on from JBNJEM010000331.1 coordinate 1,566, forward strand.
TGGAACATACCGGACCACGGGACAAGCCCCTGGCATTTGCACCTTGAATAGCCTTCCTTCAAGATGTGCCACCAAACCGCGAACGTCCGCGGATATCAGTCTCTTGCCCGCGAACGGTTACAACATGAGGAATACCCGGTCGAGTTTTCCACTGTAACTCATTACGATGGTTGTTGCCCGGCTGAGTACTTACACCGGTCGCGGATGACTTTATCCTAACGTTGCAAACAGTATATGTAGGACGGGTCTCCAGGCCCGTCTTTTACAGCGCATAAATGTCTTTTTGCGGTTGTTTGAAGATCTCACATTTCGTGAGATCTGCGGACACCAGATCAAGTACGATTTCGTACTTGAAAAGACGGGCCTGGAGACCCGTCCTACGCCGTCTTTATGCAACAATAGGGTTTATCCGCCGCGAGTCCGACCAACGGGAGGACGACTTGCGTCGGGCAGCTTTCCACCCGGAAAAATCCAACCGCCTGAAACATAGACCGTTACATCCTTGAATGAGTAGCCGGGTTTCGTATGAAACTGGTGAATTAACCGCTTGATTAGGGAGTTTACTTCGCGATGAATGACTTTCGACGGTTGACCCTGATTCTGCTGTCGCTGCTGACAGCGCCGATTCACGCGGCGGATCGGCCGAACGTGGTGTTTATTCTGGCTGACGATCTTGGGTATTCGGACATCGGGTGCTACGGCGCCGAGGTCCGCACGCCGACGCTTGATCGTCTGGCCGCGGGAGGAATGCGGTTCACGCAGATGCACAATACGAGCAAGTGTTTCCCGTCGCGGGCGTGTCTGCTTACCGGCGTATACGCCCAGCACGCGAACATGCATGACGGTCCCGGCCACTTCGAGCATTCGGTCTACTTTGGCGAGGTGCTTCGGCGGGCGGGTTACCGCACGCTGTATGTGGGCAAGCATCACAGCACGGATAATCCTTTCGAATGGGGCTTTGATCACTACCGGGGACTGCGGGACGGCGCCTGCAACTACTTCAATCCGGGGCTTCAGCGTGAAGGCGAGCCCAAGCCGGGACAGAAGCGGTACGGGAGGCGAACCTTCTGCTTTGATGAGAAGACGGTTCAGCCCTACACGCCGCCCAAAGGATACTACTCCACGGATGCCTGGACCGATTGGGCGCTTGAATTGCTTCGGAATTATGAGGATGAGCAGAAGCCTTTCTGCCTGTATATCTCCTACCAGACGCCCCATGATCCCCTGCAGGCGTGGCCCGAGGATATCGCGAAGTATGAAGGGGTCTATGACGAGGGCTACGCGGCGATTCGGAAAGCGCGTTATAAACGGCAGCTGGCGTCCGGGCTGATCGATGAAGGCAGCTATCCGCTGTCGGAGCCGACGCACCGAGACTGGGATCGTCTGAGTGATGAACAGCAGGCGGACCAGACACGGCGGATGGAGGTGTACGCGGCGATGATCGACAACATGGACCAAAACATCGGGCGGATCGTGAAGTACCTGGAGGAACGCGGGGAGTTGGATAACACGCTGATCATGTTCGCTTCCGACAACGGGGCGTCGGCGGAAACGGTTCGCAAGGGCAGCGGGCCGATCGGGTCCATGACGCGTTGGTCGTCGCTCGGCAAGGACTGGGCCAACGTCGGGAATACGCCGTTTCGCATGTATAAGAACCACAGTTACGAGGGCGGAACGTGTACGCCGTTCATCGTTCATTGGCCCGACGCGGTCAAGGCTGGAAGCAAGACGGAGTATGTGTGTCACTTTATTGACATCATGCCGACGCTGATGGCGGTCTCTGGCGGCGCGTATCCCGCTCGATATAAAGGCGAGAAGATCGCGCCGTTGCAAGGCAAGTCGCTGTTGCCGGTCATGCGAGGCGCCGAGGTATCGCGAGATGGTCCGCTATTCTGGGATTGGCGCGGCGGGCGCGCTGTCTACCAGGATGGCTGGAAATTGATCAAGCAGGGTGGGCCTGATTGGGAGCTGTACCGCCTGGTTGAGGATCGGACCGAAACGCGGGACCTCGCCGCGAAACGTCCGGAGCTGGCGGAAAGCCTCAAGGCGACCTGGGAGCGTTGGTGGGCGTCTACGGCGGCGTATCGAAAGTAGGTTGACAGCGGCCCGCCAGGCAAACTTTCCCTATGGGCAGCGAGTGACGACGGCCTGAAGGTGACCTATCCCCACGTGTACGAACCGGCCGGCTGGACGCGGGAGCGGCTTCTGGAATCCGGCCGCAATCTGGCATTGGCCCTTTACGATGTGCTGGCCGACCAATAGGCGCGTTAAACTTCGGACCTTGTTTTCGAGTGATTCTTTACCTGCGACAACGCGCGACACCGCCACTGGTTATCGTACCATGGAGAAGATCCTCGAATGACAGACAGCATTCAAGACGACAGAGATCTAATCATACTCGTGCATGGATTTGGCGCGAATCGCGTTTTCATGTGGCCACTCGCAAGTCGCCTTCGATCGTTGTTCGGTTTCCGCGTGCGATACTGGAACTACCGGTCGTTATTCGCGCCGATTGAAACGCACGCGGATCGCTTCTTTGGTTTTCTCGCCACGCAACTTTCGCGGGAACAGCGTTTTCACGTCGTGGCGCATAGCATGGGCGCGATTGTTACGCGTGCGGCATTGAATCGATCGCACCTACCGAACCTCGGAAGACTTGTACTACTTACTCCGCCCAATGGCGGCTCGCCTACCGCAAGACGTGCCTCAAAGGTCCTTGGCGGAATTTTCACCCCAATGCGTGAAATGTCGGATCGTCCCTCCAGCTACGTGAATCTCCTTCATACGGACAGTGATATTGAAGTGGGAATCATCGCCGCCAGATTTGATATACTGGTTCCGGCTCGAAATACCCACCTTCCAAGCGAACGAAGGCATCAGACATTGAACGCGACGCACAATTCGGTTCTACTGTCACGGACAGTATGCGAGAAGACCGCAAGGTTCCTTCGCACCGGAGAGTTCGAAAAGACCGGATCGGCACGGAAAAGATGAAGCACGGAAAAGGGTGGCTGTTCAGTCAGCCCGATACGCAGGGCGGAGACCGAACCCGCATGACCGTCTGGGCCAGTTTCGACGGCGCCAAAACCTGGCCCGTCAAGCGACTGGTTTACGAGGGCCCCAGTGCCTATTCATCGCTGGCGGCCGGTCGTCCTGGCACACCCAGCGAAGGGATGATCTATCTCCTGTTCGAGGGCGGCGATGAAGGACGCTATTCGGCCATTCAAATAGCGCGTTTTAATCTGGCCTGGGTGCTGGACGGTGACCTGACCGGCGATGGACAATTACCCGAATAGGGAAAAGGGGGCAGGTTTGCGTTCAATCGACCGCCCAGGACGGTATTGGCTCGTTGGTTCCATATTCACTTCATGGGTAGTTAGCGGGCTACTGGCGTGGCTCACCGGCTGTTAATTCGCCAGCCCCACTTTGGTTCGATCGATGAACGCAAAGCGTTACAATAGAAAGCTTTGCCCCACCGGCACGGGGCCGGCGGGGAAGTGGCGCTGTGCAATTAATCCTGGAACTCAAACCGCCTCTCCGCCGCTTGTGTCCGGATGGCATCGACCATGGCCCGGTCGAGCGTCCTTTCGTCCGCGTCTCGGGCCATTTCCTTGCGCTGCCGGGCAATGTGCTGCTTGCGCTGGGAGTTAAGCGTGTTGATGCGTTGCTGGAGATCCTTCCGTTTCGCGGCCTTTTCGTTCAAGTATGCCTCGCGCTGCTCGGGCGTCATTTCCCGCATGTTCTCCGGGAGACTTTCCTTCTCCACCTTCGCGAGATCCACTCGACCTTCGGTCACCGCGTCGACCAGGTCCCAGCTGGAGTTTCGGTAGAACGCGTTGGCCTTGGTGACCGCGCGTTGGATTACGCTTCCGGCGGACTGTCGGGCCGCGTTGGCGTCTTGAGCCATCTGATTCCTTTCCGCTGCCTTGCCGCGCTCACCATACGCGACGTAGGTCTGATTCAGTTCCTCGTTCAGTTTAGAGATTTCCTCATCTTGCGGCGCCTCGATGTAGGCTACCGTGGCGTTCTGGTCGATGTTCATGGCCTTGCCGTCAGCCAACAGAGCGCCGTCGCGCCAGTCGCTGGGGATTCCGCCGCCGCAGTGGATGGTGTTGACGACGATGCCTTTTTCGATGGCATCCTTGCAGGCCCGGCGATAGTCGACCGGTCCCTGGGAAAACGGTTCATTGCCGGCGATGAAGATTACCTTGAGGTCGTTTGGATCGTCGCTCCAGGTCAACTCGCGTGTGGCGGTCTGGATCACTTGTCCACAGTATTCCGAGCCGCCGCTGATCCGCACGGCGAACAGAGCCTCGGAGATGAAATCCAGGTCGTCCGTCATCGGCGAAAGTTGTGTTGGCGGCGGATTGCCGTAGGTATAGAGGGCGACGTGCAGCCGCGGTTGTTCCCCGTTTTGCTTCGCGCCGGTCAATTCGTTGACCACTCGCCACAGTTCACTTTTCGCCTGTTCGATCAGCCCGCTCATTGAGCCGGAATTGTCCAGCAGAATTGCCAGCTGGATCAAGGGACCTTTCACGGTATCGGGTTGGATCGGCTTGGGGGCGGGCCGGTCCGGCAATTCGGCAGTCTCGTCGGCGGTTGCAGCGGCGTTGCGCGCAGTTGGAGCCGCGTTCGACGTTTGTCGCTGGATCTGCCGCGCCGGCGACGCCTGCTGGTTTTGCACCGACTGGGCAATGGCGGGTTTAGAAAACATTCCGGCTGCCAGCGTTGTTGTCGCGACGATCAAGGTTCGGAAAAGGCTCACGTTCATGACTTTGGTTCCTTGACGATAATGACGGGTTGGAAATGAAACAGTTTAACGATTTCTCACCAGCACGCGCTGACCTTCCACTTCGAGCAGGATCTCGCCACGCATCATGATGGAGCCCTGCCGGTTCTGTTCGGCCAAATCCCGGGCAAGACGCAGGAATTCAGGCGAGCCAAACTCGACCACGCGGTCGGCCTGGTCCGGCTGGCGATTGACCACGCGGCTGTCGATCCAGCGGTCGCCTTTCTGATAGAACGTCCGATCGGACACCTGTTGAACTTTGCTCATTTCGACGCGGTTCATTTTGGCGTCCCAGTAGGCATTGCGGTAGTTGAGGGTGCTGGCCGACTTCTGCCGCGCGGCATTCAGCTCTTGATTCACGGAACCGACGCCCGAACGGGTTCTCCGGGCACGCGAATCCAAGTTTCTCCAGGCTTCGGCGGCCACCTCGCCTCCACGGCCGAGGTCCGTCCCCTCCCGCGCCAGGAAGGCCGTGTACTCGGTTAGAACTCCGAACTCGATCGACAATCGCACCACGTCGTCGACCAACTCCTTGATCTCCGGATCGACCTTCCCCGAGGCGACCGCCGCCGCGTCGGCCCCGCTCGCGCGGATCGCGTCGATCAGCACGCCGATCTTACGTTGGGCCCAAAGACGCGGCACGAACGCGTTGCGCGTCGTCGCTTTTCTGACATCAAACTTGAACTGGAACGTTCGGCGTTTACCCAGATAGTTGCCCGTCAATTGGAACCGGAGCGGCTTTTCGCCCACGTATTGGCCGAGGAGCACCAGCTGGTCTCCGTTGAATACGTCGGGCAGCCGGGCGGGCACCAAATCGCGAACGCGGCCCACCGCCTCTCCGCCGTCGGATTCGACAACGGCCAATTTCGGCTCCGCCAGAATCGGACCGGAAAGCTTGCGAAACAGGCTTGCGACCTTCACTTCGACGTCTTCGTCGGGCAAGACGAACGTGGCGGTTGCCCGGCTATCGGAGGCGATGTTCTCGACCAGCGGCGTATTCACGTCAAGCCCCACGCCGAACGTGAACACCCGCTTGTCGTACCGGTTGGCCGCTTTCACCGCATCGCGGATCTTCTTTTCGCTGGTCTGGCCGATGGTTGGCCGGCCATCGGTCAAAAACAGCACGATCGGCAACCGGTCCTTGGTGGGCTTTTGCCGGAGGGCCTCGACCAGAGCGTCGTGAATATTCGTGCCGCCCCGGGCCGTCACGCCCCGAAGATATTGGCGGGCCGCCGTCTCGTTGGACTGGTCCTTGGCGACCGGTCTTGTGGAGAACATGTCGACCGCCTCGTTGTAAACGATCAAATTGAATGACTCCCCGCCTTTCAGGCCGGCAATAACCTGGGCGGCGGCGTCACGAACCTGGCGAATCTTCTCGCCGGCCATCGATCCGCTTCGGTCGAGAACCAGGGTCACTTCGCGTTTGATCTCCGGCTCCGGATCAGAACTTCGGCGCGGCACGCCGGCGAGTAGCAGAAAGTACCCTCCGCCCAACTTTGGGTCGGGGTACGCCAACAGCGTCGCCGCCACTCCCTCCTTTTCTTCAACTAGAAATGACAACCGGAAGGGCCCCGGTTCGGTCTCCGCTTTCGCCGTGGTCCGGACCGAAACGCGATGCCCGCCGTCGCTGATATTCCGATCGATCGCGTGACTGGGCGAGTAGACCGTGGCAATCGGCCGCCGCGACTTCACGGAAACCTTGATCGACCACGGCACCTTGTACTCCAACGACTCGCTCCGCGGCAGCACGTAGTCAATCCGGTCGCCGTCGGCGGCACAGACACTTTCGTAACTCAACCGGACCTTCTGCGAGCCACCCGCCGCCACGGGAAACACACTGGAGCGGATCATGTTGTACCCGATGAACTCCAGCAAGGCTGGATCACGGGTCTTGGCCACGATCGAATCGTAGATCCGCCGAGCCTCCTCTTTGGTGAGCAGTTCCGCCGAAGGTTCCTTGCCCGACCCTTGAAAGTCAAAGCCACGAACGGCGGCGCCATGGGGAACCGGTAGAATCACCTCGGCCTCGAGTCGCCGGTTCGTGGGGTTGTTGAGCGCGAGATCGAGCGTCGTGGTCGCCACCTGCTCCACGATTGAAACCGAGACGTCGACGCGTTCGATCCGCACGGTGTCGTTTCGTTCGGAACGTGGCGCGATGGACCTCGATGCTCGCGGCGACGACGAGATGACGGC
>JBNJEM010000332.1:0-8523 GCA_051745935.1 Planctomycetota bacterium
GTTGAGCTAACCAAGGATGCTGCAACTCAACGCCGAGTACCTTGTGAACGCCTTGTCGAAGGTCACCAACTCATAGCCGCCAGCACGAGCGAACGATGCCAGATAGGAGTCGATCCAGACCTTGGGCGAGAAGGATTGGCGTCGCGTGTAGCCACGCCACAGCGGTCCAAGATCCGGCGGCTCATCGACAAAAGCGATTTGCGGGTCGTTCAACATGGCATCGTATAGATCCCACGCCTCGCTCATCGACACAGCGTCATCGGGGAACGCTTTGGGGTTGGTTGCCAGCCTCAAGAAACCCGTTTGAGTCACTCGGCAAAAGAAGCACGGGCCAGACAAACCTCTGTACCAGGTAGCGGCAGGAACATGATGGACATGACCATCGAATGCCAGCGCGAGCCACAGATTCACGTCAGGGAGAAACATCTTCCTCGTCCAAAATCTCTGCAACTCGCTCGCCAGTCAGCGCAACCGTTCCCGGATGTTTGCAGTGAACCAAGGGGAACTTCACCCGCTTTGATCTAGTCCCCGACGGTGGGCCTTCCCCGACCGGATACGAGACAGTTACCTCAGCGCCTTCGGGCAGCGCCGAAGGATTGTCCAATACAACCACACCGTTTTTCACCCGACCCCGAATGACCATTGCGCCACTCCCAAATCGTCGATATCTATACATGTCGTATTATAGCCCAACAAGATCCGGGGAAGAAACCGCCACCAGAGAAAAAGAAAACATGTAACACTTTAGCCGTCTGAAGTAGAATCCTAGCTTCGTGATTACAAATCCCTTATGACGTACCCTGTTTAACCGCAAGGCCAGAGTCCGCTCGCCCGCGAGTTGGACCGGCAAGGATCCATGACGGCGGACGGCGGCCTGCGCGCTCCCCACGGGGCCGTTGTCCAACCCTCATTGCCTGGAAGAGCCTTACTTCAGTTCGCCAAAAAGTTACGAAAAAATAGATCCGACCCCAGACCCCGAGAAATGCAAAACGCTTCATCACAAATGCAATCAAGGGGGGCACGCACAAGGCTTGTTTTTGCGCCAGCGCGTGTGTAGGGTTACCTATCACGATTGCCGATTCAGGTATCGCAGCAACGTTTAGCAGAAAGGGAATGCCATGAAAGCCGCGTATATTGAGCAGCCAGGACCGCCCGAAAACATTGTCTACGGAGAACTACCGACGCCCGAGCCGGCGCGGGGGTGCGTTCTGGTCAAGGTCAACGCGGTGGCGGTCAACCCGGTGGATACGTACATTCGGGCCGGCACGATTCCGTTCGACCTGCCCAGGCCGTTCGTGGTTGGCTGCGACCTGGCCGGCACCGTCGACGCAGTGGGCCCGGGGGCAAGCCGGTTCAAGGCAGGCGATCGAGTCTGGGGAACCAATCAAGGGCTATTGGGACGGCAGGGCACGTTTTCGGAGTACGCCAGCGTGGCGGAGGAGTGGCTTTATCCGACGCCCCCGGCCGTGTCCGACCGCGACGCCGCCGCCATCGCCTTGGTCGGTATCACAGCTCATCTCGGTCTCTTCAGGGACGCCCGCGTCCAACCGGGTGAGACGCTCTTCGTGCATGGCGGTTCCGGTGGGGTCGGTTCCTGTGTCGTGCAAATGGCCAAAGCCGCGGAGGCCCGAGTGATCACGACTGCAGGAAGCAACGAGAAGGCGGAGATCTGCCGACAGCTCGGCGCCGACGAGGTGGTGCTCTACAAAACCGAAGATACCAACGCAGCTATTGACCGCTTCGCTCCCCACGGCCTGGACGTCTGGTGGGAGACGCTTCGCGAGCCGGATCTCGAGGGGATCGTCAGTCATATGGCCCTGCGAGGCAGAATCATCATTATGGCTGGACGCGACGCCCAATCCACATTCACAATTGGTCCTTTCTATACCAAGGACTGCTCCATCCACGGGTTCGCCATGTTCAACGCCACGCCGGAGGAACAGCACACCGCCGCCGGCGACATCAACCGCTGGCTGGCCAAAGGCACGCTGCGTCCCTTGATCAGTCGCGTCATGTCCCTCTCTGAAACAGGAGCTGCGCATCGTCTGCAAGAGGAAAGCACTGTCCAAGGAACCGGCGCCCTGGCCGGCAAGATCGTCCTTGAACCGTAACTCGCCTCGGCCACGCGGCGACCGACCTTGAACCGTAACGCGCCTCGGCCACGCGGCGACCGACCAGCAAAGCGAGACATATCGACGCGCCAACTACGACTGGTACGGCGACGACTGATCCGGTATGGACCACGGAATACACGGAATATCCAGTTCGGATACCGCATGGCGACGGACGAATCCGTCGCTCAACCTGGGCCGGATTCCCAGCCGGTGATCGTTCACGGTGTTGCGCCGAAAACAGGAGACGACTCGTAGGACGGGTCTCCAGGCCCGTCCGAAGTGTTTTCTGTTACCGTGGATGGTGTTTCGACGGGCCTGGAGACCCGTCCTACACACCACTTGTGCAACCAGTCGATTACTCGTCGTTCCGTTCATTTCCGCCGATGTTCGCCGGCGTGGCGTAGTAGAGCCGCACCGTCGACACGACGGAGATTTGAGCCCGCAGCGGCAGTCCTCCGTCCCGCACGTCGGTGTCTTCGAGCACCCCCTGGTAATACGTGTTTTTTGGCCTGGCCGCCTGGATGGTCGGCATGCGGTCGCCGGAGTAGGGCATGCGAATTGCCTCGGTGTGGGCGTTTTCGAACGAGCCGTACAGTGACCGCGGATAGATGACCCGCGTCGATTCGTGCACGTTAAGCGGGCGGGGCGGCTCGTCGAACATGGCGCCCAACAGCAGGTCGGCCTTCTCCTGGGCCGCGCGAAGTGCCTCTTTGCGGGCCTCCTTCCTCGTGCGGTCGATCTTTTCACTCCCATAGTCGAAGGCGATAACGTCCGACACGCCCAGCCTGAATGCTTCCGCCAAAACTGCCCGGGCCTGCTTCTCCGAAGCGACCTTGACGTGTACGTTCGACTGCATGCGGAACCCGGCCGGTTGCTCCACCGCCACGCTCTTTCCCTCCCGGGTTTCAACCTGCCATTGATAAACGGGCAGGATCGAGATGAAATCGACCACGACCGCCTCCCCGTCGATATCCATTCCCTTGAGCGCCTCGATCAATTCGGCCTCCCGTTGCTGAGCGGTTCGCTGGCAGTCGGCCGCGGTGGGCTGCTCGACCAGCAGCGCCAGCACGATCCGCAGGGCCGTCGGATCGAGCCGCTTTTCCACTTTGCCCTCGATCGTGATGAAGTTCTCGATGGCCCGGTGGTCGAGTGTCGCCGCGGAACCGTCCGAATGCGACTCGGCGGAGCGGGCGCCAATGAACTGGGCATCTCCCCGGGTCGCCCAGAACAAAACGGTCGCCTGCAGAGCCAAGATTGCCGCCATCCGCCACATTCTGGTGATTTGCATCTCACGCACCTCCGAATCTGAAAGGAAAAAGAGAAGATCGTCGCCACGGGGACATTGTACCACGGACCGCGCGCGACCGGTGGCGGGCAGATTTTCCCCGCCCCCCATCGCCACGGTGCGATGCGCGAGTCGCGCCGGCCGTCAGTCACCGGCCACCGGCATCGTCTTCCACCACTGGACAACCCGAGCCGAGAGCCGGGCGACGACCTGGGGGTTCTCGTCGGCCACGTTGTGTTGCTCGCCGACGTCGCTCTCCAGATCATACAGCTCGGCACGGCTGCCGTCGTCGTCGCACAGCAGCTTCCATTTGCCCTGGCGCGCCGCCAAGTCGGGCAGGTTTTCGTAACCGAAGAAGTTCTTGCGGTCCGGCGGCCGGCTGAAGAAGAGGGGCTCGCGCCGCGAGTGCCGCGCTTTGCCCAGCAGCGTGTCGAGCAGGGGTTCGCCGTCGAACGTCACGCCGGCCGGTTTGTCGGCACCTGCCAGTTCGAGCAGGGAGGGCACCAAGTCGATCGCCGAGAAGACGCTCGTCCGGTTTCGCGTGCCGATTGCCTCTTCGGCCACCAGGCCCGGCCCCCAGACCACCAGCGGCGAGCGGATGCCCCCTTCGTAAAGATTCGTCTTGCAGCCCCTCAGCGGACCGGCCCGTCCGGCGCCCGGTTCGTGCCCGTTGTCCGAACAGACGAGGATAAGCGTGTTGTCGCGGAGCGTCTCATCGTCGCGCACGTAGTCGAACAGCGGCGCGAACTGCCGGTCCATCGCCTCGAGCACGGCGAGGTACAATTCCCGCTTGTTGTCGCCCCAGTTCTCGACCGGAGGAAACAGCGGCGTGTGCACGTCGTCCGGCCAGACGTTGACGTAGAACGGCTGGCCCTTGGCCTGGGCGTTTTTGATGAAATCGAGCGCCGCGCTGACGAAGCCGCCGGTGATCTCGCTGCGCTGCATCCACGTGACGGGCCCGCCCAATCGCTCGGCGTCCCCCCAAATGCGGCCGGGTTGGTCCCAGCCGGGCTTCATCGTCAGCGGCAGCAGTTTGGGGCCCATCCCTTCGAAGTTGGTGAGCGACTCGTCGAAACCGTATTTCGTAATCGGCGGGGCCTCGTCCACGTCCCGTTGGCCGCCCATGTGCCACTTGCCAAATTGCCCCGTCGCGTAGCCGGCCCCTTTCAAGCCGCGGGCCAGCATGGGGGCATCGGGGTCGAGCCAGTTGGCCATGCCCCGCTGTCGATTCTGCCGGCGGTGCGCCAAATACGAAGTGATCCGCCACCGTTGCGGGTACTGGCCGGTCGAGATGGCCACCCGCGACGGCGAGCAAATGGGCGAGTTGACGTAGAACTGCTCGAAGGCCAGCCCCTCGGCCGCCAGACGGTCGATATGCGGCGTCTGGGCGTCCCGATTGCCGAAACAGGACAAATCGGCCCAGCCCATATCATCAATGAAGACGAGGATGATGTTGGGCGGCGACTCGCCGGCGCGCGCGGCCCCGCCGCCCGATATCGTCGCGACCGCCAAGGCGGACAGGCACAGCAATCCGAAAAGTCGTTGAAAAAGTATTTGGTAATGCACGGTGGTCAACCTCCCGGGCCGGCGGACGTCGGCATCGAACAACAAGGGATTGCGACGTCCAACAAACCGCGCCGGCAATCGCGGCGTGTCGGACAGCTATCACGATGCATTATGGCCCACCGGCACACGGAGATAAACGCCCCCGTTCGCCTGTCGCCCCTTGCGGTCCGGCCAAAGGGGTCAGGCCCGACCCCTTTGATCCAGACCGCACCGGCATTGCAAATTAGAAATTCTAATACTATAATGTCAGCATGATCCCCCGACTCGCACAATCTGTTGTTCAGCAAATGGCGGAGCAGTTTCCCGCCGTGCTGATTCTCGGCCCACGCCAGTGCGGCAAGACCACGCTGGCCAGGGAATTCATCAAGGGCGCTTACTTCGACCTGGAAAGCCCGTCTGACTACGAAGTCTTCGCCGATGATCCCGAATTGGCCCTCAATCGGCTCGACGGTCCGCTGATTCTCGACGAGGCCCAGGTCCTGCCAGCGCTCTTCTCTGTTCTCCGCTCCGTCATCGACGGGGATCGGAAACAAAACGGCCGCTTTTACCTGCTCGGTTCAGTTAATCCGAGCCTGATCCGCCAATTTTCCGAAAGCCTGGCCGGACGCGTGGGCATGGTCGAATTGACTCCTTTCCTCTACCCGGAAGTCAAACCCGAACTTCCGACACTCGATGAGTATTGGTTACGCGGCGGCTATCCCGACGCTTGCCGCGAACCTGATCCGGACCGGCGCATGCGCTGGCTTGAACAATATTCTCAGGCCCTGGTTCAACGCGATCTGGCCGGGTACGGGCTGAAAACGTCGCCCCAGGAAATGCGGCGGTTCCTGGGAATGCTCGCGCACGTTCACGGCGGACTCCTGAATGCTTCCGAACTCGGACGCTCGCTGGGGGTTACATATCACACAGTCGGCAGCCATCTCGATATCCTCGAAGGACATTTTCTCATTCGCCGCCTGCAACCGTGGCATTCCAATCTCGGCAAAAGGCTGATCAAGTCGCCAAAACTGTACGTGCGGGATTGCGGTTTACTGCACTACCTGCTCGGAATTCGCACTCAGCGGGACCTCTTGCAGTCGCCGCGTCGCGGGGCGAGTTGGGAAGGACTCCTGGTCGAGCAGGTCATTGCCCTTGAAAAACTGGCGAACGACGGCTGTCAATTCTGGTTTTACCGAACCCAGACCGGTACCGAGATCGATTTGATCGTGGAATATGGGCAAGAGCGAATTGGCTACGAATTCAAGTGCAGCGCCTCCGTGTCACGCCGCGATGCCGCCGGTCTCCGCGCCGGCCTGGCGGACGGCGTGATCACCCGAGGAATGGTTGTCTACGCCGGTTCGCGCCGATACCCGGTTACCGATGAAATCGAGGCTATACCGGCGGAAACACGGCTTGGCGACGCCCTGATGAAGTAATTCAGTCGTTCCCGACGGTTGAGCGCCCCCGGACGTTCCCAGTTGAAAGACGCCATAACCATGACGCAACCAGACCGTTATCCGAAGGGATAAGGAGGGATAAGGGAGGGGGACATTTTACGGGGTGAGCTGGGGGCAGCGGTGCTGGGTTTCCGTCCTGCTCTCCGGGAAGCGGAACCTACCCGCCTTCGCCATGCCGCTGGCGCACCCAAGCGCGCATGTCCGCCATCGACTGCCACGGCGGCTCGCTGCACACGCCGAAGCCGACACATTGCAGGCTGCCGCACTGGACGCGACCGTCGCGGATGTTGAGGAACCATTCGCTCTCGCCGCGCCGATACAGGTCGCGATGACACTCGGCCACGTGTGCCTTCTCGCGATCGGTCAGCATCGACAGACCATAGTTGTAATGATGCCCGTTCCGCTCGCAGTGCTCGACGCCCAGGATCGACAGGGCCACGAAGTCCTGATGCAGCGGCACGAGCGGCAGATTCTGGAGATCCTCGGCCGTCACGAACGTCCGCTCGCCACGCGCGTTATAGTGCGCGACCAGCGCGCGGTTGAGCAACGACTTGAACAACCCCTTGCAGTTCTTGCACGACGTGCCCGCATAGCCGATCGCGTGCGCACGCTTGAACGCGTCGAGCGTGCCGTCGGCTTCGTCGATGACGAGCGGCTTGAGCTTGGCCAGTCGTCGGATCGCCGGCTCGGTGCTCGGATCCAGTGTCAGGCCTCGCGCGAGAGGCTGCTCGATGTAGGTGATGCGATCGAACAACTCGGGCAGACGCTCGCGCAGCAGCGTGACGAACTCGGTGAGCGGCGCCACTTCCTTGTAGGCCTCGTTGGCGTCGAGCGTGACGATCGTCTCCGGCCCGCGCGGGACGACCCGCCAGATGCCGCCGAGCCGCGCCAGGTCGCGCTCGGGCTTGCCGCGGATCTTGACCTTGAACGCGGTCAGGCCGTCGGTCTTGACGTACTCGGCCAAGGTCTCGGGCAGACCATCGTTGACGCGCTGATCCGCCGGCAGATCGGCGTCCGTCAGCGGGTCGGACAACCCAACCGTGTGGCGAATGCGAAAGCGCGTGACCGGTTCGGGCGGGAGCCAGTCGGTAAGCCGTTGAGCCGCGAGCTCGGGATGCACCTTGCCCGGCCGGAACCCCAGCCGGTCGGCCCGAACCATCTCGTACAGGCTCTTGCCCGCCAGCCGACACACGCCGTCCAGCATCGCACGCTCGAAGAGCGCCGACGCGAAGCTGCTCGTCAGGTCCTCTTGATCGCGCGATCGTCCGAGCGCCATGATCTGCCTATAGCACCGCAGCCATTGCGCGAACGGATCGTCGAAGCTCGGCTCCGCCAGGTAGACGTCGCGCGCGGCGTGGATCAGGTCGACCAGCTCCCGGCGTTTGAGGTCTTGGTCGCGTCCCGGCCGCTTGTCGAGCCAGCGCACCGACAGCCGATCGGCCGAGCAACCGAACGCCGTTCGCCCACGGTCGTCGCGAAGGATCATCCGCACATGACCCAGCGGACTCGTCAGCGGCTTGGACTTGCCGCCGGCGCCGCCCGACTCGCCGAGTGAAAACAGCATGCGGCCCGGCTTGGTCTCGCGCACATAGAGTTGGATCGATTCGATCGTATACGTGAGGGCTCGCTCCCGAGAGTTGGCCTGACGCGCCGGCTCGACCCCAACCACAGCCGAGGTCAACACCCAGACGAGAACAAAGCAGCACGCCGCCCCGCAGCCCCGACACGCGAACTGAAACGCCCCAACGGCGCCCCCGCCTGTCTTGTTAAGCATCCACCGCCGACGGTCGGTCGAAATCAACACGGTCCTGACCCTTATGCCACGTGCGGCCTACCCGGCCAGCTTCAGCTCACGACTGACCTCGCGAAAGGGCTCGACGGCCTGATCGATCCGCGGACGGTCTTGCTGCCGGCGAGCGTCGGAATCAGGCCGATGTTCGCGCCCCAGCAACTGATGAACGTCAGCGCCGCCTCACAACCGAGAAACTGCGCGATCTTGGCCTCGAGCTCGTGATGACACGTGATCGTTCCGCAGATAAACCTCACACACTGACTACTAAATGACTGATCGGCATTTTAACTGATACTGATCGTTAACTGATACTGATCGCCATTTTAATCC
>JBNJEM010000333.1:0-8503 GCA_051745935.1 Planctomycetota bacterium
GGTCGCGTTGCTGGCCAGCGACCGGATTCCGGTTCCGAGGGGCTTTTCGAGCCCCGCGGACCATCCGGACGCGGGTCGCATTCATCATAGACCGGAGCGAGCCGCGGGGCCAGACCTTGGCCCCAAGAGGCCAACGCCCGATGACAGGTGTATGTCATCCCGCCCCACCATCGGGCGGGCACTCGCGGCGATTGTGCCCCTCAAAGGAATGTACTTTCGCCAGCATTGAGTCTCCACGAACCAAGTGTCCACCGTGGAACGGAGGTGGGGCGAGAACGAGATACGTCCACGCTGCGGCGGGCCGAGTGCGCTGCGAAAGTTTGAGTGTCTTCGTTTGAGGATTCGTTTGAGGAGGACTTCCACCCCTCCGTGAAGCTACTTTTTGCCACCCATGCCAGCGCCTTCGCTCGCTCAAAACGACGGGTGTCTTTATTTAGAAGCGTTCCAAACCTTGGGTGTCTTTCTTTGAGCTTTGAGTTTCTTTCAGGCCCGGCAAGGTCGTTTCTGTCGATGGCTGGCGAGGTTGCCTCAGCGACATCGACACGTGCCAATCCTTCAACCCGGGCGACGATCCGTACGAGACCACGAACCTTTTCCACGCCGGCCAACACGACCATGTCATCGCCGGGCTCACGCAGCGAATCCACGCATGGCAGGCATCGGTGGACGAGGCCGTGGAAGTGGGCTAGGAACCCCTAACAAAACCATGCACATATCCCATAATCCAAGGGGTTTTGCAAGCGAGAGCTCGGTTTTGTCACGGGCTTTAAGAACTCCCATAGAACACGTAATGGTCGTACGTCCGCTTATCCGCCCGTTTCTTTTGGTGTTCCTCGAGCGGGCCGTGATACTCGCAATGGAAGAAACGCCGATCGAAGACGGCGGCGGGAATTTCGTCGCGTCGCCCACACAGGGCGGCCGCCAGATGTAGCAACGCCAGCGGAATGTCGTCGCCCGTGCGAGCGTACTCGCGTCCCGGCCGAGGAAATAGACCCGATGGGGCTTGCTGTTCCAGAAGGCTGTCGCCGATCATGCTCGCCAGCTTCAGGTAACGCGGATCCCCCGTCGCTTCCTCGAGTTCCAGCAGCGCGTAGATCATCCGCCAATTCGAGCAGTCGAACGGCTCCACCGGCTCGCCGAGCGCGTCGGCCGGCCACAATCCGAGTTGAACGCCGAGCTCGTCCACCATCCGCTTGTGGGTTTCATCGCCCGTCAGACGATAGGCCAGGGCGTAGCCCCAGAAGAGTTCGCCGTTCGGCTTGCGAGGGGAAAACGACTCGGGCACGTAGTAGCCCGTTCTGGCTTGCTTCCACCGCAGCGCCGTCCCGTCGGTCATGCGGCCGATGAATTTTCCGGTTTCCGCGTCGTAGCACTGCCGAGCATAGGTCTTCAGATCGTCCGAACCCGTGTCGATCAGTTTCTGAACGAAATCGGCATCGCGGACATTCCCCGCCTGCCGCAACCTCTCCGCCGCCTGCATCTGAACGAGCGGCAGATCGTGGTAGCGCGAACTCTGGTGGTAAGACGCGACGATTTTCGCCTCGTTGATCGTCGGGTGAATGTGCCCGAGGGCCTCCCGCGCCCGGTCGTGCTCGCGATAACTGAGCTGTCCCCCGCAGAGCCCGGTCCTCGGATCTTTTCCTTGC
Source organism: Planctomycetota bacterium (assembly GCA_051745935.1). Classification (GTDB taxonomy): domain Bacteria; phylum Planctomycetota; class Planctomycetia; order Pirellulales; family Pirellulaceae; genus JBNJEM01. The sequence goes on from JBNJEM010000333.1 coordinate 1,647, forward strand.
TGCCAGCGGTCGACGAGTCGCTCCGTCCAGGTCAACGCCTCGGACGAATTGTCCACCACGGCCAAAACGATTCCCGCGTGGATCAGCGACGGCGTGACGTTGCAGAACGATAGATTCCCGCCCACCGACGGAAAGGGGACTTCGATTTCCGCATCGAATGAGTGATCCCATTTGGGCTTCCCGGTCCGGCGGACGCTCGCGTGACGGTTGTAGTCGAGCCGCGACCAGTCGAGGATGTGTCCCGCCCAGACCGCTTGCATGAGCCGAACGGCCCGATCCGGCGCGACTCGGTACATGAGCCGGTAGTAGGGATGATGGCCTTTCATCTCGTGCGCATCCGTTCCCTGCCCCACGGGTTTATCGCGATCGAGGTCCCACGCGAGATGGCCGCCCCAATAGAGCAGCCCGCTCGGAGCCCGCAGGCGTCCGAGAGCGTCGCGTGTCGCGTCCTCGGCCGCCGTCCGGTACGTCCCGTCGGCGGTCAACTCCGTCAGTCCGTCGAGCAGACGCATCAAGGTCTGTTGGCTGGCGAAGTTGCACAGGACCCACGTCTCCCCGTCCTTTTTCCACCGCACGGGTTCGAGCGTCTCGACATGCAATCCGTCGACCAGCAGCGGCGTCTTCACGTCGCCATAAACGTCGCGACCGTGCTCTAGAACCGTGTCGGCAAAGGTTCGTACGCTTCGGAGATACTTCGAAGCATCACCGGCAGGCTCACCGGCAAAACACGGCTTGAGCCCAACAAACGGACAGAGCCAAACCGACAAGACGAATAAGAAGGATTTTACAGCTCGTAACAAAACCGAGCTCTCGCTTCCAAAACCCCTTGGATTGCGGGACATCTGCAGGGTTTTGTTATGGGGTCTTGATTTCATGGGACACCTCCTGACCGCGATTTCTATTTTCGTTGAGAGACACCCCCGGATCCAACTCGCACGATAACCGCGAATTAGCCGGTTGTCGTCGGGACATCGAACTGGGCAGTCGCGCTTCCCGCCAAGAGTCGCGCCCGTGGCATGAACCAGTGCTTGGCGTGGCGCTGCTCCAGCGGACACGCCGAATGGTCCTGTGTTTAGCAGCTCATGCGCGGGGCTCATTTCCCCTGCGTGTCGGACTCGAGTTCAGCGAGGTTGAATCGATAGAGCGTGATCTCGGCGTATCGATCCCCCTGACTGTTCGCTGTTTCCACGAGGAGACCGATCGTGCCATCCGCCAACCGTTGAACGACTGAATACGCGGCGAACCCCTGGTTGAATTGAACGGGGTTCACGAATGTCTTTCCCTCGTCGTAGCTGGTCCAGACGGTAATGTTATTCCGATTCAGATCGCGTTTCCCCCGCGGCGCGGAAAACAGGATTCGATTGCGGTCGTGGCCGCCGGGTATCGCGGAGTAGCGGGCCAATGAACCGTCCACTGGGGTCAACGGGATCTTGCTCGGATGGACCGGCCCCCACGTCACTCCGCCATCGGTGCTGAAATGGCGGCGGCGGAACTTGCCGCTGTTCTGCCGAGCGTCCAGGAGCACGCGACCGTCCGCCAGTTCAACCACTTCGCTCTCGTTGGCGTCGGGGCCGGGAGTCACCTCACCGACTTGCCAGGTCTTTCCGTGATCGTCGGAGTAGTAGACAAACGGCTCCACGGTCACCGGCCCGTCCGGCGTGCTGGAACCGGCTCGTTTAGCCGGGATAAGCAAACGGCCATTCCGCGAGTTCTCCTCCTGCCACCTCAGTTGGATACCATTGCCCGGACCAGGTTCGGCCTGCCGCCAATACAAGTCGTCGGCGGTTTCAGACGGTGTGTCAGGGTACACCACCTGCCTGCGATCCGACCAGGTATCCCCGTTGTCGGTACTGGAACGAACCCATACCACGTGATTGCCATCCTCCGGGGTCGTACTTTGCCCGTGCCCCGGGTTTCTCGGTCCAACATCCGGCCATTGCCCGTAGAACAGAAAGATGGTTTCGGAGATTGCGTCGAGCACCGGGGTTGGATCGCCAAAATCGACTAGATCATCGTTCGGCCGGAACCCGGAGTCGATGGTGACACGGGGCTCCCAGGTACGCCCGTTGTCAGTGCTTCGTCGCATAACCACGTCGATGGGCGCATTCTTGTCGCGGCGGGGGTCGCTTCCGTCTCCACGCCGCCCTTCGGCGAAGGCGAGTATGGAACCATCACTCGCTACCACCATCCCCGGAATGCGAAAGGTGTGATAACGGTCCGGCTCCGTAACATACTCTCCCTTGGGAGACACGAACGGTTTGCTTACGGAAATCACTTCAGCGCCGGCTGGATACTGGAAACAAAACGCCCCTAGCATCGCGAACACGCCGACACCAACACTTTGGGTCCACCACGACATCTTGCACCTCCAGTGATCGTTAAAACAGGCGGCTGGACCGCCGAACCGAGAGTACGTTTTTCGGCGACATTGTTTTTTCGGCGACATTGAATAACATCACAGACGTATCATAGGTGGTTCGGGGCAACTAGTCCACGGTCTTGCTTCGGGTGGCTAAAGAGATACACCCTTTCGAACCGTGTTATACTATTCCAAGGGCGCGAAACGCTTGCACTTTGAGTAAAAACTCAAACTGTAAGCTTCGCGTCTGGGCCGTTGGAAGGGCGAGAAACGCTTGCACTTTGAGTAAAAATGTTCGGGGACAAGGAGATGACCATGCCAAAATCGTTGCCGTTATGTTTTTTGTTTGCCGTGATAGGGATGGCAACGGTCTGTTGCGTGCCGACGAGTGGCGGTGAAGTCCGTTTCCAGGCACTCAAATGCCCGCGGGCGAGCGAAGCCTCGACCTGGAAGATTCTGGAACGAGATGGCGCGAATCGCAAAGTAGCTCCCTACCTCTCTTCTTTGGGACAAGGCGAGGGAGGCATGGGGGTCATCTCCTCGCCACCGTTCGCCATTACGACCGATTCAATCGAGTTTACGATTTGTGGTCATGATGGCCGGGATGGCGACGCGGGCAAGAACCATATCGTTCTGGTTGATACGCGGAAGGGGGAATCGCTTCGCAAGACGGCGGCCCCGGGGAATGATGCCGTGCAGGAACGGTCCTGGGACGTCCGCGAGTTGAAGGGAAAGGAAGTCCGGGTGGAAGTGCGAGATGGCCACCGCGGCGGGGCGTTTGCGTGGCTCGGCGTCGGACGCATTGATGCCGGAGCGGCCATGAACGTTGACTTCGGCGAGGGGATGCCCTCGGACTGGAAACGCAGCCAGCGCTCGCCCACGGTTCGTTACAAGTTGATTTCGGACGGATTGCCCTTTCGATACAGTGCGAGCAGTTACAACGTGATACCCAACAGCGGAGAGGTCACGATCCCGTGCGACTTCACGGCCAGAAGATTGTTCATGCTTGGGTGCACCGTGGGCTTGGGCCGGCCTCTGGAAGTGCGCGGCGGCGTTGAACTGCACTATCAATCCGGAAAGGTTGATCTGATTCCATTGATGGTCGGTTTTACGCTCGAGGGTCGAGCGAAGCGGTTGAGCAATGCTCCGTCGATCCATTTGCATCCCTCTAGGGATCCGTTCCAGTACTATCTGCCGGTGTCCGTCCGCGATGAGCCCCTGCAAACCATTCGCTTGGTAACCGATCCCGAACGCGGGCCCATTCCTCGCATTACGGCCATCACGGTCGAGACGGAGGCGGAAAGCGAGCGGTTGGTGAAACTACCGGACGTCGAACTGTCGGCCGATGAGCGGAGCTGGATCGAAACGCATGCGGTTTCGACCGATACCGTGGCTCGTCGCGATATCAGAAAGAAGATTCGCGCGGCATATCGGTTGCCGGAACCACCACCCACTCATGTCCGTTTCCAGAAGCTCGTGATTGACACGAAGTTTCGTAGCGAAGGCGTTGCGGTCGCCGATTTCAACGATGATGGTGAGCTGGATATCGCTGCGGGACACCATGTTTACTTCGGGCCTGAATGGACCATGCAGCCCTTGCTTGGGGAACCGAAGGCGTTTCCGGTCAAAGGATACAGCGACTCGTTCCTCTGCTTTGACGCCGATGTCGACGGGAATGGTTTTCTTGACTTAATCGTTGTCGGGTTTCCGGGCCAGAACACGCATTGGCTTCGGAATCCCGGGAAGTCGGGGGAACCCTGGCGGAGGCATCTGGCTGTTTCGAAGACAGGCAATGAAAGTCCCCATTTCGCCGACATAACCGGCGATGGACATCACGAATTGCTGTTCATGAGCGGCAATCGTTGTGCTTTCGCCCACCCCGCGAAGCGTCCCGACGAACCCTGGCCTATTCAATGGATTGCCGCCGATCAGGATCCCGGGACGACGCATGGGCTAGGCGCGGGGGACGTGAACGGTGATGGGCTTACCGATGTTCTGAGTCCGAATGGATGGTGGCAGGCTCCTGCGGAAGCCACCCCGGAACCATGGCGATTTCACTCCGCGTCCTTTTTTGGCGGCGCGCAACTCCTTGTCGCGGACTACGACGGCGATGGCGATAGCGATGTTCTGGGAAGCAGCCCTCATGGCTACGGCATTGCGTGGACCGAACAGACGGCCGGTGGCTGGGAACAGCACATGATTGACGACACGATTTCGCAAACGCATGCCATCCATTTGGCTGACATCAATCAAGATGGACTGGTCGACTTCGTGACCGGAAAACGGTTTTGGGCTCACAATGGTCACGATCCCGGTTCCTATGAGCCGGCCGTCCTTTGCTGGTATGAACATAAGCGAGCGGATGGAAAGCCAACTTGGGTCAGGCATGAGATCGATGCGGACAGCGGCGTTGGCCTTCATTTTGCAATCGTGGATATCAACCAGAACGGCTTGCTCGATATCGTAACATCCAATAAGAAGGGGGTCTTTTTGTTCCAGCGGTTGTAGACCGGTAAAGAGATGTGGCGAATGAGGAAAGTCTCGGGGCCCACCCTGGCCCAACTGCCGTTGAACCTGTAGTGTGCTACCCGTGTGGATACATATGTCGCGAAATGACGCTCGCGGATCAGGCTGCAAGATTAACAGCTATACCGGGCGCGGATGACTTTCTCCGCCGCAAGTCCGACCAACGAGAGGGCGGCTTGCGTCGGGCAGCGTTCCACCCGGGAAAGAACCAACCGCCTGAAATATAGTAACACAACGTGGTTCCCGCTCCCAAAACGCCCTGGGTGAAAGGAAATCTGACCGGTTTTGTCATGGCTTCTTACAGCCCGTCACAAAACTGAGCTCTGCTTTCCAAAACGCCTTGGATTACGGGACATCCGCCTGGTTTTGTCATGGCTTGTTAGTACGTTGAGCATGAATACGTTTGGACGACACCAACCGCTAACCGGAGGGATCTCTGGCGCAGCCTTTCTGCTGGGCAATCTTCTTTGCTGGGCGATTGTGCCCGTGGTGCTGCGCCACCTGACTGGCTCGCTCGACGGATGGACCACCAACGGATTTCGGTATCCATTCGCCGCCCTGCTATATTGGCCGGTCTTGTTTGTCGCCTGGCGCTCGGGAACCCTCAATGAACAGGTTCTGCGACGATGCATCGCACCGTCACTTTTCGCATTGGCGGCCCAGATCTTGTGGGCCTGGGCCCCCTACTATTTGCCGGCTGGCGCCATCGGTTTTTTCATGCGATTCTCATTACTTTTCGCGATTACCGCCGCGATGGTATTGTTCCCCGATGAGCGAGAACTTCTGAGGTTGGCGAAATTCTATTTCGGGCTGATCCTGCTCGTGGGTGGCTTTATTCTCATGTCCGTGAGCAAGGTGCAATTCGATGCGGAGGTCACCGGCGTGGGGATCGCGATCATCCTGTTGTGCGGGGTCTTTTTCGGGTTATACGGAGTTAGTGTGCGTCATTTCATGCATGGCATCAATCCACTGGTGGCGTTTGGCGTGGTATCCACTTACGTGTCCCTCGGCACGCTCACCGCCATGTTCGCGTTTGGGGATTACCACGAGTTGCTTTCCTTGTCTCGGCGGAACTGGTTGGTCCTCGCTGGCTCCGCGATTCTGGGGATCGCGTTGGGCCACATATTCCTCTATTCCGCCGTTTCCCGGCTTGGAGCCGCCATTACGTCCGGCGCCCAGACACTCATTCCGTTTCCCACGATGTTGCTAGCCGCGTGGTTCCTACATGAACGCATGACCGGTTTGGAATGGGTCGCTGGCCTGACCATGGTGCTGGGCACCGCTGTCTTGCTTCTGGCCCAACACCAAATCGTCCGCCGAGCATGAAGCGCGTGGAACCAGCCAACGCGTTCGCGTGGCGTTTTTCAGGACGGGAACGAGCCCCCTCACCAAACGACACGTGGAACTCAAACCGTAAGCGTCGCGTCCCCACGAGCTGGCAAAGCCCGGCTTTCGGGCCCTTTCCGGCCATGCCTGTGCCCGTCACGGGTTCACATTCCGCCGTTACTACTCGGCTGGCAGGTTGTCCCAGGGAGGATGCCAGAGCGGGTGGCGTGGGAACAGGATCTTGGCCGTTTCGAGCGCGATGTGAGTAGAGGGCTTGGCACGTCCCGACTCCACTGCATCTCGCACGTCGACATGCCCAAGGAGAAGTTGGGGGACCAGGGCGGGGGCACAACTCAGGTAGCTCCGCCCCAGCTGTCCCGCGGCCAGATTCAAACCGTGCTGATTGAGCGATAGCTGGTATTTCTTTTTGTTCACTAACAGGCCTAATTGGCACGGTTTGGGCAACCCGGCTTCGTCGGCTCGTCGCGTCAACCTTTCGCTCATGATGTTTAGAAAGCGACGTGGTTGGAGTAAACGCGCCATGTGGACCATGCCCTGATCGGCCTCCGCGTGTTGATGCTCCCCGCCAGCGCGAACCATGACCGGGTGCAAGGGCTCGCCGGGCGGGGCGTCGAGCCGAACCCGA
>JBNJEM010000334.1:0-8454 GCA_051745935.1 Planctomycetota bacterium
AACAGGTGACCGTCGTGAGCATGCCGCCGGCACCACCAGTTGGCGTATCCGCCGAGCCAATACCGCATGCCCACGGAAAGGCTCGGTTCGGGGGTTCTTGGAACCTATAACAAACCACGCGGATGTCCCGTAATCCAAGGGGTTTTGGAAGTGAGAGCTCGGTTTTGTTACGGGCTGTAAAAAAAGGCGTGGAGGTGATTGGTCATCACGACGTCGCTGAACACCTCCCAGCCGTACCGCCCAACGGTCCTCTCCAGACCGTCAACCAACCGCTGCCGATCTGCGTCATCGTAAACGATATCCTGACGTCCGTTCCCGCGTGGGAACACGTAGTAAATTGCACCCGGACATTCGATTCGCAAAGGTCGAGACATGCCACCAGTCTACCGCACCACGCCCCCGCACGACTAGGCATAAAAAGAAAAATAGATGTGACCCCAAGTTCCGCCCGTTCGCACAATCGGTCGGAGGCACCCGATCGCACCCCAATGCCGCAGCCCGTATGCAGAGCCGGGGCCCGCACACTCCGGAGCGGTCATCAGATCCCGTATCAGCACACATCCATGTAGAGCGGGGGCGCGTGTGTCCCGGTATAACAACCGCCCTGCTCGTTATGGGAGGCACAACCTCGGATCCACCTGCCTAAACGGATCCACTTTAGGGTGTCTGACCTTCGCCCCGTATGCAGAGCCGGGGCCCGCACACTCCGGAGCGGTCATCAGATCCCGTATCAGCACACATCCATGTAGAGCGGGGGCGCGTGTGTCCCGGTATAACAACCGCCCTGCTCGTTATGGGAGGCACAACCTCGGATCCACCTGCCTAAACGGATCCACTTTAGGGTGTCTGACCTTCGCCCATGTCCCTGGATTCCTACCAGCGGCTGCTCGATTGGACCGCCCGATTGATCCGTTCCGGCGAGCGATCCACGATCCCGAAGGACCTCGCCGCGATCTTGGATCACATGAACATCGAGCAAGCGGCTTGGTTGGACACGGTGCAGGGGTACGACGAGCTGTTTTGTCACGTCGTGGGCTCGTGTTCCTGGATGAGCAAGGCCGCGACGCGGATGGAGGCCTCCCAGTTGAAGGGCGCCGCCGCGAGCCGCCGCGTGTTCAAATAGCCGAGAGCCTCCGCCCGAGCGTGCCGCGTTTCACTCCGACGTTCGGCGTCACGGGTCGGTGATCCGTGTAAGCTGTTTCTGTCTCGAAGACGCTGACGGGCACACGTCATTTTTTTGACTGCGACGCCAGTCTCCCATCGCCGTGCGCGCTGCTCGTGATTCCCATCGCGCGTACTGCCTCACGCGTGTCCTCCCGGTCCATCCTCTCCCCGGCTGTCCCCCCACGTTGCCGGCTCGTTTGCTCACATCGCGTCTTCCGGCGGCCATCACGCTCTGCAAATGCTTGGCCAAGCTCCCGAACCCACGGCGAAAACCAGGCTAAAAATCAGCATGTCTGCTTTCGGCCCTTTCGGCCCTTTCGGCCTGCTTTTATCCCCTTGGCCGATGCCCCGCCTTGCCGGTTGGGTCGGGCGTGTCAACGAGCCTCTTTCAGAGCAAAAATTGGCAGCGGTCCGATTATCGGCGCAGCGTGGTAGGCCACTTGGGGATGAAGGTTGGGTGGAGTCGATCGCCCGTCGTCTCGACCTCGAATCAACGATGCGTCCCCGCGGCAGAAAACGAATTCGCATCCCCAAAGAGGACATCAAAGAGGCCTGACCCCTTTGATACGCTGACCCCTTTGATACTCCGGCCTGAGACGTTTGGCGCGCATAGCGGCCCCCGAAACGAAGCATTGCCGGCGAGGGCTCGCGGTGGTTGCCCCTTACTTGCTGACGATCGCAATCTCCGCCCAATAACCGGCTTCGTAATTCCAGGCGGTTGCCTGATTGAGCAATTCAAGCTTGACGGTCTGCCCGGCCCAGTCGCTCAGGTCGAAGTCGACCGTTAGCCAGCCGTCCGGGCAGGTCGCGGCCGAGATGGTTCTCGCGGCATGTATAGGCTGCCCGTCGATCTTGAGCGCAAGCAGCCAGTCGCCGCGCTGGTGATGAGAAACGACCACTTTGAGGACCGTCTTCTTTCCCGCGGGAATGTCGACTGTCCTGGCAAGCGTGCAGGGAGTTTCCGTGTCTCTGGGGTGCGTGACCAGCACATTCGGCCGGCCTCGGAACGATGACGCCAGGCCGGGCCTCATGGCATCGCCGCAGTTGCTGACGCTCCAGCCAGGCGCGAACTTCGCGACGGCCTCGGAGATGTCGATTGCCCTGGGAGTCGACTTTCTGGACTTAGACACAGCCGGACGCGGCATCGAATCAGCCGGCACAAGCCCGAAGTAGGTGCGAGGGCCGGTCGTCTTGCTCCCCGCGGAGTAGTAGGGGCCGAGCACGATGTCCGTATCCTTGATGCGGAAAGCGGGCACACCATCGTCGCCCGGCGTTTGCGGCTGGAGCCATCCGGACAGGGCCGATTCAGGGATGGCTTTTCCAACACATGGTTCGGCGGCGCCAGCGAGGCTTCCGTCCATGGTCTCGGAGAGCGCCCAGGGGCCGTAGGTGAAAGCCACCCAGACCGGCTTGTCGACCGGTGCCGCGAGATGCTTCTGCAGTTGGTACTCAAACTCGATAGCAAGTTCATCGCCCGCCGTCCATGCGCGGGAGATTCGGTAGAACCCGCGTTCGTTCATGCTCGGCGTGATCTCTCGGCCGTTGATCCGCGCCGACTTCAAACGCGATCCGAACGGCTCGCGGAACTGGAGTGCGAACTCGCGGCCGTCGGTTTCCTCGAAGCGAACCGCGGCGCCGGAGCTGACGGGATAGTCTCCGGTCACGGTGATCCTGGCTCCGCCGAGGGAATCGGGCAGCACGACGCTGCAAGGCACCAGGCTCGTGATCGCGATGCCGCCTTCGACCTCTCCGACGAGGTAGCGGGAGAACATCTCCAGCGCCCGAGGCCCGCTTGAGGAACAACAACTGATCCCCATCGCATACGGCCGTCGATTTTGGTTGGTGCGAGTGTAGTAACACCAGTCGAGGCCATTCTCGTGTTGCGCCGCGAGAAGGGCATTGAAAACCGCTCGCTCCGCTTCCGTGGCATACCGGGCCTCGCCGGTCAGTTCCAGCATATGTAGATTCAACTGCACCCAGGTCGTCGTGGAGCAGGTCTCGACATCGGCTGCCGCCGGATCGAAATCTCGCGGGTGCGCGAAGCACTCCCGGTTCCCGTTGTAATCCATGTGCCGGCCCCACGGGCCTCCCGCCACATCGAGATGATTCGCGGTGATATCCTGCCAGGCATTCTGCACAGTCCGCAGGTAGCGCTCATCCCCGGTGTTCCTGTAAAGCCGCAGGTAACCCAGGAGGTTCGCCATGAGCTGATAAGCCTTGCCCTCCCCGGGGCCGACCACGCTGCCTTCTGCGAGCATCGTTCCCATCAGCCGGAGCCCCTCATGGGCCTCGCTCATCGCGACGATGTGCTCCGCAAAGGTGAGATACGTCCCGTCCTGCGTCCGCTCGTAGAGCATGACGATGGACTCCAGCAGCGTCGTCGCGGAGATGCCTTGTCGCGTTCCGTACTTGGTGAGGTCATACTTGCCTTCGCCATACACCTCGATGAGCAAGTCCGCCATCCGTCGGCAGGCGTCGACAATGCGAGGGTCTGGATGGAATCGCTCGTAGGTGAGAAGCCCGTACAGGTTGTAACGAAACGTCCAAGTATCCCAGCCTTTGCTAGGCCGTACGCTTTTCTTTTGCGGCGCAATGTCGTCGGCAACATCCTTCAGGCTGACGTTCTCCGGCATGGCCGTAAACCTGGTTTCGGGGCCATAGGTTCCCATATAACCGCCGGGCTCCTGTGCTCGCAGCAATCGCTTGACGACATTCTGCATAGCCTCCAGCAGCTTCGTATCGTGAGTCTGCTCATAGGCCAGGGTTGCCGCATGCAGCCACTTGCCAATGTGCTCGCCTTGCCAAGGGTGCCTCCCAGGATGGGATTCAAAACCGGAAAGGAGATAGTCGTCCTCGGCATCAATCATCCAAGGCATACGCCCGGTGCGCCACAGGTCAAGCCGCTCGCCAAGCAACCCACCGGTTTGCTGACTGGGTAATGGCCGCCAGACGGCACTGGAGTCCGCGCGACCTTCTTCCGCTTCTGCCGTATGGCACGCGACCAGTGCGATTACAATTGCTGACAAATATCTCATCATGGCTTCTCTTCCTAGGCCAATATCAAAACGTGTTTCATCGAGACACATGTTCCCGAACCCGGCGCGGATCTCACCGGGCATTCTTTCTTTGAGAAGGTCCCGACGCCTGCGGAACTTCCGTATCTGCCCCAGCGACGCACCACACGCCTCTCTCCAGATCGACGCCCCCGCCCATCTCCTCGATGACGACACGGTCGATGACGTGGATTCCGCGTGTGGCCATCAACTCAAAGGTGTCATCGCCCGGTTGGTTCGGCGTGCGATCAGGGAAGCCAACTCTCGTACGTGAGATGTTGTATAGGTTAGAGAGATTCTTGTCGGCGAATGCGTCTGCCACGCCTTCTCGCCCCAGCATGAACCCGAGCAGGCCACCCCAGGTGGCGGTCGGGTTGTCGGAATCCCAGCCGCAGAGTGAACCGATCTGAATGGTCCTCCGGAAGTCGCCTTCGCCGTAGAACAGGCTGATCAGACTCGCCCCGTAGTTAATGCCCGCATCGAACCAGCCGCGGTAATTGTAGCCATCGGTGGTTCGTTCTTGGTAGCGGCGACTGAACCGATCGCGGGTCTTTTGCCAATTGTCCTTGTCGGGATTCTTCTCATATTCAGTCTTGATCCAGTCATACATCTTGGCCGGGAAGGATCTGTTCGGCAACCGCTTGCGTGCCTGCTCCGCCAGCCACTGGGTCTGCTCCTTCAGGGAGAGGTTGGGGTCCACCGTGGGGGCCAGCGAGTGCATGATGACGTAGAACTCTGCAATCCATTCCGCGTCGCGGTAGGCCGTGGTGCGGATCGGCAAGTGCGCCATCTTGAGCGCGACATCCGGGCGACCGGGCGCGAAGAGACCGAAAAGTTCCGTGGTGAGTTGAGCATCGATCTGGTCGTACTTGCCATTGTTTTTCGGGAGACTGGTTTCCGGCGGCAGCATGCCTTCCATCATCAGATCCAGCGCCCTTTGGTTGGAAACCCACAAGAAATTCTGCCCCTCGGTCTTGATATGCCTGAGCCAACCATCGCGGATCTGTTCCGGCGTCAGAACACTGGTGGCGTTGTCCAAGAGGAGTTCCTGGTAGATATATTCAATGTCCGTGTCGTCATCGGCGCCCCAAGCATCCCCCTCTTCGATCAGGACGAATTCGATCTTCTGGCTTTTGCGGCCTTGATTGGTTCCCCAGGCTTTGTCCGTGAAGAAGGGGGCCGTCTTCTTCAATCCTTCGGTTCGCAAGCCCGTCCAGTTGGCGATGCACTGTCCCAACCAGAACCCCTGCAGCTTCTCATGGTAGTCGCTTCGCGCGACAACCAGGTCGTCAGCCTGACAGGCGTATTCCGGATACTCCAGTTCCAGATCACGAGACGGCTCCTGAGCCTGCAGTTCACAGGTGCCCAGCAGGCACATAGCAACGACAACGGTTCTTTTCAACATTCCTATTTCTCCAGTTCTTCGGGTGTTGGCGTGGGCGCCTGAACAGCGAAAATGATTCTGCGATACGAGGTGAGATTAGGCACACCGTCATCCGTAACTTCGCAGATCACATGAAAGGTCTTCCCGGCGGAATCCTCCGGGATTTCAATCGATACGCTGTTGCCGCGGGCGACGTATATCGGGACATCGGTCTTCCCGGCGGAATCCTCCGGGATTTCAATCGATGCCTGATTAGAAAAGCTATTCGTAATCTCAACGGTGCCCGTGTAAGAACCCGCTTCAGGTTGCACCCACCATTTGAAGCTCAAAGCATCTCCATCGGGATCGGTTGATTCGGACGCATCGAGCTTGACCTCAGCACCTTGTTTGGGATTCAACGTCAGGATATCAAGGCTGTCATCGCCATTAACGACAACCACGGGATTCCGGTTGCCTTTGCCCTCTTTCGCCCAATCCATTCGGGCGGCAAAGTTGTTGAACGAGGCAGGATAGAAGTATTTCGCATATTTCCAGCAAATGGTATGTGCATCTCCCGTTCTGTTTACGTATGAATAGCCATTCTTGTCTTCGCCCAATCCCCATTCAGAATACCCCCCCCAACCAACCTGAGTTGGTACATCGGGATTATTAAGTCCGTTAGGTATAATATGTAAAAAAGACGGGGTATCCCCTTCAACACCAAAACGGTATTTCGGATACTGGCGACCAAGGTGCCCATGATTCTGTATGTGCGTTTCGTATTCCGGCCAATGGCCTCTTTTTGCTGAACCAACTTGATACCACCATGCACAATTCTCCCAAATGAAAAGAAGATCGTCTGAAAACTCACGGCGCATCCAAGCATGTGAACTGGTCTCGAGGCTGTCTTTATGCGATTTTGCTCTGTCCTGATCATTGATCGCATAAGCGCGGACCTTATGCAAAAACGCTTTGAGTTCCGATTCGCTTCTTGTTTGCTGTACCTTCCATATTGCTTGAGCGAGTGTATTGCCGCCTCCCCAGAAGGTTACCCAAATCGGACGATCATCATCTTCATCCGCCAGCTTTATAATAAGGTCGCTTCCTTCTGACTCATTTTCTTCCCCAAGGACACGCTTTCCTCTATACCTGCTTCCAAACATCGTGCGATCTCTAAGGTATTGAGCACTCGGCCAGTACCCGATTTCCTGGTGCTCATTATCCTGTGCAAATCCAGCCTGGTTTGAGCGTTTTAGAAGGTTGGGTAAGTCTTTCTCATAAGCATCAATCACGCTCATCGCTATATCTTTAGAGTCTAAATGTTCATGCACGTCTTTAATTCCCCAGCTGGTGGAAATTACAATTCCTTCAATTTCGTATAGATCAGCGTGAGATAACAGACGCGTCAACGATTGTTGGTCATCCGGTTCGAAGTCTTTTATATCAGTTAATACCACTAAACGAGGCTTTAAACTCGAATTCCGTGAGGATGCCGAATCGCGAGACGGCTCCTGAGCCTGCAGCGCACAAGTGCCCAGCAGGCACATAGCAATAACAACGGTTCTTTTCAACATTCTTACTTCTCCAGTTCTTCGGGTATTGGCGTGGGCGCCTGTGCAGCAACGCCCGTTGCAGTCGACGAATGATGCTTCTGTACTACTGACGTGTTGCCAGGTTGGTCCATTCATTGGGATTGTTGCTGTGATCGTAGAGTTCGTCAGTTCCATCTCGGTACTGGACCTACCGCCGGCGTTCTGTCTGGATGGCGTGGTTCTGATGCCCGTAGGTTATGGATCTCGCGGCAGATACTTGGCTAGTTCGCTGGGAATGGGGGCAACAGCCCAATCTTTCTCTCTCTTCTTCTTTCCTTCGTGCGTCTTCAACTTTCCGTAATACGGATAGTAGTCCCAGAGGACAGGTTCTCCCGTTAAGCGAGGATCTTCGGTCTTGATGAGATGGTCTCTTAACTGCTTATCCAGTCGCTTTCTGATGGAAGCGTAGCGCGGGTCACCGGCAACACTGTTCATTTGTCCCGGGTCTTTAGCGATGTCGTATAGCTCGACTGCCGGACGTTTGGCAAAAGCCAAGTCATACAAGTTTCGATATTGGTCTCTACTCTCCATCATGAAGGTCTTTGTCGGGGCCGGATCCACTTCACCAAAAGGTATGTACCGGGCGCAGTTCTCTTTGTCCGGATCACCCGCGGGCCAACGCCCTGGCTCGAAGTTGATGATGTAGAGGTAGTCATCGGCGCGCATGGCTCGCATCGGATAGCCTTTGTCACCCTCACGGCAACCATCATGGCGTTCCATGGCGATGAAGGCCGCCGGACGGTCTGCCGACGCTTTGTTCTGAAAGACCGGGATCAGGCTTCTTCCCGTCATCATTTGCGGTACTTGCACGCCAGCAGCTTCCAGGAACGTGGGCGCTAGGTCACTGAGATTGACAAAACCATCGTAAACCCGACCGGGACTTCTGATTCCTTTCGGCCAACGAATGGCCAGTGGTACTTTGGTCCCGGCATCGTACAGAGTGGCCTTGGCTCGTGGAAAAGGCATTCCGTGATCGCTGGTTATGACCACAATGGTATTGTCGAGCAGCCCACGTTTTTCCAATGATTGGATGGCACGTCCGACCATTCGATCATAGTGTTCGACTTCCATGTAGTAGTCGAGAATGTCGCTGCGGACGACCTTGTTGTCGGGAAAGTACGGCGGCACAATCACTCTGGCCGGATCCTTGCCGGAGGCAATGCCTGCGCCCTTTTTGTATCCCCGGTGCGGCTCACGGGTTCCCAGCCAGAAGCAGAACGGCGACCCTGCGGGATGGCCCGCCATGAAATCCTCAAAGTTGGCGGCATAGTCCTCATTGCTG
>JBNJEM010000335.1:0-8438 GCA_051745935.1 Planctomycetota bacterium
TTTCTGGTATTCCCGGACACGGGCAGTTTTGTTCCATTGCTTTACTTGGTCGCATCCCCCACACATGGCCCGCAACCGAAGTCAGTCAATCGTCCCTGACGGGACTCTTCTTGGTCTGCGACCTGGTCGCCCAGCGATAAATCGCTGGGCTGTTTTCGGATGTCCCTCACGGGCCGCCGACCGCTGCCAGTATCCCGCACGATTCGGAGGCACGTTGAATTGAGGAAGTCATTCTTGAGTGATCTCCATGAGTGATTTCCAAGTGCAACCGATAGCGTTACGTCGCGGATTCCATCGGTTCGGCGGAACACATGCAAACGAGGGAAAGAATCTTTGCGCGGCGAACCCCGTCGTCGTCGCGAACAAGAACGGCTGCGTGCAGGTCGCCAACGATTGCGAATTCCGCCGACGGGATCTCCCAAACGTCCCCGTTATTCATTCTGACACGAACAGGACCTTGTTGGATGAGGTGGACTAATCCTTCTCGATCCATAAACAAAGCTCCACCTGGAGGAAACGGCAAATAGCGCATTAGCCACAGCCTGATGCTGACATTGCCTACATGGTATCTGGAAGGCGTGTTCTGTCAATTGCCTAATGGACCGACACAGAATCGTCGCCGCGCGGTACGTGTGTGTTGACGCATTTGTATTCCGTTGGCTACACGCTTCAGAAAGGATCGCTCACATGGTGGAAGTAGGAGTCACTGGCTCTTGGCGTTCCGCCCCTTGAACCCTCCGTCTTCAACCCTCAACTCTCAACCCTCAACCGCGAGCATTCACACTCTTCTGGTGAAAATCGGTTCACTCTCCCGTGCAATCGCCCGCGCCATTTCCTGTTCGTCGTCATTCAGAGGCGTCAACGCTCCAGCCTGAGCCAACTCGACCGCCATCTTGAACAGTTCCCAGTGACCCGGTGGAATCAGGGCGTGGGCAGGCAGGTGATATGTGAATCTCAGCCCGAGCGACACTTTGTCGACATTGTCGAACGGTTGGTACCAAGTCTTGTTCCAGGGCCGTTCATCGCGATTCATTTGCTTGGGCCATCTCTGGTGCGCCATGGCTTTCAGCGCGAGAATCCCTCGATTGGATTCCTTGGCCCGCTTATGCACCGACGGGCCGAAGTTCTCTTTGAGCCAAATGGGAAAACTCAGTGGGAAGAGGATTGAGTCAAAGTCGTAACGGTCAAGAGCCGCATGGGCGGCGATCTCGCTGTGTGCCGAAAACCCGAGATATCGGACCTTGCCTTCCTTCTTGGCCTTCAAGAACGTCTCCATGGCGCCCCCCTTGGAAAAAGCCTGTTTCACATCGTCCAGACTGGTGATGGCATGGAGCTGATACAGATCAAAGTGGTCGGTCCGGAGCAAGCGGAGCGATTCGTTCAGTTCTTCTTCCGCTCCTTTGGCATCGCGCTTCGTGGTCTTGCATGCCAGGAAACAGTTTTCCCGATACGGCTCGAGCGCGGGCCCCAGTCGTTCTTGCGCGTTTCCGTAAGTAGGTGCCACGTCGAAGTAGTTGACACCGCGGTCCACTGCCTCCGACACATAGTTGGACGCCTCCTCAGGCGTTACATTCTTAACCACGATCCCACCAAAACCGATAACGGAAAGCATGTCTTTGGCACGACCGTACTGACGTTTGGGCACAGGTTTGTCCAGGGTCTTTCCCGACCGCAAAAAATCCTTCGCCCTGAGGTAACCCGAATCCAGCAGCGACAGCAAGCCGGCGGTGGAAACGCCTGTAATGAATTGTCGTCGTTTCATGGTTTTGTCTCCGAGAAAATAGGGTGACCTCAGTTTAACAGAACTGTCGCTCGAACGAAAACTGTTACCGCGAACCCTCAACGGCCCAGCCACTCCGCCAAGGTCCGCCGGACTGGAGCCCCAACAGCCGAGGCGGCCCGTACATCGCGTGGGCCACGCGAGTTTAGCGTTGTCAGAAATGGAATCCTGTCCCGCGCTCGCTCAGAAAAGTGCCACCCGGCCCGCCCGGCGCCCACCGAGCTCGAGACTAGAGACGCTCATGGATGTTTTGAAACGACTCTTGACACCAACCAGGACCCGTCTCGGCTCGCGGGTATAAAAAACCACGCAAATGACCGGTTCCTGTCACGCACTTCGGCCATTGACGCTTCACGCCACCTCCTCCATGCCCGCGCGGCGATCGCTTGCCACGTCTCCCCTGCTTGGACCCCGTACACGGGGATCGGAGGCCCGTTTACTTTTTCCCTTTAAGTAATGAGTCACCTCGATCCGGACGTTCTCCCCTACTCCCTGGCGCTGCTTCCACGCGCGCTGTCACCGTCATACGGGGCCGTTATTCTGCTATTCCGGAAAGAAGCGAGGACAACTCGAGCGGTTCGAATCATCACTTTGACCTGATATGATCGGCTGTCCCGAAGTCACCATCGGGGCCGGCTGACCATATGTCTGGTCTGTGTGGGGAGTCGCTTGTCGGGTCGTACTCGTACTTGTACTTGTTACCCCAGGGATCGAGAGGGTTACCCCAAGCATCCAGCGGCACGAGTTCGCTGCTAATGTAGGGTCCATGCCAACCCGATTTCGCCGGATTCTCTGGTGGTTCAACCAGCGCTCGCAAACCTTGTTGGGTAGTGGGATAACCGCCAACGTCCAGCCTGTAGAAATCTAATGAGGATAGGCAGATGCCGATGCGTATTTTGGCTGCCCGAATGGCTTTCTCTTGCTCTCTGTATTCTGCGTCCGCTCTTTGACCCGCGTACAATTCCCGCGGTACAACCTCCGTCTTCTTAACACGATGATCATGGTATTTCAACAACCATTTACCCAACAGCCAAACAGCCCCGAATCCAATGAGCAGGCAAGCGAAGACCGACACGATAATGTGACTATTTGACATCGTTAAACCTTTACAGGCGTTCTCTATCCTGTCCGGGCGATCAGGTTGAGGAAATGGCACAGCAGCGGCCGCGTTGTGTTTTTACGTAGGCCATAATCTCCTCCCCAAAACTCCACCGGACACTATGACACTCATCACTGTTCAACAGGCCTCTCTAATATCTACGAATCCATCAGCCGTCTCCACTGCATACAAGATGCTTCCCTCGGCACCTGTGTCATCAAACTTGCTGAGAACAATCGAATGATCCTGAGCTTCTGCTGGCGTCAAGGGAGCAACGCGATTGAGATAGGGATAAGCTTCGCCCGACTCTGGTTCAACGCCTGGCATCGTACAGATTATACGCTCGTCCTTGCCTACCACCTTTCCTTCTGGTGGAACATAAGGATGATTGCCGATCTGCATCGCCGGCGGCTGCATGGCCAGGGGGGCGGCAAACACATAACTGCCGTCATCCAAATAGAGGCCTGACCAAGAGTCACCATCAGCCGGGGCCCAGTCCGGATAAACCTCGACCCGCCACCGCACCCCGGTGTAAGTTGGAATGTCGCTCCGAACCGGCAGTTCGTGTTTAGCGATCAGCAGATCTGCATTACACTGCTCTTGGACTCTAACTGTCGCTCCAAGCCGGATATCGGTGAAGGCGAAGAATAGGATTACGTCCCCGGGCGGATTTGGCACAAGATCTACTGATTCCCTCAAGTCGAACTGAGCCAAGAACGGAATAGGATCGCCCGAAGTGTTGACAGGCCACGGCCGATCCGCCCGCCAATACGGAATGCCGCCGACCTTCGTGGACAGTCGTTGTTTCGGCTCGCCCGCGGCCAACACGAAGAGATCTTGCTCAACCGGAGAACCGAAAGACATTAGATCGGCAACCCTTTGACGCATCTCTATGATGTAGCAAGCATCGCGAGGACCGACCAGCACAGGGACGTAGAACCACCCGTTTTTATCCGGACGAAGATCCGCAAGCGTGTACATCCAGTCGTTTACGTTGAACGGTGGCACTGAATCCCTCCTACGCAGCGAAAGGTAGGGTTTTTAGAATGACTCTTATGCGCCTTCCTGGAACCGGAAGGAGTAGAGACCTGATTGTGTCTGTGATAATCTCTAGACGTGTTGGTGCATCCCATTCCTCGAACTCATAGATCTGCCGAATGACCTCATTCCGTCGTTCCCGCACATTCTTTTCGGTATCCTCTCGGTTCGGTTCCCCCGCACACTTCGTGCACTGTTTTCCTGAACTTCTCATACTGCGACACTGGCGGTTTAATCTGCGTGCGATATTTGATCAATCTGTGGGTATGGCCCATCCGAAAAAATCTGGCACGTTGACATGGCCGAAATCACCTGAAATCCGGGCTTTTCGAAAGGGTCGGTGTGTCAGATTTTTTGCGATGCCCCATAGATTCTGGCTCGGGTAATGCTCCGAGGTTGTGAGATAAAGCGGTTTCGTAGCCTTCCTGCGTGCGGAAACCGTACGATTTTCTGGTCATCAGTTTTAGTTTGTTGTTGAATCCCTCGACGATGCCCGCCGAGAGCTTCCCTTCCGCGCGGAACCAGTTCAGGACCAGCTCGCGTTTCGCACGCAGTGTACGGGCGACTTGCTTCATGGGTTCGATTCGGCTCTGCATCGCCTGCATGGCCCGGGTCAGCCGGCCAACCTGGTCATACTGATAGCGATTCACATAGTCGTCGGTCGCGCCGAGCTCGACCGCCGCGCTCCGCCGTCGCCCGGCGGCATCATAACCGTGCGTCTGGGTCACGGTGTCCGAGAGTCCGCCCAGATCCCGCGTGGTCTCGAGCAGCGTGCCAAAGACCTCCCACCATTTCTGAAATGTTCAACGCTTTGAGCAACATAGCGACCGACGGGAGCGGACCAACCCCCACCGAGCGGTAGCTCGCAGTGGTTGGCGGCCCTGCCGCCCTGTAGGTGCTCCCTAACACCGTGCCGCCGTCGTCCACCTCCGCGACGCGCGAGGCCTCATCAGACTTGGTGGTGATGGTGGCCACCGCGTTCTGCTCGGCCTCCGCATCCGTCACGTTTTTCCGCTGTGCATTCATGCCTTACTCAGCTGTCCGCCGTTGTACCACACCCGTTCGAGACAATGCAAACCGAACGGTTACACTCTAAGTCCTTGTAACTCATTTTGTTGCGTCTTGCATCCTGGTACGTGTCGAATCAAGGACCCAAGGGACCCAACGGACATGAGGGAACACGGGACGCGGGGGGCACTCGGGAAAGATGAGCCGCGCAACGGATGCAAGGGATCCTAGAAAAAGGTTCCTGACACGTTTCCGCCGCGCATCCCCCTCCGAGTCACAAGGATTTCATGTACAATCAACACCGACGGCGATGACACGACACGAAAGGAATGGCAGAATGGTGGAACTTTTCTTCCTGATAATCCCCTTAATGTTCTTCGTGATTGGGGTGGGTGGAACAATCCTTTGGATCTGGATGATCGTGGACTGCGCAACCAACGAGCCATCCGAAGGAAATGACAAACTCATTTGGATTCTGATCATCGTGCTGACGCACTGGATCGGCGCTCTAATCTACCTGCTTGTCCGAAGACCGGAGCGAATTAAGCAGTACGGACGATAACCGAAACAGTTTACAGTCCGTCACGCAACTTGGTCCCCGCTGCGGACGTTCTCCCCTACTCCCTGGCGGGGGGAAAAGGTGTCAGGAACTTTTTTTGTAGGGCCCCTTGCATCTGTTGCGCGGATTGTCTTGCCCGAGTGCCCCCCGTTTCCCGCGTTCCCTTTGGTTCAGTGGGGCCCTTAGGTCCTTGATTCGACACGTACCAGAAGGCAAAACACAACAAGATGGGTTACAAGATTGAGTGTTTTCCTGAGGGCTAGCGCCGGCCTGATGAAAAACGGCCGAATCCCCGAACGTTGGGAGGCTTGGAGATTGTGCTTTGATTGGGCGGCTGCGATGTCCGTGGGCTTCTTGTACCGAGGCGTTACACAAGCGGCGACCGGATACGAGTATAATGCTTTTGCTGTAAACGTAAGATACAGAAGGTCCGTATCAGCCAAAAGGTCCCCGACACCCTGGCGGCGAACGAGGAGCACGAAAGGAGAACTTCGCCCCAGAAAAGTGTGATGTTGATGTTGAGGAAGTGAACGAGTTGTTGAAGGGCACGACGGCTGACGTGGATCAAAAGGAGAATGCTCGTGGAACATTTCGAGAACGCAGCGATGAACGTTTTGGTGATCGTTGGCTTCCCGGAACTTCAGAGCTCGATATCCGAGAATGCGTGGGAGCAGGACATCGTTGATACGATTTCCACTGCTGTTTACGCAGACAACACGCGCGAGGCCCCCGGCTGTCAGGTCATTGAAATACGAGGACTGCCAAGGGCTCTTGGAGGGCGGTATGCCAATTCCCGACTACGAGGTGTCGGTTTTTCAGGACGGATCATGGCGTTCCGGCACCGAATTGTATCGAACGCAATACAAGGCTAGCGGTCACGACTTACAGTCGCTCTTCGGCTACTTGATCGAGTACGGGCTGGTGACAAATTGATCCGGAACTTGCTGATGAGAAAATGCGTCAGCTGAGAAAAGTTGTGACACCGTTTCATCTCTTATCGATTCAGTTTTTGACCTTTCGTTTTCTTGGAGAAATCAATGCGTCTGTTACTTCTTGTTCTGATTTGGCTCACTGTCGCACCGGGGGCGGTATGGGCAGCTGAAAGGCCCAACATTCTTTTTTTGCTCGCGGATGATCAGCGTTGGGATGCCTACGCGGCGTCGGGAAACGGCCGAGTTCGCACGCCGAATCTCGATCGCATTGCCCAACAGGGAACACGTTTTGACAACGCGTTTGTCACCTTATCAATCTGCTCTCCCAGTCGCGCCGCCTGCCTCACGGGACGTTACGGAAGCCTCAACGGCGTGACCGCGTTCGGGAATGTCCGGCTGAACGAAGGGGAAACGACGTTTGCCAACGCACTACGAGACGCCGGCTACGCAACCGGTGTCACGGGCAAATGGCATTTGAAAACGACGCCCGAAGAATGCGGCTTCGAGTTCGTTTCGACCTGCTGGGCGAACGGTACGTGGTATGATCGCAAATTCACCGTGGACGGGCAAGCCAGCGTCATGCCGGGGTTCGTCGATGACGTAACGGCGGACCAGTCGATTCGCTACATTCGCCAGACACAACGGCAGCAAAAACCATTCTTGTTGTGGATGTGTACTCAGGTACCGCACATGGACCACAGGCACACGTGGCCCGCCACGCCGGAGTATCTCGCCGGATACGATACCGGCAAGATGCCGCTTCCGGAAACCTGGAAGGATGACTTAGCGGGAAAACCGGAATATCTGAAGACCTCTCGCAATCGAACCCAGGCTTTGAAGTATGGCTACGACGAGCCGGAGAATATTCGCCGGCATACACGCGACTACTACGCCGGGGTCGAACAGATGGATGCCGCTGTCGGCCGCGTGCTGGATGAACTCGAGCGGCTAAATCTGATGGATAGCACGTGGATCATCTTCATGGGAGATAATGGCTGGATGCTGGGCGAACACGGCATGACTAGCAAAGTGCTTCCGTACGAGGCGTCGATGAGGGTTCCGATGGCGATCGCGGGCCCGACGACGACACCAAGGGCCTCCAATGATCTCGTGCTGAACGTCGACCTGACGGCAACGGTTTACGAACTGGCCGGATTGCCGGTTCCCGAACCCCTCCACGGTCGCAGCCTGCTGCCAATCGTGTCCGGCAAGTCTCCGCCCGATTGGCGCGAGAGCTTTCTCTACGAGGCCCCGACCCCCCAGCTTGGCAGCAAGCCGTTGTGGGCCGTGCGAAATGCTCGCTGGAAGTATATTGAAACGCAAATCAGTGATGATACCGTCTTCACCGAGCTTTACGATCTGCACAGCGATCCAATCGAGCGAACGAACGTCGCCGACTATCCAGGAAATCAATCAGTGATTCGCGAACTCGCGGCTGAACTTCGAGAAGGACGGAACGCCATGGCGGCTGAAAACCGCTAAAGAATCGAGGCGTTCCACGGAGGACGCAAGGAATTCAAAAGGTCGAACCAAGCGGCGCTGACAAGATGGATACGTGGGTTCGGTTGATGTGCACCAAAGAGCGAATAACCTCTGCCGGGCAACAAACCACTCGTGAAGCGGCTCGGCGAGGTTCCCCTGAGGATGAACCGCTACCAGTCTATTTCGATTTCCTGGCGAAAGCCAGAAGCCAGAGCCAGACACTCTGCTTTCTGGCAGCTCCGACGGCTGACCGGCGCGTAATCCGGACTTGGATGGGGCAAGAAGGGGGGAGAGAGCGGCCTATCAGGGCGGGTATGTGACCGTCGGCGGAACACTCCCCCGGCGAGAACACCTGTGAACGCATACGGCTGTCCCGGAGTTCCCCACGCCGCGCATACGCTGAGCGCAGCGCACCGTCGCGAGGAAAAAACAGGCAGCGCGCCGGCAGATCAAGAGCCACCGATGTCGACGACACCGTGGCGGAACAAGGTGGAGAAACAAGCAGAGCAGGCGGTGAGCTCTACGCGGTGCCCGCGGCAG
>JBNJEM010000336.1:0-8433 GCA_051745935.1 Planctomycetota bacterium
TCACGTGGTGGGCTCGTGTGCCTCGATGGGCGAGGCCGCGAAGCGGATGGAGGCCTCCCAGTTGAAGGGCGCCGCCGCGAGCCGCCGCGTGTTCAAATAGCCGAGCTCCTCCGCCCGAGCGTGCCGCGTTTCACTCCGACGTTCGGCGTAACGGGTTGGTGCCCCGTGTAAGGTGTTGCTGTCTCGAGGACGCTGACGGACACACGTCATTTTTTTGACCGCGACGCCAGTCTCCCATCGCCGTGCGCGCTGCTCGTGATTCCGATCGCGCGTACTGCCTCACCCGTGCCCTCCCGGTCCATCCTATCACCCCCGGTCCCCCCGCGCTGCCCCTTCGTCCCCTAACATTGCGTCTTCCGCCGGCCATCACGCTTTACAAATGCTTGGCCAAGCCCGCAAACCCACGGCGAAAACCAGGCCAAAAATCAGCATGTCTGCTTTCGGCTACCTGAGGTTGGCCCGTGTGAGCTTCGTGCTTCCACAGCATCTGGCCCGTGTTCAGATCGAAGCAGTAAACCATCCAACGATGAATGCCTTGCTCCGGCTCGCGAACACCTTCCCCCAGGTACAACCCCTTGCGCGGCACGCGAGTCTGCTGATCGGCAGCCACGGCAGTCAGGAAGACGCGATCGTCCCAGACGACGGGGCACGACCAGCCCCAGCCCGGCACGTCGGTCACCCACTGGACGTTCTTGGTGGTCGTCCAGGTGAGCGGCAGCCCGCGATGATCCGGCGCCACGCCTGTTGCGTTGGGCCCGCGGAAGCGAGGCCAATGGTCCTCGGCCGCGGTTGTCGATGACCAGCAAACCGAGGTGAGGAGCCAGAAGAAAAAGAGCTTTCGTATCATGGGAATTCTCTCCGATGGTGAGACGGACAAAGTTACTCGTTGTTCATGATTTGGATTTCCAGCAGATTCAGGGAGGCCAGCAGATTGGGAGTCTGGATTTGTATTCTTTTGGAAAGAGGAACTCGTGGTTGACCGGCGTGGTTTCCGGGTTCTCCAGAAGATTGGAATTCCGATTACATTCTCGATAAGCTCAATCTGTTGGCCTCGCTGACTCTGCTGGAGAAAATGTGTTTGCAGCAGGAAGATCATTCGTCCGATTGCGGAGCAAACGCTTCGGACTGACTGAATTCCGACAGCCAGTAAGTGGTATGCTGTTGAGCCAATGCTTCGGCATCCTCGGGCGATCCCGAGCGTATGGCCTGGAACAACTCCGTGTGCGCCCGGATCGTCAGATCGCGAACGGTGGACGTCCGCACCCGTTGTTCTAGAGACTCGTGAAACCGTCGCATCACCAGTGAAAACTGCGACAACAGGTTTTCCCAAGCGCGCCCGAGTCGCTTGTTGCCTGCCGCGGCAAATATCAGACGGTGGAAATCCAGGTCGAGCCGGGTGACGTCATCCAGACGGCTGACCGCCTTCAAGGCACGAAGGTTTTCCTCGATCGCGTCGAGACCGGCCTCCGGCCGACGTTCGGCGGCAAGACGACTCGCGGCAGGTTCCAGAACCATGCGCATCAGTCCCAATTCATGATCTTAGTCCTTTCATGACGTTAGTCGTGTAATGGTAGCGCAGGCGATTCCCCAGGTCTAGCTTCCAGCGCCGCGCGCCCGGCGGTATCGACCACACCGTCATAGCCGGGGCCCCCGGCGCCCAGGTACCCGTCGCTGCGCCCCGTGTCGTCCCGGCTGACCCAAAACGCATAGAGCGACCCGCCGGCCAGCTCGAAGCGGAACCGAACCGGCTTGCCGCGCAGCGAGGCCAGGTCGGAACCGCCTTCCCACACCATCGGCGCCAAGGTGCTGTCGCCGGTCAGCGGCACACTGTTGGCCAGGGTGAACGGCTCGATGGGCTGCCTGCTCTCGTCCAGCACCTCGGCCCGCACGGTGCCGTCGGGCACCTTCGCGTTGACGAACAGATGCGCGCCGTTGAACGTGACCGGGCGCGTGGTGAGCGTGCCGCCACCGGGGCCGGCGTCCATCGAGGCGAAGCCGTCGCGGCGCAGGAAGGCCAGGCCGATGCGCGCGCCGTGGTACATCCCGCGGCTGCCGTCCGGGCCGATTCCCGAGAAGCCCGTGTACGGGAAAACCAGCTTCTCGCCCAGCACCACCAACACGCCCGTCGTGCTGTGCAGGTAGGCGCGGTCCCAATCGCCGTCGCGCCGGGTACCGGCCAGGAACGGCTCCCGGCTGGGGCGGTGCCAGTGGAACCCGTCGCGGCTGAAGCCGACTTCCAGGTCGGTCAGCTTGGGAAACCGCCCCTGCTCGCACACGCGGTTGTTCGGCCCGCGATGGATTTGGTGCATTCCGACGATCAGGCTCTCGTAGGCCACGGCCGGCCGGCTGTAAAGCTGGACGCCGTGAGCGTGCGCGGCCGGATGATAACTGCCCTCCGGCTCGGATTCGTCCAGCCGATCGGCGCCTTGCCAGTAAACGGCATCGCGGTCCCAATCGGCCTCTAAGAAGTCGGCGCTCTCGCAATAATAAGTCGCCCGGCCCATGCCGTCCGTAGCTCTCATGCTGAACACCCATTTATCGCGGAAAGGATTGTGGAACAACGATGAGTAATCGCCGCGCCATCGGCCCGCCGAGATGCCTTCGGACCAGTGCCGTCCATCCGCCGACGTGTAAAGGAATTGGTAGCCGGAATGAGGATGGCCCCCGCGATGGCACTCCATGTACTTCACGCGCTCGTGCGCACGGCTCGCATTGAGATCCAACCAAACGGCGTTGTCATCAACGCTTCGGTCGATCAGCACGTTACCCCTCTTCGACAACTCGGGGCGGGTCCAGTTCACCAGGTCGGAACTCGTAGCCATCGCCAAGGGACCTCGCCATCCGGCATTGTAGAACATCTTGAACAGCCGGTCCTCCGGATCAAAGAACACACCGCCCTGGCCGAGATAGACCACGCCCCTTCGGTCCACCGCATCACGGCTTTCCGCCTCATACACGGGATTGCCTTGGTACCGCTCCGCCGCATGATAGCTGCGGCGGAGATCGGTTTGCTCGATCAGAAAATCGTCCACAAAGAGTTGCCGCCCCACGTCGATGGGCACCACCTCCGGCGGATGAACCAGGTACGGCACCGGCATGGGATCGGCCGACCGCGGGCACAGGTAGTCGGGCGGCCATGCCTTCTGCAGGCGGATGCCGTTGTACAGCAGCTCCCCGCCCTTCAACGGCCGGCTGATGAGCATCTTCAGCCGCGAGTTCGGGCTGACAAGCTTGCCGGCGAGGATGTCGTCTTCGGTAATGCGGGCCATGAGGATTTCGCCCAGCCGGGAGCGCTCGCGGTCGTACGAAATGTAGATGGTGCCGTCGGGGGCCTGCGTGCCGTCCGGGTAGGAGATGCCCGTGCGCTCGTCGAGCATCAGCCCGCCCTTCCACCTCGCGCCGTCGTCCTCGGACAGCCACGCGGTCAGCTTACCGCGGCCCTCGTGCGAGTCGATCGTCTCGCCGTGCTTGACCATCAGGATGCGACCCGAAGCCATGCGGCGGATGTGGAAGCGTGCCACGGGATGCACGATGCCGTCCGGGAACGTCGGTTCCGACCACGTGGCGCCACGGTCCTCGGAAAAACTCTGCATGATGCCCTTCCGGGTCCGGGCCAGCATCCACAGCGAGTGGTCCTGGCGCTGCACGATCATGGCTTCGTGCCAGCACGGGTTGGGGAAGGGCCGGTTGCCGCGCCGTTGCCACGTGGCGCCCTGGTCGGTCGAGACGAACACGTTCACGCCGCGGTAGGGATCGAGTTCCGGGAAGAGATTCTCCGACAGCGGATCGCGGCCCGTGCGCTGCAGAAGATAGGCCGGCAACAGCCACTCGCCGCTCGACAGTACCGTCGGCTTGTTCAGCACCCGGCCGTGCCAGATGCGGCGTGGTTCGGACCACTCGGGCTGATCGGCGTCGGGATTCTCGCAGACCGCGGCCCACAGACCGTCGCGGCCGTCCCAGTGGTTCATCACCTGGTCGAAGAAGAACCACAGCCGGCCGAGCGGATCGGTCCACAGCGCGCCGACGATCACGCTGCGCGGCAGGGGCAGGTTCGGCGACTGGCTGTCGATGACCAACCGGGGCTTCGACCATGTTTCGCCGTCGTCGTCGCTGGTGGCGGCCACCATGAATGCCTTGGGGCCGTCCTCGCCCGCCACCCAGGCGGCCCAAAGTCGCCCCTTCGGCGTCCGCTCGATGCCGATGGTCATGCCGTAATCCAGCCGGTCGTAGTCGTACTCCGGCAGCGGCGAGGTGTTGAGCTTCGGAGGAATGAGCGCCAGGTCGGCAACCCGCCGCATCGTCTCCGGCGACCGGTCGCCGGCGCGGTACGCCTCGCGCACCTCGTCTTCGTACTCGCGTACCTGCTGGGGCGTCATGGCGGCGAAGCGCGCCTCGGGACTCTCGGACAAGGCGACAGGCGCACCGAGCAGCGTCGCGCCGACCAGTGCGAAGGCAACCGTGCAGCGGTTGCGAAGCAGCATCACAAAGTTCATGGCAGGCCCTTTCAGTTTTTCCATTCGGAGCCTCAGGTGGTCAGCGGTTGGTTGTGTCGACATTCACTTGCTCCAGCTCTCTTGGCGACACCTGTTTCCCACGCAAGGCAACCACGACTTACTTGCGCGACTTGCTCACGGCTGTACTGCCCTCCGGCCCAGCCAGTTTTATTTGGCCAATACTGGGCGAAGGGATAGGCGGCGGCGCCCTTCATGGTGGCATGGTTCTCGGTGCCATGCCCCAGGAGATCGTTGAAGCCCTTGAGCTTGGCCTTCAGGTGGTCGCGTTGCGTCGGGCTGAACTTATCCCAGTACTTGCCCAGCACCGAGGCCACGGCGGAGTATGTGAACTGCTCGCCGTTGCTCCCCTCAGGCACATTGTCATAGAAATGGGTGATCTTGTCGATCACCTCGTCATCGTCGGGGTTTGGCGCGAGGCGTGCCAGGGCCGCCCCACCAGCGAACTTGCCATTGGGACTTATCCTGGCGCCGCGGAACTGCCCGACCAGCCGCGCGGAGCGCGCCCCCTGGGTGGACAGGTCTTGCGCGGCGGCGAAGCTTGGCAGCAGGCCGGCGATCAGGCCGCAAGCCAGCAAGACTGCGGCAGCCCGGCGAATAAACCGATGTCGGTTTGACATGGTGATTCTCCTTCTTTGGTTTGGCATGGTAATTCTCCTTCAAGAACCTCCGAAACTGCTTTTCGGAGTTGAGTTAATGGTGATAATTCACTTTGGATACTTTGACTTCCATCACCTTCAACTGACGCACGGCCACGAATGAAGTGGATGTCAAGCAGTATCGGGTAAAGCCGCCCGGCAAACACCCTCGCGCAGGCAGTCGCCAGCTTGCTTCGTTTCGCGGGTGAAAGAAACACCACGCCGACCACCTGCCAGCCCTGTTCGGGAACGCATGCCACGGGCAACACGTCTGCAAGCTCCACGGCCTGGATCAGGTGTTCCAGGTCGCGGATGATTGCTCCCTGTCGAGGGTGATGCAGTCGGCCCCGTCATGGCCGATGGCCTCGACCACCGCCGGGTCGGCCGTTTTCGAGAACGGCCCCCAAACGGCCCTTTGCGCAATGGCCGCGCGAAATTCACGGGTGGCTTATCTGTTCAGTCGTGGTTCCTTCTGCTGCCGCCGTGTAGGCGGGTTGACAGGTCAGGATAGTCTCATTTTCGCCGCCTTGGGCGGTGGAACCCTTGGGTGGACCGCCCGTCGCACCGCGAGAATTGAGACTGTTCCCCGTGGGTTACTGCCGCTGCTCTCTGGCCTTCAACATCCGTTCGACGCGCGCCTGCTCTTTCCTTAGCGCTTCCACGGGGATGGGCATGGGGGTGAATTCGGAACGTTCGAGCCACTCGTCCGGCGGGATGGTGCGCAAACGGAGGCCGCGGAACCAGACGTCGGCCCCGTGGTCTTGCAAACGCAGGTTGGCGCCGCGCGCGGCCAAGTCGGCTCCGCGGATATGCAGCAGTTCCACTTCCTCCGCCCAGCGCGGGTCGGTGTAGTCGAAGTCGATCACCTTCTCGCCATTGAGCCAATGCTGGATGACCGGGCCCTTGCCGACGATGCGGCCCTCGTTCCACTGGCCGAATGGCCGTGTGGCGTCTTTCGAGGGCGCCATGCAGAAGAACAGCGAGGCCGCGCTCTGCCGGGGGTTCTCGCCGTACGGGCTATTCGCGTCGTCGAGAATCTGGTACTCGTACTGACCCGGCCGATAGTATACCCCGCTGTTGCAGCCCTTCGACACCTTCCACTCGAATCGCAGCTCGAAGTCGTCGGGCACCTTGGCCACGGTGTAGGTGATGTCGCCTCCGCGCTCTTTGCGGAATAGCGTGCCCTCCTCCACCACCCAGTTGCCGTTGTGCTTCCAGCCGGCGTCGGTGCGGCCGTCGAACAGCAGTTGGAAGCCCAGCCGCTGCTCCTCTTCGCTTAAGGTGTTGGGTGTGGCGGGCGAGTCGTTGGCGTCGTGGCCCCGCGCCACGGCGGGAAGCAGGAACAGCATCGCCAGGATCGCGATGGAAAGGCCCAGCCGGGTGTGTCGCTTCGAAGAAAAGTTCCTCATGGGTATGCCCTTATTGTTGGATGCGGGAACGACCTCGCTGCTGGAGTTCACGCTTTAGCGTGCGAAATGAGCATGAGTCAGATTCAGCACGCTAAAGCGTGAACTCCCACGGTGCGTTGGTCGTGCGGTTCTTGGCAACGATCGCGGTATCTTTACCCCCAATTCTCACGCTGGGCCGGCCGGATGAGTGCTTCGGCCTCCGGGCAGTTCTTCGCCTTCATACCGGGCCCGTCCCACTCCAGCGTCTCGCCAACCCGGTAGGCCACTACGCCGGCCAGGACCACCTCGGTCAGGGTGGCGCCGTACTGGAAGTCGGAAGCCGTCTTGCCGCGTCCCTTGCAGGCCTCGGTCCACTCGGTGGAATGGCTTCCCGGGCGAGGGAGGGTCGGTTCGGGCATTTCGACGTTGGCGAACACCTCGGCGGGCAGGAGTTGGGTGGCGCCGCCGCGGAAATTGTAGATCAGCCGCCCGCGCTCGCCGATCACCATCACGCCATCGTTGACCCCCTCGATCACCTCGCCGGCCGGCGCCAGTTCGCCGTCGTACCAGGCCACCTCGAGCGGTTGCCCGCCGTCTTCGCGCTCGAACTGGTAACGCACGATCATCCGCTTCGGCGCGACGTGCGGATGCGGCGGCGGCCCTTCGGTTTCGATACGCACCGGGTAGCGCAAGCCCAGGCCCCAATACGGCGCGTCGAGAATGTGGCATCCCATGTCGGCGAAGTTGCCCGAGCCGAGGCCCCAGAACACGCGCCAGCTGCCCGGATGATATACCGGGTGGTACGGCCGCTCGGGCGCCGGGCCCAGCCACTGGTCCCAGTCAAGGTGGTCCGGCACGGGCGGCGTGTCGGTCGGCAGCTCGCCACCGGAGTGCCGCAGCACCTTGTGGCACGCGGTGACCACCTCCTCCACCCGACCGAGAACTCCCGCCTGAAGCAACTCGACGACCCTCCGCAAGTGATCGGAGGCACGCACCTGGTTGCCCATCTGGGTGACCACGCCGGTCCGGGCAGCCGTCTCCGCCATCCGGCGGGCGTCGGCCACCGAGTTGGCCAGCGGCTTCTCGCAGTAGACGTGTTTGCCCAGTTGCATGGCCGGCAGGCTGGCCGCCGCGTGCGTGTGGTCGGGCGTGCTCACCACGACGGCGTCGATGTCCTTCTGTTCGAGCATGCGCCGGAAGTCGGCGTACTGCCGCGCGCCGGGGTACTGCTCCCCGGCGGCGGCCAGCCGGCGCCGGTCGACGTCGCACAGGGCCACGATGTTCTCGGTCCGGGCAACGGCGTTCATGTTTCCGCGTCCTTTCCCGTCGGTGCCGACGATGCCCACGCTCAACTTCTCGTTGGCCGATTGGCCCGCCGTCGCGCGGTGCGGCCCTTTCCATACCCAGGCGCCGAAGCCGGCTGCCGTAGCCGCACCGAGAAAACGCCTGCGGGTCGTTCGCATGGTCATTGGGAATCTCCTCGGTTGCAAGGTCAGTTGGTTTATTTGATATCACATACTGATAGGAGTTTTGCCTTCGCAGTTGACGGCTGCAAGACGAGCCCCCTGCATGGGTAGCCTTTGAGAGGCAAAGCCGACCAGCAGCCGACCAGATACCCTAAAATGGACCCGTTCAGGCGAGCGGATCCGAGGTTGGACCACCTCCCACCAGTCGACTGGTTGTTACACCGGGACACACGCGCCCCGCTCGACATGGGTTCCGCTAATACACGATAAAACGACAGCTCTGCAGTGTGCCAGCTTCTTCGCCAGCTTCTTCGAGCTCTGAATACGGACCGAGGCATCGTCGCGCGGCCATGTCTCCCCCAACGATCGTGCTAGCAGTTATTTGACAAGATGACAGCGCGGCGGGTATATTCAGGGCAACGCGCGAACT
>JBNJEM010000337.1:0-8430 GCA_051745935.1 Planctomycetota bacterium
AGATCTTCAAACAACCGCAAAAAGACATTTATGCGCTGTAAAAGACGGGCCTGGAGACCCGTCCTACGCCGTCTTTATGCAACAATAGGGTAAACCTGGGGCTGGGCGAAGGTTAAGAGGCCCTGACGGAGCATTCGAATTGCCGGTCATCCACGAACTTTTGAAAGCAGGATCCAAGTGCTGTTACCAGAAGCAGGCGCGGGACCAGGAGCAGAGAGGAGAATGTCATGTGCAACCAGATGAACCGGGACTTGGCGTCTGGGGGACGTCGACCGCTGCGAGTGATGTTTGCCAATACCAGCATGCCCGTTGGGGGCGCTGAAACGTTACTGGTGAGTCTGGTTCGCGGGATGAATCGGAGCGGGTTTCAGCCGGAGATTTGCTGTTTGAAGGAGAAAGGGCCGCTGGGCGACATGTTGGCGCGCGAGGTGCCCGTGCATGGCCGACTCCTGTCAATGAAGTACGATCCGCGGGTCTGGCGGCGATTGCGAAGGCTCGTGCGAGAGCGGGCCATTGACGCGATGGTAACCGTCGGTGCCGGAGACAAAATGTTCTGGGGCCGACTTGCCGCCTGGCGGGAAGGGGTTCCCGTGATCCTCTCGGCGCTGCACTCCACGGGGTGGCCCGATGAAATTGGGTTCTTGAACCGTCGTCTGACCGGGTTGACCGACGGGTTTGTCGCGGTCGCCGACGGCCATGCTCGGCATTTGATCGAGCAGGAGCGGTTTCCAGCCGAAAAAGTCCATGTTATTCCCAACGGCGTGGATGTTGAACGGTTCCGTCCCAGTGCCGTGAAACGCCACTCGGTCCGCCGGGAGTTGGGGTTACGCCATGATGTGCCGGTAGTAGGCATTGTGGCCGCTTTGCGTGAAGAGAAGAATCATACGCTCTTCGTGCGCGCCGCCAAACGGATCCGGGACGAGGTGCCAAACGCCCGATTCTTGATCGTCGGCGGCGGGCCGTGCCGGCGAAAAATCGAAACGGAGGTGGCCGCGGCCGGGTTGGAGAACCGTGTTCTCATGCTGGGACCCCGCGATGATGTTCCCGACCTGCTTGCCGCCATGGACGTTTTCGTCTTGTCAAGTCACATGGAAGCGAATCCCGTCTCGATCCTGGAGGCCATGGCGAGCGAGATTCCCGTGGTGGCCCCCCGCGTGGGCTCAATTCCGGAAACCGTGCAAGATGACTATACTGGGTACCTTGTGCCCCCGGGCGCCGCCCACGCGTTGGCGGGACAGTGCGTGCGACTGCTCACCCAGCACCGACTCGCCCGGCGGTTTGGCCAGCGGGCTCGTCGTATCGTCACTCAACGTTGGTCCGTCCGGCACATGGTGCAAGCCTACGAGCGATTGATTGCGGAGATCCACCGGAAGAAGTGTGGGAGGCCCCCGGGACTACAGGCTGTAGAGCCAACCGTGGGCGCTGACTCGGAACGAATCGGGGATATGGAACCGGTTGGCTGAGGCGGCAGCGGAGTGGCCATTGGGAAATGGGACGGAAATGAACGCTGATATGAGGGAGATGTTAGAGGCTGAATTCATATCATGCCAATAGGCTGGGAAGGAAGCAGACCGATAACAGAGGCGTTCAAGGTGCATGGGACAACTCGCCAACTAAGTCCTTTTGACACATGAGAATACAATACGCGATGGCTTCTGAACATTTGAATATAAGCGTTTATCAGCGTTCATTAGCGGTTCCGTTGCTCCCTGGCCGTGAACGGTTACAATTCCGGGTCCGGGCCGGTTTCGTTTGTCCTTCCGGGGGGATGGGCCCCGCGGTATATTTCAGGCGGTTGGATTTTTCGGGGTGGAAAGCTGCCTGACGCAAGCCGTCCTCCCGTTGGTCGGACTCGCGGCGGAGAAAATCATCCGCGACCGGTATATTTCAGGCGGTTGGATTTTTCGGGGTGGAAAGCTGCCCGACGCAAGCCGTCCTCCCGTTGGTCGGACTCGCGGCGGAGAAAATCATCCGCGACCGGTGTAGTATGGAGACGGGGGACGTGACCATTATCGCGGCGTCGTCCGATCCCCTGGCGGGCGCGGGGGCGGAAAGAGAGGCTGGCCCGATGGCGGCATGCCCCGGGGCGCCGCTGAAAAAGTCCAGAAATGCCCCAGGCTTGCCCGGGGGAGGGTTACGTTCATTGCTATACAAGCTGGTATTGATCCCGTATGAGCCTGACCGCGAATGTACTGGCGATGATCGCGAAGCTGCTGAGCGGGTTCAGTGTGCGCTGGGTTGATTGCCAGCCGGACACGTGCCAGCGGATCTATTTCGCGAACCACACCAGCCATTTGGATGCCCTGGTTCTCTGGGCTAGTTTGCCGAGCGATGTACGAGCCTTGACGCGGCCGGTGGCGGCGAAGGACTATTGGGAGCGTGGCTGGATCCGGCGGCACATTGCCAAGAACTTCAACGTGCTTTTGATCGACCGGCGGAGGATCAAGGTTCATCAGAGCCCGGTTGAGTTGATGATTCGGGAGATTGGCGACGTGTATTCGCTGATTGTGTTTCCGGAGGGGAGCCGTACGACGGGCGAGGAGATGGCGGAATTCAAGAGCGGTTTATACTATTTGAGCAAGAAGCGCCCTGACTTGGAGCTGGTGCCGGTGTACATTGACAACTTGAACCGCGTGTTGCCGCGTGGCGAGTTTCTTCCCGTGCCGCTGTTAAGCTGCATCACGATCGGGCCTCCGATGTGGCTGGAAAGTGGCGAGACGAAGGCTGATTTTCTGCGGCGGGCACGCCGGGCGGTGCAATGCTTGAAGAATGTCTAACAGCTCGTAACAAAACGTGGTTGCCGCTCCCGGAAGTCCCGGGATGGAAGGAAACCTGGGTGGCTTTGTTACCAGCTGTTGGATACGACGTTTTCGGGTTTTCGGATAGCGGGCTCTGAGCGGGTTGAGGTATGTTACCATTTGCTCTTCCACGACTGGAATGCTTTCCATTGCTGCTGCAAGCGGTGAGCGAGACGCCGAAGGTGGAGACCGGGGCGCGCGCGACGGAGATCCAGGAACACTGGCTCAACACGCGCAGTCTGTGGCTGCTAGGGGTGGTGTTGGGCATTCTGCTGGTGGCGGCGGTCGTGGCCCGGTTCCTTCGAAAGCAGCCGGAAGGAACGGTGCATCCGGCGATTGCCCGTACGTTTAGCGAGCGGGTACGGGCATGGTGGATGATGGCCGCGATCCTCGTGGCCGGGTTCTTGCTCGGATACGCCGTCACGGTGTGTCTCTTCGGATTGGTGTCGTTCTGGGCGCTGCGCGAATTCATTACCATGACCCCGACGAGGCGGAGTGATCATCGCACGTTGTTTTGGGGATTCTTCGTGATCACGCCCATGCAGTACGTGCTAGTGGGGATGGGAGAACAGTGGTATCCGCTCTACAGCATCTTGATTCCCGTATACGGGTGGCTGTTCGTGCCAAGCAGTATCGCCATTTCCAACGACGCGAAACGGTTTCTTGAACGGTCGGCCAAAATACTGGCCGGTTTGATTGTGTGCGTCTATTGTTTGAGTTATGCGCCAGCCATCCTGGGGTTGACGTTGGTGACTCGCGACGAGGCTGGCGCACTGATGGTATGGCAGGGAAGCAAGGCGGGGCTGTTGTTCTATTTCGTCTTGGTCGTGCAACTGGCTGACGTTCTGCAGTACAGTTGGGGCAAACTGATTGGCCGCCATGTCATCGCGCCGAATATCAACAGCAGCCGGACGTGGGAAGGGTTCTGCGGTGGGGCGGCTAGCACGGCCTTGGTGGGGGTAATGCTCTATTGGGTCACGCCCTTTGGCGTCTGGGGCTCGGCGTGCATGGCCATGATCGTGGCGGTCATGGGATTCGCCGGCGGGATGACCATGTCAGCCATCAAGCGAGATCGAGGGGTCCAGGATTACGGCACGCTCGTGCAAGGACATGCCGGTGTTTTGGACCGCATCGACTCGCTCTGCTTTTCAGCCCCCGTCTTCTTCCATCTGGCCCCCATTATTGCTCGCATGTAGGGCGCGGCGCGGTGGGGCGAGGAAGAATCTCAAGTCAGTGCGCTCCGTTTCGTCGCGCCTTGCGCCCTGCTGGGTGCGTTGAACCAAGTGGGTAACGGGTAAGCGGCGGGACAACGCGCAATATCCGCTTAGGGGCTGCTTCAGAATACGTTGCCGATTTGGGCGTGCCGAGGACAAGGCCGCGGCGGTTCGCACTTCGGTTGCACACCTTGAAAAAGGGCTTTGCCGGATGCAAATGCCACGGGCTTGTCCCGTGGTCCGTTACGTTCCACGCTACCGACGTCCGAGCTCATGCTTTTCACCCGCTCGTTCCCTCCGCCGATTGCTGCATGGCTTCGTCACGGCGCCGGCTGTACCAGCCGTTTTTGATATTGGGCAGCAAAACGGCGTTGGGAGTCGCTTCCCGTGACTCGGGGCGCACGGCGCGCGAGCGAGGCGTGGCGGTGGCGGAGGTGGTGGCGGAGGGCAGGGGAACGAGGTGGTTGGCGGCGGCTACTTTCGACCTGGGTCGGCCCTGCTCCGGCGGGTTTGTCTCGGGCGTGCTTGCCTCGGGCGTGCTTGTCCCGGGCTGTTGCGTGCTTGCGACCCGTGTCATATCGGCCGCGATATCAGGACTTCCTTTGCGTACCCAATCGAGCCAGGTGACTTGCAATTCGGAGAGGCTCGGCACATCGTAGTGTTTTTCGGTGGCCGCGGTCCAGTTGTTCTCTTTCATTCCATCCCCAACGTACTGCACGAATTTGCGCCGTCCTCCGCGCGCGATTAGATACCGGGCCAGGGAATAGCCCTGGGAATAGAGTGGCAGGATGTCTCGCGGATACTCTTTCATCGCAAACATGCGATTGAAGGCAATGCCCCGATTTGTGGTGAGGAACTCGATCAACAACCTGTCTTGCTTCTCGCGTTCACTGGTATGTTCCACGCTTGTTGCCGCCCCTTCGTCAGCCCAGCGGGGCAGGGGGCCACCAAAATGCGTGGCCATGATGGTGTGTGTGATCTCGTGCGGGAGGACACTGTCCAAGATTCGTTGGCGGCTACCTTGAATTTTCATCTTCCAGTCCCGCGGTTCACCATTGATGAACGTAAAACTGGTGGCGCCTCCCGCGCCCCGACGCGCTCCGACAATGACACGGATCGGGCAGGGGTCTTGCCATTTCGGTAACTCGCGTCCCAACCAGGAAACGGCGAGTTCCCGGCGGTATTTTTCCGCCGCGGTACAGACTTGCCGAGCGAACTCGGCCGTGGGCGCGGTTACGCGAAAATTCCGGGATTGGACACGCCCGCCCGCGGCCGTCCCCATGCCGGCGGAGGATCGGTAGTTGGCGGCCACGCCGCAGACCACCGCCAACAGGGCAATCGTGTACAGCCACGATGAAGCGCGGGGCCGAGACGCAGGTGTGGATCGGGTTGCATTGGGTCGAAAACGGGGGAAAAACATGGTCACTCCTTGACACGCGTTGACCGGTCGTCGCATCCCGCGACAACACAACTTGGCGACGCCGACGCCTTGCGGGAGGCGGCCGGCGAACCGCTCGCGAATTGAAATAGCCTAAGAACCCATAACGAAACCGTGCACCTTTTCCGTAATCCTGGGGTTTTGAAAGCGGGAGCCTGGTTTTGTTACCGGCTGTAAAACGGCCTAACGAAACCGTGCACCTTTTCCGTAATCCTGGGGTTTTGGAAGCGGGAGCCTGGTTTTGTTACCGGCTGTAAAACGCCCTAACGAAACCGTGCATGTTTTCCGTAATCCAGGGGTTTTGGAAGCGGGAGCCTAGTTTTGTTGCCGGCTGTAAAACGCCCTAACGAAACCGTGCATGTTTTCCGTAATCCTGGGATTTTGGAAGCGGGAGCCTGGTTTTGTTGCCGGCTGTAAAACGCCCCGATCGTCCCCGGGCTCGACACCGATAGGGGCGGGGCATTTCCGTCCGCAAGGAACTGGAGGCGTATGTCCGGTTCCCTTCAAGTCCCGGCGCGCCCGAGGATGCGAGGTCCGCACAGAGTATCGCATTCGCTCGAATGAACCTAGAGCGATTTTTGAGAATCCGGGAACCCGAACCCGAGAATGCCGGAGGCCAAACAGCTAGCAAATGCCCCCTTTTCGACGGCCAATATGGATTTCCGGCTTGCCGATTCGCCAATTTGCTCATATTGGTGTTTGAACTCACAAACAGGTGTGGTACAACAATCGCCCCGCATCATTGGCGCGGCGTGGAACCCCAACGGAGCTCGTGGAGCGACAGACGAAGCGTCCTGTAAGCTTGCCGACCCCTGGCGACTTGGGCGGAACTGGGTTTGTGTGGAACCACCAACCCGAAGCCCAGGTCAATCAGGGCGGGACATCGGGATAGGCGATCGCCCTATCGAGCGCCGGGGTCATTCCAGATCGCGCTTCGGAAATGGATTTCGCCGACCAAAGGTCAAGGAGGGACCACATGACGACCCATCACCTCACGTTGTGGGGCTGCCTGTTTGTGATAGCCTCATCCTATCTCCAAGCGGCCGACAGGACGGGGAGCGGTTTTGCCAAGAGTGAAAACTTCACGGTTCTTACTCCAAAGCCGGAACATGCTCGAGAAGCGAACGAATACGCCACGGAGGTGCTGGAAAATGCCGAACGCCTGCGCAGCGAGATTGCTCGGCACTGGCTGGGACGGGAGTTGCCGCCGCGCGAAGGTCGTACCATCGTGACGATCTCGTTCGAAGCGGACCGGGACGCGGGTTTAACATGGGCGATGGACAACCCCAACCGGAACTATCATTCACTCTACCTGGCCACGTCCCCGGAGCTTGCCTTGGGCACTACGCTCACCCATGAAATGGTCCACGTGGTCCTGGCGACTCGGTTTCCACACCCCAACCGGTTGCCCGCCTGGCTGGAAGAAGGGATTGCCAGCCACTACGACGATCCTGAGCGGAAACGGCAACGCCAGGAACAAATCCACGCGTTCACTCATACGCGCCAATGGCCGCGGATCGTTGAGGTGCTGACCGCCGAGAACATCCCGGCCAGCGACATGGAGGCCTACACCGTGGCCGCGTCGCTCACCGCACTCTTGCTCTCGCGCGACGGCGACCCCCAAACACTGTTCGCATTTGGACAGTACGGCAAGAAGCACGGTTGGGACGCCGCTCTGCGGAAGTACTATGACATTCACACCGTCGACCAGCTCCAGACCATCTGGCAATACGCCCTTTCAAATGCTCCCCGGAAAGACGCGACGGCTCGATGGGAGCTTGAAGATGTGGTGGGCGGTCGCGAGACGCGTGGTTGACCTCGCCCCACGGTCCGCCGCAAGTGGACCGAAAACCGGTCTAGAACGGAAAGACTGGCCAGTAGATCGGCGCCGGCTCGACAACGTAGGTTTCCACGGGTGGCCGATACACCGAGGGTGCTTCACTCAGAGGGCGATAGGTTGTCACGCTCTCCGAGTTCTCGGCGGGCCGGTAACGGGTAACCCGGGTTTCGGACTCGGGAACGATGTCAATCGTCTGTTTGTATTCGGGCGGAGTGATGGCCCAATTCACCAACGACTGGCCGGGCAGTTTCGTGGCCACTGTACCGGCCGGTACTTCCAGCGTGAGCGATTCTCCAGCATCGATGTCGTAGTTCGTTTGGTTAACCCGGATACGTTGCTGGGTTGCCATTTTGTTTCGGATGATCACCCGGCCTTTGTTTTCCAGCGAGCCGTGCACCGCTTTCCGCATTTCTTGCCGAAACTCCTCGCTCTTTTCCATGTTGGCGCTCAGCTGCAACACTTCGTTACCGGTGCTATCCGTTTTGGTGATGGAGTTCAACACCTGCTGCTGTTGGACCGCCTGCTCCCGCTGCAGGTCCGCCAGTTCGTTCTGCATGCTGGTCAGGTCGTCCAATTGTTTCTGCATCTCCGCCTGTTGTTGTTCGAGTTCCTGAATGGTGGTCTTTACGGCTTGGATTTCCTTATCCAGCTCCTCCACCGTCTTGCCCGTTTCCGCCTCTTGAGCCATGGCCGCGAACGGCGCGAACAAGACCAGTAACCATAACCCTGTGAATCGCCATAACATCTCATCAACTCCCACATAACGTCCCACGATCAGAACCGACATGAATCACGACACGAATTTCATCAAGCCTTGCCGTCCCGAGGTCCGTCGCCGCACAAGCCTCGCTTGCCCGCCAACGGCGCCACCGTTGCCCGGAGATGGCATCAGCAATTCGGGTTTTCCAGGGCCTCAAACGCCACAACCCTTCCTGGCCTTATATTTCAGGCGGTTGGATTTTTCCGGGTGGAAAGCGGCCCGACGCAAGCCGTCCTCCCGTTGGTCGGACTCGCGGCGGAGAACGTCATCCGCGACCGGCATACCCTAACGTTGCAAACAGTATATGTAGGACGGGTCTCCAGGCCCGTCTTTTCAAGTACGAAATCGTACTTGATCTGGTGTCCGCGGATCTCACGAAA
>JBNJEM010000338.1:0-8394 GCA_051745935.1 Planctomycetota bacterium
GTGAGATCTGCGGACACCAGATCAAGTACGATTTCGTACTTGAAAAGACGGGCCTGGAGACCCGTCCTACATATACTGTTTGCAACGTTAGGGTATACTTCAGGCGGTTGGATTTTTCCGGGTGGAAAGCTGCCCGACGCAAGCCGTCCTCCGGTTGGTCGGAGTCGCGGCGGAGAAAGTCACCCGCGACCGGTATAACAGCGAGCAGTTTTCCACCTGCACCTCGTTCGGAATCTCCAGCCTGGACAACCAGGAAGGGGTGTATTACCTGGACAACGTGACATTGGATATCGACTCTGGCTGAGCGTGGCTGAGTTCCTGTTTCGCCACGCGTCCATCGTGTGAAACCGTCACCTGGTATTCTCCCAGGAACCCCCTGGTCCGGAATACGCCATCCTTGTTGGTGACGCCTTCCACATCGGTCCACCACGTGTCCCGGACCAGGTCCAGCCAGGCTTCGCCCGCGGGTTTAAGGGACCAGTCTTTCCGCCAGAGAGCGGCCGATGGACGCCAGTGACGCCCTTCCCAAAAGCCCCACATGACAATGGCTTCAATCGACGGATGGCTGAAGGCGATGGTCATGATGTCCCGCAGGTAATCAGCCTGGAGTTGTTCATCCGGCCCGCATTCCACGTCGAACTCGGTCAATTGCATTTGGCAACCGAATTTGTCGAAGGATTCGACGCGGGCGAAGACTTGTTCCGGATGAGGCAGTTTCTCAGCTTGAAAATGCCCCATGAAACCAATCCCGTCCGGCTTGGCCCCCAGGGTGGTCAGGTCCTCGATGACTTCCTGGTAGGCTTCGATCCGATCACCGTCGCCGACCAGTATTTGGCCTTCATTGACCCACATCTCCGCGTGCGGCACCCATTCTCGGCCTTTCTTGATCATATCGGCGTATACGCTGTTGCCGCCACACACCTCGTCGAACCGAGTGCCGCCGAACTCCGCCACGATATGATTGATCGCATCCCATTCCTGGACGCGTTTTCCCGCCCACTTCGCTTTCTTTTCGGCATGCCGCCATAGGGCCGCCAACAGCTTTTCCGGCTGATCGACCAGCTCAACCGGCTTGTTCCGCGCTTGGATCGGAGCCCACATGAGATAGTGGCCGCGAACTTCGATGTCACGTTCATTCAGCCAATTCAACGCAGCATCCAGCCGCTGTCTTCTTTCCATCCGCTGCTGCTCCGAGCCCCGGCTCCAGTTCTGCCAGCGGAAGCCGGACTCGGTAGGCGCTTTTGTGAAGTACCTTTCGAACAGTTGCCGATACTTGCGTCCGTCCTTGTCCTGCCGGGCGAACGCACTTGGATTGAGAACGCAACCGAAATCGAATTGATGCCGCCGCATCGTGACCGACACGCGCGCCCCCGAGACGGGATCTCCCGATTCTCCCCTGACACGAACCACGAGCTCGCCTTGACGATGCTTTCTTATGCGATCTTTCGCGGCCTTGCGCCACGCCGCGTCAGGTTCACGTCCTTCGTAGGTACTTCTCATGTATGGCAGATCCTCCAGATCGACGGCGCGCTCATAATTGATGACCTGGAAGTCGCCGATTTCGATGCATTGGGGCGCGAAGCCAAGGTGGATGGCGATTTGGTGTTCGCCGTCGGCCCGCCGCTGTTGGGCCCGTCCGGGAATCACGCAGTGTTGCCACTCATCCCCAACGGACACCTTCCGGCTGGCGATATTCTCGTGTGGCGCCCTGTTTCGTTCCAGCATGGCCGCCGCTGTTCCCTGCCCGGATTCACTTTCACTGGTGACGGTACGCATCCAGAAACTGATCAGGATCACATCGCCTTTGGCAATGTTACCGCGCGTATCCGCGTGAACAACAACGCCCCACTGGTTGTCCGGACGGCGCGTCGATCTTACGCGAACGGCCTTCTGGAAATGCATGTCCTTTACTTCGACGACATTCTTTTCAGCCTCTGGATCGCCGGCGTTGCCAAGGCGAGTCACCTCGGGGAAGGGGCCGGCCAACATGCCCGTTCCGCCGCTGGGTATTTCATATCCGGAGGAAGGATCGTGGAGAAAAAACAGCATCACAACAAGGGTCAGGATAGCGCGGGTCGATTTCATGATTCTTCGTCTTTCAATGTAAGCCTGGCACGCGACGATATCGGGTTCCGCTTCAAGGCTCGCTGCCTTTCCATCGTCCAACCTACGGCAGGGCCGCCAACCAAATAGGGACACCGCACAGGGATGGCGCGCTCCCGTTGGTCGC
Organism: Planctomycetota bacterium; assembly: GCA_051745935.1. Classification (GTDB taxonomy): domain Bacteria; phylum Planctomycetota; class Planctomycetia; order Pirellulales; family Pirellulaceae; genus JBNJEM01. The sequence continues at coordinate 2,231 of JBNJEM010000338.1, forward strand.
TCACGTCAAGGATGCGCGCACCGTGCGCGCATGTTACACCCGTAATCGTTCACGGGCAAGAGACTGGTATCCCCCATGCTCGCACTTCCGTCGCATATCTTCAAGGAAGGTTTTTGAAGGTGCAAATGCCACGGGCTTGTCCCGTGGTCCGTTACGTTCCACGCTACCGACCGCCAGCAGTGGTGTGTCTGACCGGTGTGTAGCGGCAAGCGTGAACCACCACGGGACAAGCCCGTGGCATCCATGGGGGCCTTGCGTGTCCAAGCCGTGGGGCAGCGCTCGTGAACGGCTACCTACACCCTAAGACTCTAACCCTTCGCGCGATGGCGTGCAATGGATCGATCATGAATGTCGTGTTTCGGTCGCTCCCGCCCCGCGATAAAATCCGAGATGTCATAATGAAGCCCACGTATGGCAGCGCGGACCCACGGATGAAAAAAGACCTCCAGAATCACTCAAAAAACAGAGGGTCTCGCCGTTCCCCCCGCTTTCAAAACGTGTATCTGTTTGGTTGCGCAGCGCCACTTCCCCACCGGCCCGTGCCGCGCCCATCCCAGACGGGCAAAGTGTTACGGGAGTTCGAGGAAGCCATTGCCGTGCCGTGTTCTCAAAGGGACTGTTGGAAGGTACAATTCGTGAACACCGGAGCTAGCGTGAGATTAACGTCGAAATGCCAAAGAGCCGGTTGACAGGGAATCGTGCCGTGTCTCGCCAGATGCACGGCTGTCAAGCTGGAAAGCCCGACGTACGCCAATCGGTTGAACAGTGACAACCATTTAGAGTTCCTGCCATCGAAAGGGTTCTGGAGTCGGGAGCCAGGTCTGGTTACCGGCTGGGTTCACGAGAACACAACCTGGAAAACCTTTAAACATTGCTGCGGGGCCGCCGAACCGTTCATGTCGCATTTCAGAAACTGTGGATTCGACATCGTGAATCCCGTCCAGTGTTCGGCGGCCAACATGGATCCCCGACAGTTGAAAGAGAAATACGGCGACCGGTTGACGTTTTGGGGCGGCGGGGTGGACACCCGAAAGACACTTCCCTTCGGAACTCCCGCGCAAGTTCGCCGCGAGGTGCTGGAACGCTGTGAGGTATTCTCGCCGGGTGGTGGTGTTGTCTTTAATGCCATACACAACGCTCTTGCTAATTCGCCACGTGACAATCTAGTGGCCATGATAGACGCAGTCAAGGAATTCAACGGAGACAAGTAAATGGATACCATTCAAGCCATCAAGACTCGGCGGGCCGTGAAGCACTACGATCCGAACCATCGAATGTCGGAAGAGGAGATTGAGGAATTGCTTTCCCTGGCGATTCTGTCTCCCACCGCCTTCAATATTCAAAACTGGCGATTCGTCGTTGTTCGCGACCCGCGGCTTCGCAAACGGATTCGGGAGGTGGCATGGGATCAGGCACAGGTGACGGACGCCTCCTTGCTGATTGTGTTGTGCGCGGATACTAAATCGTGGGAGAAGGAGCCTGGCCGGTACTGGGCGGGGGCCCCGCGGGAAGTGCAAGACTTTCTGCTTCCTGCAATCGATCAATACTATCGCGGGCACGAGGGCGTTCAGCGCGACGAAGGCATGCGGTCTTGCGGCATCGCCGCGCAAACGTTGATGCTCGCCGCGCGAACTCTCGGATACGATTCCTGCCCCATGGACGGTTTTGATTATGACGCGGTGGGGAAGCTGATTCATTTGCCCCCGGACCACGTCGTCGCCATGTTCGTGGCCATTGGCAAACCGACCAAGGAGGCTTGGCCGCGCCCCGGTCAAGTTCCCCTCTCGGAAGTGGTTATCGAAAACACATTTTGACTCGAAGTGCAAGCGTTTCGCGCGCTTCGAACGGCCCAGACGCTTACCGTTTGAGATTCCGAGATCCCTGACAACCGACAGTCGGATCGCGACATGGCATATCTGATAGGCACGGACGAAGCTGGATATGGTCCGAATTTAGGGCCATTGGCGATGGCGGGCACGCTGTGGCGAGTTCCGGAGGGCGTGGACGGCCAGCGGCTGTACGAGCTGTTGCCGGGCATATGCGCGCCGGGCGTGCGCAACCTCCAGCACGAAGCAACCCGGCACGAAGCAACCCGGCAGGAAGCAACCCGACAGGAAGCAACATTGTGCATTGGGGACTCGAAATCGCTCTACCGCGCCGCTAGCGGGCTTGGGGCCTTGGAGCGAGGCGTGTTCGCGGCAATGGCCGCCGCCAGCGGCGAGGGGCGGACGTGGTTTCCCGGCACGTGGCGCGAGCTGCTCGTGGGATGCGACAAAGCGTGTACCGGGGTGCTGGAGACGGTCCCCTGGTACAGTGATTTCGAGGGCTCGATTCCCGTTGCTGCTTCGGCCGGGGCCATTGCGTCGGGCCAACGCGTATTGCGCGAGGCTCTGGCGGCGAGCCACGTGGAGCTGGTAGCGATCCGCGTCCGGTTGGTTTTTCCCGAGGAATTCAACCACCGGGTCCGGGCGTGCGGCAGCAAAGGAGGCGCGCTCTCCGTGTGGATGCTGGAGTTGGTTGAGCGGTTATTGCAGCCCATTACAACCGGCAAGGTCTTGCTGCAGAGTGATAAACACGGCGGCCGCAATCGATATGGGCCCCTGTTGCAGCAGGTGTTTCCGGACTACCTGATCGAAATCCGCGAGGAAACCCGTCGTCAAAGTTCCTATTGTTGGGGGCCGCCCTCGCGGCGCGTCGAAGCTCAATTCGTGGCCAAAGGCGAACGATTTCTCCCTGCCGCTCTGGCGTCCATGTTCTCGAAGTACCTGCGGGAACTGGCCATGCGGGCGTTCAACGAGTTTTGGCAACAGCACGTTTTCAAGCTTCGGCCCACCGCCGGCTACCCGGTCGACGCGAAACGGTTTCGCCAAGAGATTCAGGCCAAGCAGCGAGAGCTTGGTATCAGTGATCGGGTGTTATGGCGAGACCGATAGCCGGCCAACGAGTCTTTGGCCTTCCATCATGCTGTCCGACATGCTGTCGGTTTCCCGCTAGCACTTTCCTTCAAGCATGGCGGCGAGCGTTGTGTCTGGCTTTTATTCGCCCACGTCTCAACCCTATTGTTGCAGAAAGACGGCGTAGGACGGGTCTCCAGGCCCGTCCTTTACAGCACATAAATGTCTTTTTGCGGTTGTTTGAAGATCTCACATTTCGTGAGATCCGCGGACACCAGATCAAGTACGATTTCGCACTTGAAAAGACGGGCCTGGAGACCCGTCCTACATATACTTTTTGCAACGTTAGGGTCAACACGGTATCTCCCTATCCCAATCGCGTCAGATTTTTGCTCTTGTCGTATTTGTTTAATCCGTGTATCACCGTGGGACAATGCCGTGGATGGGTGACGGCAGCGCTGTTCTCCGCGGCGGCCTGCCTGCCAGGTACCAAAAGACAAGCGTGAAGCTGAGTGGTGTATCGACAAGGGCGATGCAACCCACGAGGACGGAGTCCGCGCTGAGATGGGGCCATACGCGTCGCAATAGGAGTTGTTCGCGGCGAGTCCGACCGACGGGAGGACGGTCCGCGAAGGGAACCGGAAGAGCTTGACGAACAGGGACATGGTGGGAATGGCTGCCGGTGTATCGTGCTGAGAATTCCGGGATTTGGTCAAGTGCGGGGGTGGCGGGATTTTCGTCGTCTGCTGCGTTGCCTTTGGTTCGCCATCGGGTCGTTCCCGGCTGGTCCCTTTGGTCCTTGTTTCAACACGGAGTGGACGCAAGGCGCGGCGGAATCGGTTGTACGTTCGGAATTCTTGATCATTGCACCTTGAAAGTGGGTCCCGCGCCGGCGGATTGTTCAAACATGAGCGTCGATAGTCCAGTCGAATCAACTTCAACCGCATCGCATTCGAGTGGTTCCAATCCTGGGGAGCAAGAGGGGGCGGCTCGCGGGGAGACGGGTGGCGTGGCCGCGTCGCGCGGCGAGATTCCCGTGACGATCATTCAGCCGCAGAATGGTTGGGTTCCCATCGACTTTCGCGAGCTTTGGCAGCATCGCGAGCTGCTGTTCTTTTTGGTGTGGCGGGACATCAAGGTGCGGTATAAGCAGTCGGAACTCGGCGTGGCGTGGGTTCTAATCCAGCCGCTTCTGAGTACTGGAATTTTCGCGGTCCTTTTCCGATTGTTGCTGGGGGCTGGCAACGAACCGACTGCCGGTGAGGTTCCTTATTTTTTGTCCACGTTCTGTGCCATGCTCCCGTGGCAGCTATTTTCCGAATCGTTGACTCGTTCGGGCAACAGCGTGGTCAAAAATCGCAATATGATCCAGAAAATCTACTTTCCGAGGATCATGCTGCCATTATCGTCGACAATTGGTTGTCTGGCCGATTTCGCCATCGCATTTGGCGCGCTGATGCTGATGATGGTCTTTTACGGGGTAATGCCAGGGTTCGCTGTGTTGACGCTGCCGTTTTTCGTGGGGTTGGCGGTGATGGCATCGCTGGCGGTGGGGCTGTGGCTCTCGGCCTTGGCGGCCATCTATCGCGATTTTCTTTACGTGCAGCCGTTTGTCATCCGTATTGGCATGTTTGTCAGCCCCGTGGTCTACACCGTCGCCAGTTTGGAAGGCAAGCTGCCCTCTTGGGCCCTGGTGCTTTATGGATTGAATCCCATGGCCGGGGTGATCGAGGGATTCCGCTGGGCGCTGCTCGGCAGCGGCGGGTTATCGCCTTTGATCGTCATCCCCTCGACCATTGTCACTTTGGCCGCTTTCCTCAGTGGCGTCATGTACTTCGGTCGCATGGAAGAGCGGGTCGTCGATGTTTGTTGAGTTCAGAGTTCCATATGTCTGACATTGCCATTCGCGCTGAAAACCTGGGAAAGAGTTATCGTCTGGGCGAGGTTGATCCTCACGCGACGTTTCGCGAGTTGATCCGTTGGGGCGTGCGGCTGCCGGGCCGCATGTTTCGGCGATCTCCCAAAGCGCTGATGTTCGACGATGGCGGCCGCGGGCGTGGGGGGAGCGGTTGGCGCGACAATGAAATCTGGGCGTTGAAGGACGTGTCGTTCGAGGTGAAGCGTGGCGAGGTGGTGGGGGTCATTGGGCGCAACGGGGCGGGCAAGAGCACGCTGCTGAAAATCCTCACCCAGATCACCAAACCGACCACGGGCCGGGCGGAGATCCATGGGCGGGTCGGGAGTTTGTTGGAGGTTGGCACGGGGTTCCATCCCGAACTGACGGGGCGGGAGAACATTTTCCTCAACGGCGCGATTCTTGGCATGCGGCGTCAGGAGATCAAACGGAAGTTCGACGAGATCGTCGACTTTTCGGGGGTGGAACGGTTCCTCGACACGCCGGTCAAACGCTACTCCAGCGGCATGCGCGTCCGGCTCGCCTTCGCCGTCGCCGCCCACCTCGACCCTGAAATCCTCTTGATCGACGAAGTCCTCGCCGTCGGCGACGCCGAGTTTCAAAAACGATGCCTGGGAAAGATGCACGACGTGGCCCAGGGCGGGCGAACCGTGCTGTTCGTGAGTCATAATATGGCGGCGGTGCACAACCTCTGTGGATCTTCAATGTTACTCAGTAGAGGCAAAATAGAAACAGGAGGTGATACCGACCGTGTAGTTTCCGCGTACATGGGGAATGCCAACACGATAACGAATATTCCGCTACATGACCGGACTGATCGACGGGGAAGCGGCGAAGTAAGATTCACGTCGCTCGACATAACGGATGGTCACGACACAGCCAACGAAATCGCTGCTGGAAGGTCGATAGGTTTTCGCCTTGGCTATACCATACGGGCTGACACGCACACGTCAAACTGTTCCCTTACCATCTACAGTCACAATGGCACGCGACTAATTCATCTCAACACGGAGTTTCAAGGGTTCAGTTTATGTCATCTAAATGCCCATTCGGCCGTGAACTGCACCATTGCTCAATTGCCTCTGTTGCCAGGTGAATATTTTGTAAACATCGCTATGAATGGTCCACAAGGGGCAATCGATCATATTGAGAATGCCGCGCGATTTCGAGTCATTCCGTCAGATTTGTACGGCTCCGGAAAGCTTCCCTCCCGTCGTGGGGGGCATGTGTTTTGCAGCCATTCGTGGGAACTTTCGGATGGTTAGCACGCGAACACAAGAGGGAAGTCTTTCTTGGCTTCTGTTATATCGGTGGATGAAGGCGGTCATCCGCCGCGCATTCCGGCCCTTTCTAAA
>JBNJEM010000339.1:0-8363 GCA_051745935.1 Planctomycetota bacterium
ACCGCCGTTGGATGCTCGGCGGCCAGCGGCTGGCCGTGGACGACGTTTACCGGACAACGCGGATCGGGCCGCGTGTAATTCAACGTCACGGGCACCAGTCCGTGTTCCAGCGCCAGCACGCTCGCCACGAGTTCGACAGCCCCACGCCCCGCCCCCAACACGCCAAAGAAACTCGCGGGCGCCGTCACGGGCACGTCCCCCAATACCTCGCGAATGGCGTTCGCCTCGATCGCGTCGTCGGAGACCAGTCCCGCCGCATTGGCATTGAAGTGTCCCACGGCGTCGGCGTTCAGTGCCCCCTGGAGCAGCGCCATTTCAATCGCACGGCGAATGGCCCTGCCGGGCGGCGCTTCCCCCCGCTTATCGTGGTCGAAAAACTGGCCCCAGCTTCGCAGCCGCGCCAGCACCTTGGCCCCCCGTGCCCTGGCATGTTCTTCGCTCTCCAGCACGAACGCCGCGGCCCCCTCACCGTGGACCGTCCCATCCCGAGCCGCGTCAAAGGGTCGGCAAGCCTCTTCCGGAGATTCAATCCGTGATGACAAATGCGCCATGCCCCGGTATAACATGGGCGTGACGCTCAACCGCGAACTACTGCCGCCCGTAATCATGATATCCGCCTGACCGCGCGAAATGATCGTCGCCGCTTCAATCATGGCCTGTAAGCTCGAGGTCTCCCCCTGACAAATCGTGTTACTCGATCCGCGAGCAGAATGCGCAATGCCAATATGGCACGCGATCATGTTGGGCAAGTACATGAGCATCCAAAGGGGATACAATTGGGCCATCGCCACCTGGCCCCAACGGCCAAAACAAAACTGGCCGTCCGCCACGCACCGCCGGTAGACATCTTGTAACTCGTCCGGTTCGCAGTAAAGCATGTCACCACCGAACACCACCCCGAACCGTTGCGCATCCACCCGGTGACGCCCCAACCGAGCCTGCTGCACGGCCAGTTCAGCCGCCGAACAGCCCGTTTGGATTTCGCGGGACATCACCTTCAACGCTTTGCGAGGCTTGATATGTTGCCGCGGGTCAAACCCCTCGATCGCCCCTCCCATGCAAAGCGGCAAGTCCATATTGGCTCGATCCGGGAGAATCCCCACCCCACTCCGCTGACGACACAGCGATTCCCAGTAGGCATCGGCCCCAATCCCAATCGGGCTGACGACCCCCATCCCCGTGATCACCACCTGCCCGCCAAGTGCAGTATTCCCGCCTCTCTGTTGTCTCGATGTGTGAGGTTGCCTAGCCATGTAGAATCCGACTTTCCTTCGACCCACCGAGCTCTTCCCCCGGGAGACCCCCCGGAAGCGCTGAACATTCTAGCCGGACGAGTAACACAACGACCTCCTGCCCCCCCTTTTCCTGGGGCAGTAAACCCGAATGACTTGGTAAGGGCCTCTTACAGCCTGCAGCAAGCTGAAAAGCCCAGAAATATACCGGTCGCGGATGACTTTCTCCGCCGCGAGTCCGATCAACGGGAGGACGGCTTGCGTCGGGTAGCTTTCCACCCGGAAAAATCCAACCGCCTGAAATGTATCCCGGCGTTGCGCCGAGGACGCTCCCGTTCGCTGCCGAAAAACCGTAACACTTTAGCCGTCTGAAGTAGAATCCTAGCTTCGTGATCACAAATCCCTTATGACGTACCCTGTTTAACCGCAAGGCCAGAGTCCGCTCGCCCGCGTGTTGGACCGGCAAGGATCCGTGACAGCGGACGCCGGCCTGCGCGCTCCACAGGGCCGTTGTCCACCCCTCATTGCCTGGAAGAGCCTTACTTCAGTTCGCTAAAAAGTTACGAAAAACCAAGCACTCCCAACCGCTTGCATGCCACCGGCTTGCCAGTAACTCAGCGGTCTCCTCCGGCGCGCGCGGCCTGGAAGTCACTCCCGATCCGTGGCGATCATAGCCCCCTTCCCGGGAACTCGCAAGGTTGTATGTGGCCTTGGTCATAACTTGGCCCGCCCGGGACCAGAGGAGGGGCATTCATTCACTCCATGGGCTCCTAAGAAGGGTCCCCCATTTTACCCTATTGAAGCCCCAAACCTGGACTTTTCCACGATCAATCCATGCCGACACTGCTAGACTCCGACGAACTGACGACCGGGGCCGTATTCGCGGTCAACTTCATTCGCGCGGGCCCCAAAATCGGCCATCTTCGCACCGCGCGAATGAAGCAGACCATGAATGTTCCTGTTCTGTTTTAGGTCGCTTACTGAACGCCTGCGTAGACTGCCCTCTGTATTCGCTCGGATGCGCGTGGGTTCATACGGTCATCGTTCGGTTCGGAACGTGTCTTATGGGGTGGCAGAGGAGCCAGCCACGTCACGCGTGGCGGGCGTGTCGCTCTTTTCGGTTTACTGAACCGCCGCGGGAGGCTCCCCACGCCAGCGATTCCTAGGTCGGGGCGGGGTAATCATAGATGCGGTAGGTCTTCACCAACTTCGCCCCACCCCGTTTGAGTGACTTGTAGGAGAGTTGATTACTTTCCAACACCCAGGAGAACTCAGCTTCTTTGATCCCCCACTTCAAGGCATCGGGAGCGAGTTGGGCGAGCACGACCACGCCCAGGCCCCACCGTTGGAACTCCGGCAATACGTTCGTACTAATCAACCGGATTCTCTGGATTCGTTTTCTTCGGGTCAACAGGCGGATGAATCCGAAGGGAAACAACCGGCCATTGATCTGCTTGATCCGAGGATTGTAGTCAAGAAGGCCGAATGCCGCCGCCACGGTCCGTCCATCGACTTCCGCCGCCGCGGTCAATTCCGGGATCATCAAGTGTTTCAGGGCCTTGCTCATGTGTTCGATCTCGCCCTGCGACAAGGGCGTGAACCCCCAAGTCCCCTCCAAGGAGGCGTTGTAGATATGCAGGAAAGTCTCCACATCCTCGCGAAACCGGGAACGATCCATCGTGCGCAATTTGATGTCAAACCGCTCGGTCGCGGACTTGATAATGAACGCGAGCTTTTTGTCCAGCGTGGCCAGCATGTCCACGTGCCCCCAAAACGCGTACAAGTCCTGTGCTTTTCCAAAGCCGTAGTCTTCGATTAACCGCTGATAGTACGGCGGATTGTACGTCATCATGAAGGTTGGGGGCGAGTCGAAACCATCGGTGAGCAATCCGATTTCGTAGTTGAGAGAAGGATTGACCGGTCCACGGAGATCTGAAATGCCTTGCTCTTGCAGCCAGGCCCGCACCGTATCGAATAATCCACAGCTGACTTCCTGATCGTCAATCGATTCGAAGAAACCGAAGAAACCGCGATTTTCAGCGTACTTCGCGTTATGAACCGGGTTCACGATGCCCGCGATTCGCCCCACCGGTTGCCCATGGCGCCAGGCGAGCCAAGTTCGGACCTCCGCGAAATCGTGGAAAGGATGATGACGAAACCCCACCAGCTCTTCCAAATTCCGGCGGAGAGGAGGAATCCAGTTCGGGTCACCACGATAGATTGTCCAGGCCAAATCGACGAATTGTCGCTGTTCGCCGCGAGTTTCCACTGGTTTGATTGTCAGATCGCTCATCTGCTGATTTCCTTCGATTCCCATAAACGTTACGCTGTGGCAAGCGTGTTCGGCGCCTCGGTGCTCTCGGCCCCTATCAGAAAACTATTCACAGGCCTCGTAATCCAAAGGGGTTTGGAAGCGAGAACTCGGCTGTGTTGCGGGTTGTAAACCCCGCAGTTGCATATAACTCGGGCCGAAAAGCTCCTTTTTCCCGTGCATTTCAAGGAAAAACTGCCCTTAGTTGGACATCGGCACTTTGGCTGGACCGATGGATGTAAAGTTGTATGGCAGAAAATGTTAGCCCCACTGGCCCCGTGCTGATGGTTAAGCAAACCGGCGCTGTCCAATTAGGTTCCTTGCTCAACGCTGGCAGGCCACGAAGCGAAACAACACCGGGTACAAAACCTTACCGTTTTCCACGACCCCAAATGGACAATGTATCAGGAGCCCGCGAGCCATGTTAACCTCGGAGATGAACCGCGACAACAAATGGGATCGCGTGCTGGTCACCGGCGCCACGGGCCTGCTGGGCAATAACATAACACGTTTACTTGTTCAACGGATGACCAATGTCCGCGTTTTGACGCGAAAGACAGGGAACCTTCGCCCTTTGGAGGGGCTCGAGGTGGAAATGGCCACTGGCGATGTCACCGACCCCGCGTCACTGGCAGCGGCCATGGAGGGATGCACCGGCGTGATCCATGCGGCGGGCTGCGTGCTGCTGGGATGGAAAAACAAAGCGTTGCATGAAGCCACGAACCATCAAGGTGCGCTGCACGTGGCGCGGGCAGCGCGAGAAGCAGGGGCGAGATTAGTCCATGTCTCCACCATCAACGCGCTCGGGGTCGGCACGAAGACGAAACCAGCAAACGAAGCGTGGTCGGCCGCGCCCAACATCCGCTGCCCTTACGTGGTGAGCAAACAGGCGGGCGAAACCGCGGTGCGAAAACAGATCGAAAGCGGACTGGATGGAGTCATTGTCCATCCGGGACTCATGTTCGGTCCCTGGGACTGGAAACCTTCCTCCGGTCGCATGATCCTGGAGGTGGGCTGCGGTTTTGTTCCCATAGCGCCCGTCGGCGGGGGCAGTGTGGGCGACGTCCGCGACGTCGCCGAGGGCATTCTTGCCGCATTCAACCAAGCCCCCACTGGCCGGGAATACATTCTGGCCGGCCACAACCTGAGCTACCTGGAATTGTGGCAACACATCGCCCATGTCGCGGGCGGTCGTGGTCCTTTTTGCCACAGCGTCCCGCCGCTCGGTTTCTTGGCCGGCCGTATCGGCGATCTCTGGGGATGGTTGACCCGGCACGAACCGAACGTGAATTCAGCAGCCGTGAAGCTCTCGGAATGCTTCCACTATTTTGATAGCACCCGCGCCCAACGGGAACTGGGGTACCGGATGCGGCCGCTTGAAGAATCCCTTCGTGACGCCTGGAAATGGCTACGGGAATACGGTTACGCCAAAGGCGCGTAGCGGAGGGAGTCGCCCCTGCTCCCCCTAACAAGGGGGCCTTTAGAGGCGCAAAAGAGCGCCTCGCGGGAAAACTTCAGAGCATTATCGGGCAATAGATATTGACGAACCAGTTGCAATCGGTTCCATTTTTGGTCAGACTTAACGCGGGTCCGGTAACCTTGTCTTGTTTTTACTTTTGCCGCGGGAGACTAGTGCCATGAAGAGTTCGTTTCGACGGAAAGCGTTTACGTTGGTTGAGTTGTTGGTGGTCATTGCCATCATCGGGATTTTGGTGGCGCTGTTACTGCCGGCGGTACAGGCTGCCCGCGAGGCGGCTCGGCGCACCGAGTGCAGCAATAATCTGAAACAAATCGGTCTGGCCATGCACAATTATCACGACACGGCCCAATGCTTTCCCCCTGGGGTGATCACGACGGTCGGCGGCTTTGGGGGACCTTACCGCACGAACTGGGGCATCGCACTGTTGCCGTTCTTGGAACAGACCGCTTTGTTCGACCAGTACTATCAGGAATTAGACAATATAGCCGACGACAACATGCCGGTTAATCAAACGCTGGTCGATGTATACCACTGCCCCAGCGACAAAGAACCGGTACTGCTCAGACCGGAGAGCGGACGCGGAAATGGTAAACAGTTCCGCATGGCGTCTTACCGAGGCATGAGCGGGCGAAGCAACGGTCATAAGAACGTCGACGGAGGAGGTTGGTGGGACGGCATGGAGATCAACAAACTGCCGGCCCACTGGATCGGCGTATTTCACATCGTTAACGAGAGGAACGGGAAAGTCGGTTCCTGCCAATCGTTCGGCTCAATCACGGATGGAACGTCCAACACCTCGGCCGTGGGCGAGTTGCACAAACCCATTGGCAAACACAACCGTGGCACCTTCTGGGCCTATGGGTATACCTCGTACAACAAGTCCGGCGCGACGCCGTACAGCGGCTCGCTGCAGGCCAACGTTTGGAGTGATTGTATCGATTCCGTGCCCAACAGTAACATCTGCAAACGAGGCTGGGGAAGTTTCCATCCGTCCGGCATGAATTTCCTCTACTGCGATGGCTCGGTCCACTTCCAGAGTGAAAGCATTGACATGGAGAACTTCCAACGTCTTGCCACCGTGTCCGGCAGACGACCGGTTCAATCGCAATAGAACCCAGCTTCGTGTCCATGTGCCACGATCATGAACGCCGCCAACACGGGGGCACGCCTCAGCCGGTTGGGGCGGTGTTCCTGGAAACAGCGATTTCGGAAACGCCTCGCTGGCAATCGGGAAGCGCCGATCGCGGGGGACAAAGTCATCATCGTGCAAGAGGGTGTTCGAGTGGCCTGGACGCCACAGGGGCCTTTTCCCAACCGTTGTCGCCCGGGCGAGCCCCGGGCTTCAGACGGCTAAGAACCCATAACGAATCCAGGCAGGTTTCCCATGATCCAAGGACGTTTGGAAGCGAGAGTTCGGTTTTGTTACGGGCTGTACGCTGTTACGAAGAATCAAGTAAGCCTGTAAAACAAGCTAAAGGGGACGAACACAGTGGTTACAGAGATGCGTGATTTGGATTGGCGTTGCGCGGTACGCGCTGGTGTAAAGGCGAGCGTCGGACGCTGGACGATCGTTTGGGTCGGAACATTAAGTGTACTCGCTCTAACGCTCGCCGGTTGCGGCGCTTCCAGCGTGGAAACCGTGCCGGTGAGTGGTACGGTCACGGTCGACGGCGAACCGGCGGAGAGCATCATGGTCAACTTTCAACCAGCCGAAGGGACGACCGGGCCCGGCAGCGTTGGGGTCACCTCCGCCGACGGCACCTATTCACTAGAAACCGTGGGCTCGGACTCGAAACCGGGAGCGGTTGTCGGCAAGCACACGGTAAGCCTGGCTTACAAGGACCCCGACGAGGATTCCACGGTCGATTACCAGCCTGACCCGGACGAGCCCCCCGTGATGCTTCCCCCCGAAGCCTACGATCAAAGCATCACCTTCGAGGTCCCAGCAGAGGGAACCGATTCGGCCGATTTCGACCTCGAGTCCCTCAAGTGACGGACAACGGCTCGGCAACAGAAGACTGATCGGCAACCGGGGGGGAACGGTCGAGTGGCGCGGGCTGAGCGAGCGTCGTAACACGATATCATTTCCAGCCGGTAACCAACCCGAGCGGAGCCCGTGCGCGGCCCGACTGTCGGCAGAGCACCAAACGGGTTGCCGCCAACGCGACCATTCGCGTCCGTTGCTCGTTTAGACGCATGGAGCGCTGACTCGGTTCACACGCGTTTGAGCAGTTCAAAGTTACGGATGCGAATGAGGGGAATGCCATGATTATCCACGGCCAGGTTCTGGTGGCGGTCGATCGATAACAGCAGATGAGTTCCGCGAAGGCTGAGGTCTTCGATCCCGGCGGCGGCGAGCCGTTTTCTGGCGATTCGCATGACCCGCACGTATTGCCGTTGGGTGAGCCGTTCCTCGCGGTAGGCGGCGAGCGCGTCGATCCCTTCGTAGATCGGTTCATCCTTGACGGCAAGCACGTCGTCCGGGCCATTCCAGTAGCCCCAAATCGTCATGTACTCGTGTTGGCGGCTGAGTATCGGGTGTCCCTCCGGCGTTTGCAGGCCAGCGTGACTCTCGTAGCGGCTGTCGTCGACCAGCGCGGATGACACCGTCGACTTATGGCCCGTCATGTAGATGGCCCGCGGATACGTGGTGGCAATCCCTTTGCGCGACAGTTCCATGGCAATCGAGACTTCCTCAAACGGACTGTTGTAACCATAATCCAGGATCCGTTTTTCGCGTCTGACAAACGGATCGGCGTCCGGAATCTGACCGACTCGCGACACGCGCCACACCACGCGCGCATTGTCTTTCGTCACGGTTTCAAAAACGACCGGCGAGGCGCTGATGCGGGTGCGCGGGGTGCGCCGCCACTTCTCCGGCAGAAAGTAATCGAAAAGCATCGGATCGCGTCCCACCACCCAGAGCGCTCCCCCACTGCTTTCCACATGGCCGAACACGTAGTCGACGCCCATGATCTCAACCGGCGACAGGCCTTCGGGAAATTCGGCCCGCGGCTCGAACCGATGCGCTTGCCGTCTCAGATAGTCCTGCCGCTTCGCGGCTCGTAACTCCTGTTCACGTTTCGGCGTCCGTTTCAACAATTCAAAGTCGACGAATCCGTACACGACTTTTCCATCGCGCCGTTTCGTCAACTGGCCGTCGCCGCGGGGGCGAACAATGATGTGTTGTGGCTTGTTGTCACTGACCATGAACCCGGCGCTATCCAGATCGCCCGTGGATTGGTCCACCAATTCAGCCAACGCGGTCTTATCCAAGACCCCTTTCCGGCACGCTTCGGCCGCGTCGATCCCCTTGATCCACTCGTAAATCATCGCGTAA
>JBNJEM010000340.1:0-8355 GCA_051745935.1 Planctomycetota bacterium
GGGGACCACTGGCCGGGACGCAAAAAACGATTTGCGGACCCGATATGCCTTCTAGTACGTGTGGCAAAAGGAATGTTTCGCCGCGAGTCCGACCGAGGGGAAGGGGGGTTGCGCGCCCAGGCCCCTTCCAACCGGAAGAATCTAACGAGGTAGGACCTCGAACCAATGCGAGCTACCGCTCGAACCGTGTTAGCCCGCTCCCGTTGGTCGCTAGAACTTGACTCAAAATGAACGACGTTCTTCGCATAAGCAGACTAAACGAGAGTATGGATAAGGTGGCTGAACTCTTTGTGGGATAAGAGTTTCGTTTAGGTCGCCGCCCCGGCGGGGCGGCACCGCAATTGGTTTTCGACGCCGTTGGACTTTCGACCGGTTGGCATTGGAACGCCCGTCGTCACCGGTTACGCACGCGCCCCCTGCCGGGTGGCATGCTCGCCATGATGAGAAAGCATACAGTGAGTGTGCCGTCTCCGGTCGCTGGTGCGTTCTTGTGCATCGCGGCAAAGCAGCGAGCGCGGGGTCGCGAGCGTGGGATGAGAGGGCGCCGGAGCGGCAGGGGTTTGGGCTCTCTGGGTCGACTAGTGCGGGTAAGGTGTTTTTCATGGCATGTGACGGATCTGCGGGTGGGAATGCGTATTCGGTGGCTAAGGCGGCGCGAGAGGCCTCGCGGGTTCTGGCATCGGCATCGCGGGAGCGAAAGGACGCGGCGCTTCATGCCATGGCCCAGAACCTGGCGGCGCGGAAGGAGCTGATCCTGGAAGCCAACCGGGACGACGTGGAAGCTGCGATTTCGGCTGGGCTACCGGAAAAGATGGTGGCCCGGCTTCGGTTCGGGGAGCGGAAGCTCGAGTCCCGACAAGAGAGTCTGGAGAAGATCGCGGCGCTGCCGGACCCGGTGGGGCAGGTGATCCGGCGGGACGTGCGGCCCGGGGGGCTGCACGTGTCGCGGGTTCGCGTCCCGCTCGGCGTGGTTCTGATGGTCTACGAGGCGCGGCCGCACGTGACCGTCAACGCGGGAAGTTTTTGCCTCAAGTCGGGCAACGCGGCGATCCTCCGCGGGGGCTCGGAGGCGAAGCGTTGCAACGCGGTTTTGGGGAAGCTGTGGCGGGAATCGCTGGCCGCCGCCGGGCTGCCGGAGGACGCCGTTCAGGTGGTTTCCGGTTCGCACGAAGAAGTTCGTGAATTGTTGGAGTTGGAGGAGTTCATTGATCTGGTGATTCCTCGAGGAGGCAAGGGACTGATTCGCTCGGTGGCCGAGCATTCGAGGATTCCGGTGATCAAGCATTACGAAGGGGTCTGTCACGTCTATCTCGATGAGATCGGCGATTTGGAAACGGCGGCCAACATCGTGCTCGATTCAAAGTGTCTCATGCCGGAAGTGTGCAACGCGGCCGAGACGCTGTTGGTTTCGCGCCAGGCAAAAGACCGGCTGCACGAGGTCCTGAAGCTGGTCCGCGATTGTGGTGTTACGTTGCGGGGGTGCGAGGAAACGCGGCGGCTTGACGAGCGGATCGAGCCGGCGACGGAGGAGGATTGGCGAACGGAGTACCTTGACCTGATCTTGTCCGTTCGGATTGTGGAGGGCGTGGAAGAGGCCATCGAGCACATCAACCGGCATGGTTCTCATCACACCGACACGATCGTGACCAGTAACGCGTCGCATGCAAAACAGTTTACATCCGGAGTCGATTCGGGAGTGGTCCTGGTCAACGCGTCCACGATGTTTTGCGACGGCGAATCATTGGGAATGGGGGCGGAGATTGGGATCTCGACGGACAAGCTTCATGCGCGAGGTCCGATGGGGCTGGAGGAACTGACGAGCTACAAATTCATCATCGAGGGCGAAGGGCAAATCATGGGGGCTTGGTCCAAGCGGGTGGCGCCCGTGGAGTAGCGTTGGGAAGAGAGGGAGTATTTGTGTCGCAATTGTACGAGCACTTCATTGACGGTTTTCGCCGCGCTGTCGCCTCGCGCGAATTCAGCGAGCGGCGGATTGGCGCGGAGCTGAAGTTTCCATTGGTCAATCGGGATGGAACCGCCGCCGCATTGGACGAGCTACTGGCGTTGTGGCATCATTTGTCGGAAAATGGCTGGGAGGCGATTGAAGATGCGGTTACGGGTCAAATCGCCGGTGCCACCAGTCCGGGGCCCTACAATGACACGGTGGCTTCGTGTGAAACCGGCTACTGCAAAACGGAGTTTTCGCTGGCTCACGTGGCCAGTCTGTTCGAGTTGAGCGAATCGATTGAAGCGTTGCGCGGGGAGCTGAGGTCTTTCGCCAAGGAACGCGATAGCCGGTTTCTGGGGTATGGGATTCAACCGGTGACACCGCCGGGCCGAGACCTTCTTTTCAAGAAGGCGCGATCCTGTTTTTGGGATCAGGCCATGCCTTCAAATCGCCGGATTCCGCGGGAGCGCGGCGATGACATGCATTTGTTCACGGTGAACGCCGGCAGCCACGTGCATGTGAGCATCGATCCGGAGGACGCGGCCAAAGCGGTCAACGTGTTGAACGGGTTCGCGGGGCCGCAAATCGCCCTGACCGCCCATTCGGCGATTTGGCAAGGACGGCGGGACGAGCAATACCTCTGCGTGAACGAAAAACTGTGGGATTGGTGGAAACCGGCCGAGGGCCGCTCCGGCATGCCGGAACAGCCGTTCGATAACCTGGAACACTACGTGCGAGCGATCGAGAATCTAGCGCCGATATTCGTCAAGCGGGATGGGAAACCCATCCTGCTGCCCGGGTTCGATGCTTTCGGGGAATACTTCGCCTCGGCGGAGGCAACCGGGCGCTCGCTGGACGGCGAGGAGGTCCGGCTGGTCCCGCGACTTGAGGATATCGGCCTTCACAACTCCTGTTATTGGTACACGGCAAGAATTTCCCAATACTTTACGGTGGAAAACCGGGTGTTTGACCAGCAGCCCCCCGACCAACTGGAATTGGCCGCGGCGCTGACGCTCGGGTTGGTATCGGCCTTGGACGCGGCTTGGCAGGAACTGTCGCGATATTCCTGGGCGGCGCTGCGCCAGGCGCGCGAGGCCGCCTGCCGCGATGGATTGGATGGGAACACGGCCGAATTCGAGATGGCTGAACTGGCGGGCCGCATGCTGGACATTGCCCGCTTCGGCCTGCAGCAACGCGGACTCGGTGAAGAGAAGTACCTGGAACCGCTACAAGAACGGCTCAGCCAGCGAACCTGCCCGGCTCGCGACGCGATCGCGATTTTCGAGGACGCCGGCGCGAGCGGGCTCGTCGAGCAATTCGCGTTATGAGACGCCGGCCCCCGCGGGCCGCTTGGAATTCCCCGGCGAATTCCAAGCCGGCTTTACTAGAAGACATTCGGAACCATGGAACGATCGAACCTTATGAACCTGAATACAGCCTCTCATTTGGAACCGGGATTGCAGTCGTCCCTCTATCAACCGCTTGCCAAGCGCGATGTCGAGCGAATTGCCTCGGCCGCCTTCGAGGTCCTGGAACAGTCCGGAATGGCGGTTTATTCCAAGTCCGCCCGCGAGGCCTTTCGAAGTGCCGGGGCGGAGGTGGATGAGGACAGCGGGGTGGTACGGCTGCCGCGCGCTCTGGTGGAGGATGCGATTGCCTCGAACCCGTCGTCCATCACGCTCTACGGGAGGGACAAGGCATGTGATTGCGTGCTGGAGAAAAACCGCGTGCACTACGGCACGGGAGGCACCGCCATCTACGTGCTCGATCCCGAAACCGGCGAGCATCGCCAGTCAACGCTTCAGGATGTCATCCTCAATGCTCGGATGGTCGACCAGCTGGACAATATCCATCTGTTCACCATCAATGTTTTCCCCAATGACATCAAGGGACACGACGACATCGACGTGAACCGTTTCTTCCACGCGTTGGATAACACCTCCAAACACGTTATGGGCGGCATCTACTCGATGGCCGGGTGCCAGCAAGTGGTGAAAATGGCCGAGATGCTGGCCGGTGGTGAAGCGGCGCTGCGAAAACGCCCTTTCGTTTCCTTCATTACCTTGATCATCAGCCCCTTTAAGATCGACGATCATTACGGCGAAATGACCTGCTATCTGGCCAGAAAAGGGCTGCCGGTGGTGGTGCCAACCGAACCGATCTGCGGCACGACGTCCCCTATCACGCTGGCCGGAAACGTCTTGACTCACATCGCGGAAACATTAGCCGGGATCGCGCTGGTCCAGTCGGTTCAAAAAGGCGCGCCGGGAATTTGTGGCAGCGTGGGTTCGATTACCAACCTGCAAACGATGCATCACGTCGGGGGCGCGATTGAGCGGGCCATGATCAATGCCGCCGTGTCTCAGTTGGCCCAGCACTTCCAGCTGCCGCTCTATTCGACCGCCGGTACCACGGATTCCAAAGAGGTGGATACGCAAGCCGCCTATGAGAGCGCCATGTCCAGCTTGTTGGTTGCCATGTCCGGGGCCAACTACATTCACGACATCGCGGGGCTCATGGAGTCGGACCTGACGGTCTCCTACGAGAAGCTCGTGCTGGACAACGAAATCCTCGGGATGTGCCAGCGCGTGTTGAGGGGGATCGAGGTCAACGATGAATCGTTGGCCCTGGACCTGCTCGTCGAAAAAGGCCCGGGCAAGGAATTCGTCGCCGACGAACACACCGTCCGGCACATGCGCCAGGAGTTCTTCACGCCGCGGTTGTCCAACCGCGAGAAGCGAGGGTCGATGTCGCCCGATGGCGGCGCTCTCGTCCGCGCCAAGGAACTGGTGAAGCAGATGAGGACCGCGCCGCAATCCAGCCGGCTGCCGGCCGATGTGCGTGAAAACGTGTTGCGATCATTTCCCGGAATTCAGTCACCCTGACCCCCATCAATCGAATGCGCGCCGCCCGCGACGTGCTTGACAGTCGGTAACAACACGCGTTTCCCGCTTCCAGTACGCTGTTGGCGAGAGGAAATCCGGTAACCGTTCACGGGCAAAAGACTGATATCCGCGGACGTTCGGGCGTCCGTTGCACCGTCGGTAGCGTGGAACGTAACGGACCACGGGACAAGCCCGTGGCATCCATGCGGGCCTTGCGTGTCCAGGCCATGTAGCGGCACCCGGGAACGGCTGCGAAAATCGAATGGTTTTGCTCGGGCTTTTTGCAGCCGGTTATGGAATTTGGACGCCGCTTCCAGTACGCTGTTGGCGAGAGGAAATCCGAGTGGTTTCATTAGGGCTTTTTTGAAGTGAGGAATGTCGTGCCTGAATTGCAGCGAGAAGGCGTGGTCGTGACGCCGCATTGCCGTTTGTCGCAAGAACAAATTGAATTGATTGACGGCGTGTCGCGTGATTTGTTGGAGGATCCCGGCCTGTTGTGTTATAACGCGGACGCGGCCGAGGTCTATCGCGCGGCCGGCGCCAAGATCGAGCAGGAGGACGAGTGCGTTCGCGTTCGCCTCCCGTCCTCGATCGTCGACCAGGCCCTTGATACCGCCCCATCCAAAATCGTTCTGGGGGCGCGTGATCCGTCGAACCGCCTGATCCTCGATGCCCATGAACCTCGCGTGCGGTTTGGGAGCGGATCGGAAACCAACGTATGGCTGCGGGTGGACTTCGACGGCAACGTACCGAAGTTTACCCGGTTGCCCGGCTCCATCGAGCGGCTTCGCGACTCGGCCCATCTGTGCGAGAACTTGGAAAACCTCGACTTCTTCATCCGCAACGTGAATCTGCAGGACAAAGGGATCACCGAACGGAACAAGGATGTAAACCAGTTCTTCACCAGTTTGGACAACATCAGTAAGCATGTTCAAGCGGGTTTGACGAGTTTGGAATCCTTGGACGACGTGTTGCGTCTGGGACACATCGTGGCCGGCGGAAAGGACGCGTTTCAAGAGAACCCCGTGTTGTCCTTCATTACCTGCGTGATCAAGAGCCCATTGCAGATGGTGGACGACACGGCCGCGAAATTGATCGAAATCACCAAGCGGCGGGTGCCGGTCGTGATTTCCAGTTGTCCGATGGGGGGCGCCACGGGACCCTTCGACGAATTCGGCATGGTGGCTCAAATCAACGCCGAGTTGCTCGCCGGCGTGACGTTGAATCAGCTGGTCAGCGCGGGGGCTCCCGTCCTCTACGGGGCCGTGCCCGTCCGAACCCGGCTGGACAACCTGAATGACATGTACGCGGCGCCGGAGTTCGTTCAATATAACCAGGGTTGCGCTCAGATGGCCCGTTACTATGGGCTGCCGTGCTACTCCACGGCCGGCGTGGGGGACAGCTCGGTTCCGGGCATCCAGGCAACTACCGAAAAAATGCTCACGCTCCTCTCCGTCCCGGCGTCCGGCGCGCAGTACGTGCATTACGCCTTCGGCTTGCTGGAGCGCACCAACGTGTTTTGCCCGGAGCAGGCGATACTGGATGATGTCCAAATCGATTTGACCAAACGCATGTTGAAGGATTCTCCGGTCGCCGAACAGCGGCGCCAGGACGTGCTCTCGTTGCTGCGGGAAGTCATGGAGTCGCCCCAGAAGACGTTTATGTATCATGTTCCTTTGCCGAGCCGCGATCCGGTCTATCCGTGCTATCCGCTTGAAGATGCCGAGACCGGAGCGCTGGGTGCCGCCCACCGGCGGTACGAGGAAATCCTGCAGCGTCCTCGTAACCCCATGCCCGCGGATGTGCGGGGCCAGTTGGTGGAGAATATCCCAGGCCTTTTGCCGGAAACTCTAGCTGATTCAAGGGAAACAACCAAATGACGCAAGAGCAAGAACAAGAAACACAGGACACCAATGACCGGCAAATGGAAGCCTATACGGAAGCCGCGACGAGTGGTCTTTACGCCAAACAGTCGGGGCTGGTCGGAAAATACGACAACGTCCGTCGACTGTGGGAAGATGAAATCACCAGGCTTTGGCTGCGGCCTTCGCTGCAGAATCTGATCGAGCGGAAACGGTCGCGGATGCAGCGCGTCCGCATCATGGATCTGGGATGCGGCAGCGCCGACGGCTATGAACTGCTCACGGGCGTCCGGGGCCGCGATCCGGACCTTCAAGACGTCGAGGTCAACGTCTTGACCCCGAGCATTCTGGGATGCTACAAAGGGGTCGAATTGAATGAAGAGTTGATCGCCCAGGGCCGGTACATCTACGGTCACAATTCCAAGCTGTTCTTTGAACAGGCGAGTTTTACGGAGGGACTGCCACTGGGTGAAAATGAAAAGCCTTACGATCTCTATTTCGCCTCCTACGGCACCTGTTCGCACCACAACGATGATGAAACGCTGATTCGACTTTTGTCCGATATCGCCACCCGGGCGGAAGAACACTGTCTGATCGTCTGCGATTGGCTGGGACGCTACTCCTATGAATGGCAGTCGCTCTGGACCAACAATCTGGAGGAAAGACGTAACATGGACTACGTGGTCTCCTATATCTATGACAAGGAGGAACGCGAACTGCGACGCGGCGAGTTGCAGCATCTGTTGCTGCGCCTGATGAGCCGGCAGGAAGCGGAGGGAATCATCGCCGAGGCCAGCAAGCGAGCCGGAGTGGAAATCAAACCTCTGACCTTCTTTGATCGGTCCGTCTTCACCGGCCGGCATATGGACACGGGGGACTACAACCCGCATGCCCAGCCGATTCGCCAAGCCATTAACTCGCTGCACGAAGCAAACGTGCGCACCGATCCCAGCTCGCTCTTGATCGACTACATGCCAAAGCCGGGATTCGAGTTCATCAACGATTACTTCGAGCAGTTGCAGATGACCTGGAACACGCTCGTGTTGTACGTCGATGGACTGATGCAAAGCTACGATATCCAAAAGAAAACGTTTTCGTCGGAACCACCGCCGATCCCGGGTTCGTATCCGCCCGCCCTGCGGGAAATGATGGGGCGCATGCGGCTCGTGGTCGAGGGGGTCGGCTGGCTGGGACTCGGCTTGCCCCGTGAAAACATCATCGAGCCGCAGTTGGGCTATGCCCTCCGCCATCTCGAGATGAAACTGCAGCAAGGGCTCGGATGTGGACACGGTTTCGTGGGGATCCTCGAAGTGAATAAGTAGCGACGGAAGGAGGAGCAGGAGCATGACGGCCGCGGCGGAACTTCTTCGAACCTATCGAGGGCAGGCTGGCCTGGATGCCGAGGATACGATTGCACTGCTGGTGGATTTTCTCGCCCGCCAGGGCATGACGGACTCCGCCGTCGACGCCCTCTGCGATTACCTCGACGACGAGGGCTTGACCAAGGAATTCACCGGTTTGTTGATGGAAAACGGTCTGGTCATCGAGCCCGAAGAAGAACCTGAAGGCCTGGATGATGTCGACTGAACATCTTGGATAAAACGCGATATTTTTGTCTTGCATCTTTTTGTCTAACAACTGTCATTTCAGGACAAAAACA
>JBNJEM010000341.1:0-8333 GCA_051745935.1 Planctomycetota bacterium
AGCTACATCCTGCTGCCGCGCGAATCCTTCCCCGACGTGCCGATCCCCTACGTCCTCGTGACCACCGTGTACGAAGGCGTCTCGCCCCAGGACGTCGAGACGGCCGTCACGATGAAGATCGAGCAGCCGAAGACGCGGCCCGGCTGGCGTTTCTCCGCTCACTGGATATCACCAATTTCCCCGCCTTGCTGAGCGACCCGGGAAGCCGTGCCCGGCTGGCCAGCATGGTCGCGATCGGCGTTCGGGTATACCTCGAGGAGACGGGGCTACACGGCGTGCCGGCGGCCGCGGCGCTGTTGCGCGACCCTGGGTCATCGCTGCAGGATCGCATCGGGGCCATCCGGGCCATCCGGCTCATGGTGGTCGAACCGTTCCAATACACGTTCGGGCGGGAGGCGGACGAGGCCGACACGCCCTACGTGGTCGCGCCGTGGCGGCTGTGGTGGCGGCGGGCCGAACCCGGCTTTCCCGGACTCGAACCCGAACGCCGCCGGTACCTGGCTGCCAAGTTCCGAGCGATGGTGGAGGCGGAGTCGCGCCGCGAGGTTCTGGAGATACTCGAAATGCTCGACCGCGACGACATGCGGTTCTTCATCGAGCGGCTGCTGGGCGAGTCGACGTTTCGGGAAAAGGTGCTGGCCGCCGCGGCCTTGAACCTGTATGTGGCCAACCCGTTGCGCCTCGACGTGCCCATCGACGCCGCGCCGGAGATGGTCGACGAGACGGCCGAGAACTGGCTGGTCCACTACGAACTGTACCGCGATCGGTACGAGCCCGCGCTGGCCGCGAAGTTGCGCTACCTGTTTACCGATACCCAATACGCGAACATGGTGTGGCGGCTGGTCACATTCCAGTTCGGGCGGTCGGCCACGAGAACGCGGGAGCCGGTTGGCCCTCGGATCCTGAGCGCCGCCCTGGTTTCCGCGCCGCTGATGATCATAGCGCAGATCATTATCTACGTGGTGGCCGTGCCGCTGGGAATTCTCTGCGCGGTCAACCGCTCGAATTCGGTCGATCGCGGCGTCTCGCTGGTCCTGTTCGTACTGTACTCCATTCCGCCGTTCGTGGCCGGCATGATGTTTCTGTTGTTCTTCGGCTACGGCGTGTTTTTCAACTGGTTCCCCGCCTTGGGGCTCCACTCGCCCGGCGCGGAGGACTTCGGATGGGCACGCTACCTGCTCGACTACCTGTGGCACGTGTTCTTGCCGGTGGTGTGTCTGTCGTTGTTCAGCCTCGCGGCCATGGCGATGTATAGCCGCACGAGCATGCTGGAGGTGCTCGGGCAGGACTATGTCCGGACCGCCCGGGCCAAGGGGCTGTCCGAACGCCTCGTCATTCTGAAGCATGCGCTGCGCAATGCACTGATCCCCATCATTACCCTGTTCGCCGGCTTCCTACCGGCGATGCTTGGCGGCAGCGTGCTCATTGAGGTGATCTTCGGCATCCCGGGCATGGGCCGTCTGAGCTACGATTCGATTCTTCAGCGGGACTTCCCCACGCTCATGGCGCTCATTTACATCAACGCGATGGTGGTCATGGTCAGCATCCTGTTGACCGACCTGCTTTACGTGGTGGCCGATCCTCGCATCAGTTTCCAGGGAAGGGGGCGAAGCTGATGGCGAAACCGGGCGAGGCCTACCTGGACATCGTGTGGAAGCAGTTCAAGAAGAACCGCTTCGCGCTGGCCGCGCTGTGGGCCCTGGTCCCGCTTGCGGTGCTGGCTCTGTTTGCCCCGCTGATCGCTTCCAACCAGCCGTTCGTGTACTTCGACGGGGACGAGGTGCTGTTTCCCTGGTTCCTAGCCCTGTTCAACCCGCGGGGCATGGTCGATTTCGTGTTCAACATGGCCATGGTGGCCTTGGTCCCGTGGGCCGTGCTCTCGGTCGTGCTCAGCGCGGGGTGGCGACGGCGGGACGTGCCGGGTCGCGTGCGGGTGCTGCGGGGGGCCGGACTTCTGGGCGCCATGGTGGCGGCGACCACCCTCCTGTTCACCCTTCCCGGCGTGGCGCCCAGCAATCCGTACCGCCACCGCGCCTTCGTCCAGGAAGAGTTCCGCGACCCCGACGCACGCGGCTTTTATACGCTGGTCCCTTACGGCCCGCGCGACCATGAACGCGGTTCCGCCTTTCAGCCTCCTCTGTACCGCAAGCCGCCGACCGAACGCCGCCGTGCCAGCGAGTGGTTCCCTCACCTGCTCGGTACCGACGACGTGGGCCGCGACGTCTTCGTCCGCATGCTCTACGGCACGCGCATCTCGCTGACCATCGGGTTCCTCGCCGTGGGCATTTACCTGTCCATCGGCGTGATCGTCGGCGCGCTGGCCGGGTACTTCGGCGGGGCGACCGATATCCTGATTTCCCGCCTCATCGAAGTCATCCTGCTGTTTCCCGCTTTCTTCCTGATCCTGATCCTGGTGGCCATGCTGGGGCCGAGCATTTACATCATCATGGTGGTGATCGGGCTGACCGGCTGGCCGGGCATTGCGCGGCTGACCCGCGGCGAGGTGCTCAAACAGCGGGGGAACGACTACGTGGCCGCCGCCCGGGCACTGGGCGCCTCGCACCCCCGGGTGCTGTTCCGCCATATTTTGCCCAACGCGCTCGCCCCGGCCTTGGTGGCCGCCCCGTTCGGCGTGGCCAGCGCGATCGTGGTCGAGGCCGGCCTGAGCCTGCTCGGATTCGGCGTGCGCCCCCCCATTCCGACCTGGGGAATCCTGCTGCGTCTGGGCAGTTCGAACTATAACTACTGGTGGTTGATCGTGGTCCCCTCGATCGCCATCTTCTTCACCGTCACCGTATTCAACCTCGTGGGCAGCGGCCTCCGCGACGCCATGGACCCCCGACTGCGCATGTGATCCACCCGTGGGATGGTCCCCTTCGCCCGCACGACCGAAGAGAAACATGTCCGAAAACCTCGTGACCATCGACCGACTGAAAACGTACTTCTACACCGACGACGGGGTGGTGAAGGCCGTCGACGACGTGTCGCTGACCGTCCCACGCGGAGGGACGCTCGGGCTGGTGGGCGAATCGGGTTGCGGGAAGTCGGTCACCGCCCTGTCGATCATCCGGCTGGTTGGACCTCCCGGCCGCATCGCCGGCGGCAGCGTGACCTTGCATCGCAACGGCGAGGCCTCCGTGCTCACCGACCTGAGCGAAGACGGCATGCGAAAGGTCCGCGGCGGTGATATCTCGATGATCTTCCAGGAGCCCATGACCTCGCTCAACCCGGTGTTCACCGTGGGCAGCCAAATCAGCGAGGCCGTCGAACTGCACCAGGCCGTGGGCCGGGCCGAGGGCCAGCGACGCGCGGTCGAGATGCTTCGCAAGGTCCGCATTCCCGAGCCGGAGCAACGGGCCAAGGAATACCCGCACCAGTTCTCCGGCGGCATGCGCCAGCGGGCGATGATGGCCATGGCGCTCAGCTGCAACCCGCGGTTGCTCATTGCCGACGAGCCGACCACCGCGCTCGACGTGACGATCCAAGCCCAGATTCTCGACCTGCTCCGCGGTTTGCAGTCGGAACTGGGTATGTCGATGCTGATCATCACGCACGACCTGGGCA
This sequence comes from Planctomycetota bacterium, assembly GCA_051745935.1. Classification (GTDB taxonomy): domain Bacteria; phylum Planctomycetota; class Planctomycetia; order Pirellulales; family Pirellulaceae; genus JBNJEM01. The sequence goes on from JBNJEM010000341.1 coordinate 3,565, forward strand.
TCATCGCGGAAATGGCCAATCAAGTGGCCGTCATGTACGCGTCGAAGGTGGTCGAGTATGCCGCGGTGGACGAGTTGTTCAGCCGGCCGCGCCACCCGTACACCGTGGCCCTGTTCCGATCGCGGCCGAAGATTGGCCAGACCCGATCCGAGCGGCTGCTGACGATCGCAGGGATGGTTCCCAGCCCGCTGCGTTTTCCGGCCGGCTGCAAGTTCCACCCTCGCTGCCCGCTGCGCGCGACGCTCCCCGCCGCCGACCAACAGCGTTGCGTCGACGAAGAGCCCGAGTTGCTCAAGATCGGCCCGGGCCACCACGCCCGCTGCCATTTTGTCGAAAAGGTGGAGAACCCATGAACGCCCGGGGACTGTTCCCCTTTGCCCACGCAAACGATGATCCCATGACCAACGCCCTGCTTACCGTCGACCGCCTGGAGAAGTTCTTCCCGCTCCGCCGCGGCCTGCTCTCGCGCGTGGTGGCCAACGTAAAGGCCGTCGACGACGTGAGCTTCGACATTGCCGAAGGCGAAACCCTCGGGCTGGTGGGGGAAAGCGGTTGCGGCAAGACGACCGCCGGCCAAACCATCCTCCGATTGCTCGACCCGACCGGCGGCACGGTCTGGTTCGAAGGCCGCGACGTGGCCTCGGCCCGCGGTGACGCGCTCCGGGAACTCCGCCGCGACATGCAAATCGTCTTTCAAGACCCCTTTGGCTCGCTCAACCCGCGAATGACCATCCAGGGGATCGTCGAGGAAGGGCTCGTCGTTCACCGGCTGGGCTCGAAGCCGCGGCGGCGCGAAAAAGTCCTGGAAACGCTCGAGCAAGTCGGGCTCGACCGAAACTCCATGAACCGCTATCCGCACGAGTTCTCCGGCGGCCAGCGCCAGCGCGTTTGCGTGGCCCGGGCACTGGCGCTGAACCCGAAGTTCATGGTGCTCGACGAGCCGATTTCGGCGTTGGACGTCTCGATCCAGTCGCAGATTATCAACCTCCTGGTGGAGCTGCGCGAGAAGTTCAAACTGACGTACCTCTTCATCTCGCACGATCTGTCGGTGGTCGAGTACATTTCCGACCGCGTGGCGGTCATGTACCTGGGGCGGATTGTCGAGTTGGCGCCGGCCCATCTCCTGTACCGCAAGCCGCTCCACCCGTACAGCGAGGCGCTGTTGGGGTCCATTCCGACCATGGACCCGAAGGCGCGGCGCGAGCGGATTGTGCTGCCGGGCGACGTGCCCAGCCCGGTGAACCCGCCGTCCGGCTGCCGTTTCCATCCGCGTTGCCCGTTGCGGGCCAAGCTTGGCGGGGCCGACCAGCGCCGCTGCCAGGAGGAACTCCCCGCGCTGCGCGAGCTCGCCCCCGGGCACGTTTCCCGCTGCCACTTTGCCGAGAAGATGTAGCGGGGCCGCCGGCGTTGACGCTGAAGCGTGCGCCTCCGGATGTCGCCAATGCAACGGGCGGAAGGGATCGAGCAAAGCCACTCCGCCGACCGTGGTTGCCATGCCCACGCGCCGGCGATAGAATGCACGGCATCGCGTTCGTCCATACAGCGGACGAACCCCCACCATGTGCACGCGACGAGTGCCCACCATGCGGCCCCACGCGGCCCTAGCCTACCGGAGGATTCCACCATGCGAACCGCGACGTTTCTGACAAGCTGCCTGCTCGTTGTTCTTGTTGCCTTGGCCCCCGCTGCCGTTCAGGCTGGCGAGGGCGGCTTTCGCCCGATTTTCGACGGGGAGTCCCTCGAAGGCTGGGACGGCAACCCCGACTTGTGGCGAGTGGAGGACGGCGTCATCGTTGGTCAGACGACGGCCGAAAAGCCCACCAAGGGCAACACATTCCTGATATGGCGTGGCGGCGAACCAGCCGACTTTGAGCTGAAGGTCGAATTCAAGCTCATCAATGGCAACTCCGGCATCCAGGTCCGCAGCTTCGAGGACCCGGAAAACTGGGGGGAATGGGTCGTCGGTGGCTACCAGCCCGACATCGAGGAGAGCGGTCGGTACATGGGGATCATCTATGGCGAGCGATACCGCGGAATCCTCGCCAGTCGCGGCGACAAGACCGTGATCGGAAACGACGGCAAGCCCGAGGTGGTCGGCAAGGTGGGCGACTCCCAGGAGTTGCTCGAAAAGATCGACCTGGACGGCTGGAACGAATACCACATCATCTGCCGTGGGTGGACCATCACGCAGAAGATCAACGGCCACACCATGGCCGAGTTGACCGACGAAGACGAGGAGATGCGGCGGGCGAAGGGGCTTATCGCGCTCCAGCTTCACGCAGGCCCGCCCATGGAGGTCCGGTTCCGCAACGTGCGTTTGAAGGAGCTTGACCCGCCGGACGCGGCCGCGGGGGATCCCAGCGAGAAGAAGCGGTTTGTGTTCGTCGCCGGGAAGGCCAGCCATGGCTACGGCGGCCACGAGCACAACGCCGGATGCAAGCTGCTGGCGAAGGCCCTGGAGGAAAGCGGCCTGCCGGTCGAAACGGCCGTCCACACGAACGGATGGCCGGACGACCCCGATGCGTTCGACGGCGCCGATGCCATCGTCATTTACGCCAACGGCGGCGGCGGGCACCCCATCCTGCCCCACCTCGATGAGGTCGAGCCGCTGATGGAACAGGGCGTCGGTCTGGCCTGTCTGCACTACGCGGTGGAAGTTCCCAAGGACCGGGGCGGGCAGCAGTTCCTCGACTGGATTGGCGGTTACTTCGAGACGCATTGGTCGGTCAATCCGTGGTGGACGGCGCACATCAAGGAGCTGCCCGAGCACGCCGTCACGCGAGGCGTGAAACCGTTCTCGCTGCACGACGAATGGTATTACCACATGCGGTTCCGCCCCGACATGGAGGGCGTGACGCCGATCCTCACCGCCGTGCCGCCGGACAGCACGCGGGAGCGGCCCGATGGCGCCCATAGCAACAACCCGACCGTCCGGGCGCGCAAGGGCGAGCCGGAACATCTCGGCTGGGTGTACGAGCGGCCGGATGGGGGACGCGGCTTCGGCTTCACCGGGGGGCATTGGCACTGGGCCTGGGCCCACGACGATTTCCGCACCGTGGTGCTCAACGGCATCGCCTGGACCGCCGGCCTGGACATTCCCGAGGACGGGGTTCCCTCGGAGACGCCCACCTACGAGGAGTTGCTCAAGCACCAAGACTACCCGAAGCCCGACGATTTCAACGAAGAAAAGGCCTGGGAGTCGTTCGCGCCCCGGTAGGAAAGGGGGGCTTGACACCAACGTTGCTGAATCTATTCGAGGCTGACGATGAGGTCCGTGTAGTCAACCACGAGCCGATGGCCGATCAGCAAGCCGATTCCCAGCAGTGGCATTTGGCCATTGTTCGCGATGACTTCCACGGCCCGCTGGTCACGGAACCAGTCCAAAATGCAAGCGTACGATTCCAGCGTTACCTCGTTGCCGTCAGCAAGCCTTGCGCGGATTCCGGCACTTTGCTCCAAGCCAAGGGACTCAATCATTGCTCGCGGGACGACCAGTTCGCCGTTGAACGCCGTGTCAACCCACACAGTGATTTCAACGGGGTCCCCGTTGCCGGTTGAACGGATCTTCAAATCTAGCAATGCGCGCCCGAATTCATCGAAAGGCCCATTCACGAATTCAAGACTCCGATTTGAACCGCTGCACTGTGGCCGACACGCATTGCAAATGCCAAACGGTCTGGGTGGGCGGCGCGCGATGCCTGAATTGCCTCGCTCAACGTCTTACCAAAGAAATAATCGCCTGAATCGGGCTCGATTGCCACGAAATCATTCATATTCGTTCTCTCAAGCTTGTCACGCAGTTTTTCTTCGTACAGTTGCGCCGCACGTCGAACAACGTCTTCTGTTTTCTTGGAAACCATTTACGCACCCCTGAAAATTGCGATTGCCACGCCACATACAGTATACTCATGTGTTGTCGGCGTCTTCTTCTTCCTCTTCTTTGTCCAGTCCGTAATCGAGATTCGGGTCGGGAGGAGTACCACCGTCACCGAGCAAGTAATGATCCATCCAACGCATCATTCGCACGTTGTAATCATAGCGGGCTGCTGCGTTGCGGTTGCCGTGGCCTTCCCCCGGCTAGAAGACCAGGCGGACCGGTGCTGTCCCAGGATCTTGAGATTGCGATAAAGTTCCAGCGACTGGCCCGGATTCACCCGGGTATCGTCCCGACCGTGTAAGATCAGCAGCGGCGTACGACACTTTTCCACGTAGTAGATGGGACTGCGTTCGAGGAAAAAGTCCCAGTCTTCCCAGAGCCGTTTGCGGGCGTGGACGTGGTACATTTCGTCGGGAATATCGGTGGTCCCCGACTTGGAGATTTGATCGCTGATCTCGCGAAATGGAAAATGGCATGTGCATCGGTGGTGCCTTCCATTTTATTTGGGAATAGTGGGTTCGCACTCGGTGGTGCTTCAAGAACCGAACACACACGGAGTTTCCGAGGTCGGAGGGGACTGGTTTGGGGGGGAGAGCGGGGTTGCCCCGAATCAGCTCCCGCCGGCTGAAAACCCTGTGTGTCTCCGTTCCCTTTACGGGCGTCTCGGGATTCCGTCCGATGTACGGAATGGACTTCCACAAATATTCCTGGTTGCGAATGATTTGGTCGTACGATTCGTCCTGCCATGGGTCGCCCGTCTCGCCGACGGCAGCGTTTATTCGCCGCGCCGTGGATGCCTTCCAACTCCCGATGATGTCTTCCAGCTCGATTACTCCCGGGTGCAACGGTCGCACGATCACATGCACGGGATTGGCCATCACAACGCCGCAAC
>JBNJEM010000342.1:0-8317 GCA_051745935.1 Planctomycetota bacterium
GTCGCGAATGATTTTCTCCGCCGCGAGTCCGACCAACGGGAGGACGGCTTGCGTCGGGCGGCCTTCCACCCGGAAAAATCCAACCGCCTGAAATATATACCGGTCGCGAATGATTTTCTCCGCCGCGAGTCCGACCAACGGGAGGACGGCTTGCGTCGGGCGGCCTTCCACCCGGAAAAATCCAACCGCCTGAAATATATATCAAACTGTGCCGTGGGGAGCCAACCGCGTGAAATGATAGAGGAAAACCCCAGCGGAAACAGCCACATTGAGGGAATCCGTTCCCAAACTCATTGGAATCGTAACCTTCGTCGGGCACGCCTGTTGGACTGGAGGGTCCACGCCATCGTATTCATTGCCCAACACCAACGCCAGACGCCCCGGGCGTGGGGTCGCGGCAAGTGGCCGGGCGTTTGAATCCAGCACAGTGGCCACGCAATCAAACCGAAAATCCTCCCGCAGTCTGCTCACATCACCCACCAAGTTTTCCGATACGCTGATATTCAGCTTGAGGGCGGCCGCCATGGAGACCCGCAACACCCGCCGCGAGTAGGGATCCGCCGCACGGTTTCCAATCAGCACAAGGTCGACGCCAAAGGCGGCGCAATTGCGAATAATTCCCCCCAAATTGGCAGGATCCCGCACGCCGGAGCACACCACGACCAAGGCCTGTTTGTCGACGCCAGGGCACAAAGCGGCCCAGTCGCCAGCGGGCCGTCGCACCCCACATCCAAGGATGCCACGATGGAAACGAAACCCGGCAATGTTCTCAATCAACGTCCGCGGGGCATAATAGACGGGAATGCCGGGCGGCACACGTATTCGGTGAAGCTGCGATTGGGCGACCAGTAACGATTCCACGGGAAATCGGCTTTCCAGCAACCGCTGGACGACAAGTTCACCTTCGGCAATAAATCGGCCCCGCCGCTGGCGAAGCTCCTTGTCGCGCAAGTCGACATAGGGGGCAATCCGAGGGTCTTCTGGCGAATCAATTCTGATCAATGGCATGAGAAAAAAACGATATGGCTAGACGATATGGCTCGTTGACCCCGTCTTCTCACTTCCAGTGGTCGGAACGTGGCAACGTTGGGCCCCCTGGCAAATCCGATCACGGTTGCCCTTCCGCCGCCTAAACGCCAAGGTATATAAGACATAATAAAGGTATATAAGACATAATAGTGGACCCGCGAAAGGCAGGCCTTGCCGCGGCCCGGAGCGTGAAGGCGTGAAAGCATGCCTTCGCGCCTCGGTTCATCCAACTCGCCAGTGTACCAGAAGTCATGACGTTTTGGGCTCATTTTCCATGACCGCATCCGAGAAGCAGATGATCCGTCGTCGGGCCCATGCTGCCCGTGCCGCGCAGCCAGACCGGGACGCCGTGAGCCGCCGGATTCTGAGACAGGTAACCAAACTGCCTGAATATCAGGCTGCCCACACGGTGTTGTTTTATGTCGATATCCGGGATGAAGTTCGCACCCGGTTCATGGTGCGGCACGTGTTGACGGCCGAGAGCAAGGTTGTGGTGGTGCCTTGGTGTGCCGGTCGGCGGTTGAAGTTGTTTCGTTTGACCGATTGGGCGCAATTGGAACCGGGATACTTCGACGTGCTGGAGCCAAAGGCAGGGCTACGCGGCGAGGCACGACACATGGTTGCGCCGCGGGACATTGACACGGCCCTCATTCCGGGGGTCGCGTTCGATCCGACTGGCGCCAGAATCGGGCATGGCCATGGGTTTTACGATCGCCTCTTGGCGGAGTTCCCGCTTTCCACCGCGCTGATCGGTTTGGCGTATGAGTGCCAAGTGTTCCCTCCGTTCGCCATGGAATCGCACGACGTTGGCATGGACCGCGTCGTGACGGAGTCTCGGGTCTATGTTGGCCTCGGGCGGTCCGATCGCTCCGCGCGATGACGCTTTTTTCCGGAAAACGGCGAAAACGGCAAACGGCGTCCGCGGGCCCCCAGGGTGGCGAAACCGCAAAATACACCGTATCATGTGGCATTTTGGATGTCCGAAGCAAGCCGTCCGCTGTTGTGCTTTGGATGGCTAACGGGATCCGATTCGGTGAATTTCCAGAGTGTACAGGTCCCGCGGAGCGCGGACTTCCGAGGAACGCAAAGCTGATGCAATTGGCCATTGTTCACTACCATCTGAACCGAGGTGGTGTTACGCAAGTGATTTGGAACCATTTGCGAGCCTTGTCCACCGTGCATGATGATCCGGAGCCGTTAAAGGTGGTCATTTTTTATGGTGGCCGCAGAGCGGGTTGGCCGGACATGGAGGCGGCGCGGCTGGCCGGTCTCGACGTGAGGCTGGAGACGGTGCCCGACCTGGAGTACACGCGGCGCGGCGCGGTGCCGCCTGTCACATTGGCTGAGGATTTGATCGAGGCATTTGGACGAGCGGGGTTGCGGCCGGATAACACGATCGTGCATATCCACAATCACGCGCTGGGCAAGACTCCGTTCCTTCCCGAAGCCGTGTCGGAATTGAGTTCCCGGGGATTTGCTCTGTTGCTGCAAATGCATGACTTCGCGGAGGATTTTCGCCCCGACAATTACCGCGGTCTGGCCGAGGCACTGGCAGCGGGAAGTCCAGCGGAACTGGCCGAGCGGATTTATCCGCAGGGATCCGCCATCCATTACGCGGTGCTCAACGGGCGGGACTATCGAATTCTAACCCAGGCGGGTGTGGGGACGGAGCGACTCCACGCGCTGCCGAATCCGGTGCCCCAATTCTCCGCCTTGCCCGACCGGGACGCGGCCCGGACCAAGCTGGCGGAACGGTACGGGGTGGACCATGATCACGTATACGTGCTTTATCCCGTGCGTGGGATCCGCCGCAAGAACGTGGGAGAGTTTCTCTTGTGGGGCGCGGCTGCTCCGGAGAACACCTGTTTTGGCCTCACCTTACCGCCGCTGAATCCCGTCGAGCGTCCTCGTTACCTGGTCTGGAAGCGGCTGGCCGAGGCATTGGAGCTGCCGGTAGTGTTTGAAGTGGGAGCGGCCGGGGGCCTGGAGTTTGGTGAAAACTTGATGGCCGCGGACCGGATACTCACCACCAGTGTGGCGGAAGGCTTCGGGATGGTGTTTCTGGAATCCTGGTTGGCCGATCGGGAGTTGATTGGTCGTGACTTGCCCGAGATCACCAGGGACTTCGTGGCGGCGGGCCTGGAGTTTCCCACGCTCAGCGAGGTGGTCAACATCCCGGCCGAGTGGGTGAGCGTGAAACAACTGCGGGCGGACGTATCGGAGAGTTACGCCTCCGTGCTGCATGCCTACGGGCAGTTTCAGGTGGACGGCGAGCGGATCCATCAGGAGGTTTCCGAGTTCTTTTCGGCGGATCTACTTGATTTCGGGCGTTGCAGCGCTACACTTCAGGAATCGATACTCTCCCAGCTCGTGAGCGATCCTCGGCGCCGGCAAGAGTTGCGGCAATTGAATCCAGGTTTTGATCTTTCGTTCGAGCCCCGGTCGGATGCGAGTGATGATCGGATTTCAAGGAACGCCCAAGTCGTGCGGGATCATTACTCGCTCGAGCCCTCCGGCGCGAGACTCCACGAGCTGTATCGAACCGTGCTCGACAGTCCCCGCGGCGAACAGTATGAGCTCCCGGAGGGCTCATCCATGCTAGACGCGTTCCTCAGCCTACGCCGATTCAATCCAGTTCGCATCCACTAATGCCCTCCTCGCCCTTTGCCACGATTCGCCGCCACTGCCTGCCCATGGAACCGGTGGGGACCGGGGTCCAACCGGTTGTTCGACCGTTGCGCGGCATCAAATGCGTGCTCTTCGACATTTACGGAACGTTGTTTATCAGCGCCACGGGGGACGTGGGCGCCGCGGCGGCGCGACAACGCGAGCAGGCGTTCAGGGAAGCGTTGCGGGCCGTCGGACTTCAGTTGCGGGAGGCCACGGCACGGCATGAACGGGTTGGAGAATGGCGGGCGGGCGATCATTTGATCGCGGCCATTCGGGACGCCCATCAGGACTCGCGAAACCAAGGGATTGAATATCCCGAAGTGGACATCATCGCGATCTGGAAAGATACGCTCCAACGGCTCAGCGAATCGAAATGGTTGGCTTCCCCACCAGAGCATGTTGATCTTTACGAATTGGCGTTAGAATATGAAGTGAGGACCAACCCAACGTGGCCCATGCCGGGCGTGAGCGATTGCCTGCGGCGGCTGGTTCATCGTGGCCTGCGATTGGGACTGGTCAGCAACGCGCAGTTCTTTACTCAGCAGTTATTTCCCGCCCTCTTGGACCAACCGGCCGATGCGTTGGGGTTCGAGTCCTACTTGCAGTTCTACTCTTATCAATGGGGACGGGCCAAACCAAGCCTGTTTCTGTACGAGCGCGCCGTTGAAGCGTTATCGCGGGTCGGGGTAGACGCGCATGATGTACTTTACGTCGGGAATGACATGCTCAACGACGTGACCCCGGCGCGGAAAGTCGGATTTCAAACGGCCCTCTTCGCCGGGGATGGGCGTAGCCTGCGGCGGCGGCGCGGTGACGCTCGCGTGGCCGGCATCGAGCCAGACGTGGTGATCACCGAGTTGTCGCAATTGGACGGTTGTGTTGAATAATGGAATCGCAGGGGATTCACGACCCGCGAGCGGTCGTGACCAGTTAAAGGGTCGGGCACAAATGGGAAGTCGCATTGGTTTTGTCGGAACGCGTTTCGCGGGCACGGACGGTGTTTCCCTGGAAAGCGCCAAGTGGGCTCAAGTGTTGTGGGACCATAAGCACGTTAGCTATTGGTTCGGTGGCAAACTGGATCGGAGCCCTGACATTAGCATGAGTGTGCCCCACGCGTATTTTGGCCATCCTGACATCGAATCGATCAATGAACGGGTGCTCGGGGTCAGTACGCGCTCCCCGGAAATCACGCGCCGCATTTTTACGATCAGCGACCACTTGAAAGGAATGCTCTACGAGTTCACTCGCAAGTTCGATATTGACATCTTGGTGGCCGAGAATTGCTTGACGATCCCCATGAATATCCCCTTGGGCCTGGCCCTGACGCACTTCGTTGCTGAAACGGGGTTTCCAACCATCGCGCATCACCACGATTTTTTCTGGGAACGGGATCGCTTTTCGGTCAATGCGGTGTGCGACATGTTGAGCATGGCGTTTCCACCCTCCATGCCCTCCATTCAACACGTCACCATTAACTCGTTCGCCCAGCAAGACTTGTCGCATCGTCGCGGGGTCTCCTCGGTGCTTGTCCCTAATGTCCTGAACTTCGAGAAACCTCCGAAACAACCGGACGAATATGCCTCGGATTTTCGCAAGGACATCGGCTTGGAACCGGAGGATATCATGTTCTTGCAACCGACCCGCGTGGTGCCCCGCAAGGGGATTGAACATTCAATCGCCTTGGTTTCCGGGTTGCAGAACCCCAAATGCAAGTTGGTGGTGTCCCACGACTCCGGCGACGAGGGGTATGATTACTTGACCGCGCTGCGGGAGATGGCTGAACAGGAAAACGTGGACCTGCGATTCGTGAGCACTCGCGTCGGCGAGATCCGCGCGATGAACGAAGCGGGCCAACGGACTTATACTCTGGCTGATGCCTACTCACAGGCCGATTTCATTACCTACCCCAGCCTGCACGAAGGGTTTGGCAACGCGCTGCTTGAAGCCTTTTACTTCCGCAAACCGGTGTTGGTCAATCGCTACTCCATTTTCGTCTCGGATATTGAGCCCCGTGGCGCTCGTGTGATTACCATCAACGGCTATGTGACCCGCGAGACCATCGAGCATGTGCGACGGGTTATCGAGGATCCGGGATACCGCCAGGAGATGGTCGATCACAACTTTCAAATCGGAAAGTCCTTTTATAGCTACACGGTGCTGCGGCGCAAATTGCGAGCCTTGATCACGAACTTCACCGGGGCTTACGACCTGTGATGGCGAAGCGGCAGTCTGCTTTTCCCCCGTCAACAACAATTCGCCCGCGACGGTAGACTTCGGAATGTCGGACTTGTCCGGGTGGAAAGTTGCCCGACGCAAGCCGTCCCTCCCGTTGGTCGGACTCGCGGCGGACAAAGTCATCCACGACCGGTGGAACTCCAGTTCCCTCCCTTACGCCAACGCCCCCTTGTTGGAGGTGTACGGCTCTTGAACAACTGGAGTCGAGAGCGCAGGATGGTAGAGCTATTCAACGGATGGGCTGTGCGCGGGGCATGACTCGCGCTGTCCTGGGGCATGAGTTGCCATGATTTGGATTGGATGGGGGGTGAGACGATCCGAGGCAGGGGCCCGTGCAAGCGGTCCGGTTTACAACGGCTTTCGTTCAAGATGCTGCTGAAAGACGTGAGGAAGGAACCTGGATGACATTCGATGCGTCGGTCCAAAGCCGATTGAAGAATCGGTTGTGCGAGATCTATGGCCAGCAAGGTTGTGATGTGTTGCCGCGGCTACTCGAGCTGATGCAACACTACCGCAACCTCGATGCTCCGCCGCGCGCGACCCGTTGGGACCAACGGGACATGGTTCTCATTACCTACGGCGACCAGGTTCGCGAGGCCGGACATACGCCACTCGAGTCCCTGCAGCGTTTCGTGGCCGATTATCAGCTGCATGAGCTGATCAACATCGTTCATATTCTGCCGTTCTGTCCCTCCACCTCGGACGACGGGTTTTCCGTCGTGGATCACAAAGCGGTGGACCCGAATCTGGGAAGTTGGAGTGACATTGCGCGGATCGCGGCACGGGGCGAGTTGATGTTCGACCTGGTGCTCAACCACGTTTCCCAAGCGAGTGCGTGGTTTCAAGGGTATTTGGCTGGCGATGAACGATATCTTGACTATTTCATCGAGGTCGATCCCGACACGGACTTGTCGGCCGTTACCCGTCCCCGCAGTTCGCCGCTACTGACGCGGTGCCAGACCAGCCGCGGGCCCCGCCATGTGTGGACCACGTTCAGCGCCGATCAGATCGACCTGAATTACGCCAACCCGGCGGTCTTGTTGGAGGTATTGAACACGTTGCTGTTTTACATCCAGCAGGGCGCCCGGATAGTACGACTGGACGCGGTGGCGTATCTCTGGAAAGAGATTGGCACCTCATGCATTCACCTGCCGCGGACGCACGGCATCGTGAAACTCATGCGCGATATCGTCGACATACTCGCGCCCCATGTTCTCCTGTTGACCGAAACGAATGTGCCTCACGTCGAGAATATCAGCTATTTGGGGAGCGGGGATGAAGCTCACATGGTATATCAGTTCAGTTTGCCCCCGTTGCTGGCGGAGGCCTTGCTCCGGCACGACGCCACCACGTTCAATGCCTGGCTAAGTTCACTCGACAGCGCGCCGCCCAGCACCACCTATTTCAACTTCACCGCTTCACATGACGGCATCGGAGTGCGGCCGCTGGAAGGGTTGGTTTCCGAGACTCGGCGGAAGCAGCTCGTCGAGATCGCTCGTGCTCGCGGCGGACGAGTGGGAACCAAACGCAACCCGGATGGCACGGATACGCCGTATGAGCTGAATGTCACCTATCTCGATCTGCTGTCGCATCCAGAGTGTTCTGATCCGGGGCGTTACGCGGCGCGGTTCCTGGCATCCCAGGCCATCATGCTTTCGCTACGAGGCATTCCAGGGATATATTTCAATAGCCTGGTGGGAGCGTGCAATGATTATGAAGCGGTGGAAGCCAGTGGCATTGCTCGCCGAATCAACCGGCGGAAGTTCAAGCGGAGCGAGCTTGACGGCTGGTTGGCGGACTCCCGGTCGTTGCCAGGCCACGTACTTGAGGCCTATTGCCGGTTGCTTGCGGTTCGCGTCGCTCAGCCAGCTTTTCACCCGGAGGGGGGCCAAGATGTTTTTTGCGCGGAAAACAAAACGCTGATGGCGTTTCTGCGCACGGCTCCTGATGCGTCTCAGCGGATTCTGGTTCTAGCGAACGTGGCGGATCACCCGTTGCAGGTGGAATTGTCGGATTGGGATCATCTGGTACCCCAGCAAGACTTGTTGACCGGAACCCCAATTCGGGAACGCGACGTTCGGTTGGATCCGTACCAAGTTATGTGGTTGCAGGTCATGAGGGACGGTTTAGCCGATTGGCGTACTCGAGTCTTGCTAGTCTGAAAGGATGAATCGGGCGAGACACGGCGAAACGCTGGGGCAACCGCCCTGAGCCTGGATGGGCCGCCCCCCGCGGGACGGCCAACGGAAAATGTTACGTGAAAGGTTTACGGGCCGGGACAGAACATTAGCGTAGCGAGAAACGGTACAGGCCCCCCAGCGACACGGTGGTCTTTCGGCAAGTTGGAGAAGCGTATCAGCGTTCTTCTCCCCGGAGCCGGTAC
>JBNJEM010000343.1:0-8279 GCA_051745935.1 Planctomycetota bacterium
TTTCTGGCGATTGAGCAATGGAACGGCCAACAGGCTCCGGGGAAAGCACGCGGTTGGTTGCGTGTCAATATGCCGACGTCCCTGCGGGGCAAACGGGGGGCCCGCATGCCGGCGGCCAACGTGCTGGGGTACGCGCTGGTTACGCATCACGGCGACGAATGTGACGACCCGGCACGGTTGTTGACCGAACTCGCCGCCGAAACCGATGCCATTCGCAAATGGAGTTTGGGGGCCTTGTTTATCGAGGCCATTCGAACCGTGGACCGGGTGCCCGGCCTGTTGCGCGTCGCGTCTCGTCTCAGCCGCCGCTTTTCCACTGTTGTGTTGTCAAATCTTGGAGATCCGGTCCGCCGCTTTCGTGCCCGCTTACCACGTTGCGGCAAGGAGCTTCAAGCCGGCAACTTGACCCTGAAGAGTATCTCCGGCGCCCCGCCCATCCGGCCTGGCACTCGCGCCGCCTTGGCCCTGTTCAGCTACGGTGACCGGCTCACGATCGGCCTCAACGTGGATCCCCGGTGGCTGGACGAGGCAGCAGCTCGCGAATTCCTCGATGTATACAAACAGCAACTGCAGCGCTCCGTGGAGCGAGCTGGAGCGGTAGAGCCGACTGAGATCCCATGAGCAAGACCCCATTTCTGACACGACTGTTGTGGTTTCGCTGGGCATGGTTTCTACTGTTGCTGGTCGTGCTTCCGATCTCGTTGCGAGGCGCGGTGAAGGCCTGGCAGAGCAACAGGAACGAGATTCTCGATTGGCTGCCCGACGGATTCGAGGCCACCGAGCAGCTGGCCCGCTTCGTCGAGTTGTTCGGCAGCGACGAAATCCTCATGATCAGCTGGGAAGGCTGCACGCTCGATAATGGCCTTATCGGAACGTACCGCGAGCGTTTGTTGGCTCCGGTCCCCACGCCAAACGGTTCCCGGCCGTTGTTTCGCGAGGTGCTGACGGGGCCGGCGGTGGAGGAGTTTTTCCAATCTCCTCCGCTCTCCCTGAGCCGGGCCGAAGCGCATGAACGAATGGCCGGATGGATCGTCTCGGCTGATGGTCGCGACACGTGCCTGATCGCCCTGGTTTCGGCAGCTGGCGCCGCGAATCGGCATGCCGCCGTGGGGCATGTATTCGATACGGCTCAAGACATGGAGGGGTTGTCGCCGGAAAGGCTCCATGTTGCCGGCCCCACAATTGAAGGCGTCAGCATCGACCAGGCCAGCCAGGCTTATTTACTGGAACTGAATCTGGCCTCCTATGCCGTCTGCGTGCTCATCATGGTGGTCTGTCTCCGCAGCGTTCGCGCCGCCGCCGTGGTTTTTTTGCTCGCGCTGTTCAACCAACAACTGAGCATGGCATTGATCCACTACACCGGCTCGCACATGGACTCGATTCTGCTGCTGACCGCGAATCTCACCTTTGTGCTGACGATTTCGATCGGCATTCACCTCGTGAACTACTATCGGGATGCTTTGGGAAGCGGTGACGCGCGGGATGCGGTGCGGCGGGCCTGCCATGTGGCGTGGAAGCCGACCGTGCTGGCCACCGTGACCACCGCCCTGGGCTTGATTTCATTGACGGTGAGCGAGGTGAAACCGATCAAGAAGTTTGGTGCGTACTCGGCGGTCGCGATCTCGCTGGGAATGCTGATCACGCTGCTGTATATCGCATTGCATTTTGACACGTGGCCATTGAAAAAATGGCGGCTGCGCGGCAAGTTCGTCGGTAGCGGCGCGGGGGACGTGTTCGAGAAATGGGTACGATTACTGGGCTTCGGGAAATGGCCCATCATCCTCGCGGCGCTCGCGGTAATCGGCGTCGGCGCCTGGGGGGTCAAGGAGCTGCGCACCTCCGTGGGATTGGATCAGCTGCTTCCTCCTCAGTCGCGAGTGATCCAGGATTATCAGTGGTTGGAGAACCGTATTGGACCACTCGTCCCGGTGGAAATTCTCTTGGCGATGCCGGAGGCTGATGAGCGGGAGATCATGCGCCAGTTTCGGACGGTGCGGCAGGTACACCGCGATCTGGCGAAACTGGATCCCGACTACGCCGTCATTTCGGCCGTGACATTCGCGCCGGATCCTCCCCCGCGTCGAGGTGGATTCCGGCAGGTCGCGGCGGCTGCGGTGTTCCGCCGCAAGTTGATGGAAAGCTGGGATCATCTCAGCGAACTGGGATACGTCAAGTCCGATTCCGCGAATCACTATTGGCGCATCACGGTGAGGACGCGATCGACGCAACGGAGCCAGTATGGCACGCTGTTGAATCGGCTCCAAGCCACGGTCGATTCCGCCGTGCAGGGCGAAGACAAAGTCACTCCCAATGAAATGTTTGTCTGCGGTGGCGTGCCGTTGATCTTTCAAACCCAAGAACAGCTGCTGCGTGACTTGATCCACAGCTTCGTGCTCGCCTTCATGCTGGTGGGCCTGACGTTGATGTTGCTGTTTCGCAGCATTGCCTGCGGCGCGATTTGCATGATCCCCAACCTGCTGCCCAGCCTCGCGGTGTTCGGTTTGATGGGATGGCTGGATAATCCCGTCGAAATCGGATCGATCCTGACAGCCAGCGCGGCATTGGGCGTGGCGGTCGACGACTCACTCCACTTCATAACCTGGTTTCGAAGAAGCATAGCCGAAGGGCGTCCGCTTTCCCAGGCGGTGGCGTACGCGTATCGGCGCTGTGGCCTGGCCATGTTCCAGACAACCCTGATTTGCGGATTCGGCCTGCTCGTGTTTTCACTCAGTCCGTTCGCGCCCATCGCTCGCTTTGGTTGGTTCATGTTCGCTCTCCTCATGACCGCTTTGTTGGCGGATCTGGTCATTCTGCCCGCCATCCTGCTGAGTCCGTTGGGCCGTCCATTCCAGCCGGGTTCGAAGGCAGCCTTGACCCCATCCAACCGGGCGGAGACGTCTGGAGCGGAAAACAGTGAAACGAGTAGCCGCGACCCGTTTGAGGAGACGCCAACGCCATGACGAAAAATGCCGCCGCGTCCCCGCCCGCCCGCTCACTGCGTGAGTACGCGTGGAGAGTGCTCGCCCCGCGCGAGTTCGCCATCAACGTGTTGATCAACGGCCTCATCGCCTGGTGGGTTTATAGCCATGCGGACCGCGTGACGCTGCTGGGATGGTCTTCCGTGCTGGTCATGTGTGGGCCGATCAGTTTTATCCTGCCCACGCTGACCACCTTCTTTGGGCGTATGAACGGAGTCGTTGCTCGAGGACGACGAAAGGCGGGGCTCCCCTGGCCGGAAAACGGGCGCTGGCAGGCAATGGCCTGGGTGGCTGGGCTGGGCAACAGTGCAATCGTAGGGCCGGCCGCGGTGATGATCCTGCTGCTGCTCGACTACATCCTTCCGGGACTGACGCTGGCGAAATGGACCGCGATCGCGCTCGTCGCCTGCTACAGCGGCTTGCTCGGATTCGTGCTGCACGGACGAGCCGTATTGCAGGTGGAGCGATTGCATGCCCAAGGGCTTCGATGAGGAGCAAACCCCGTTATGAAAGGGTCGGAACTGGTCCAGGAATATTACAGCCTGTCACAAAACCGAGCTCTCGCTTCCAAAACCGCTTGGATTACGGGACATCGGCATGGTTTTGTCATGGGTTCTTAGGAACGGCTCAGGAATAACTGCGGCGTTTTTCGGAGGGTGGCACTGGCTGAGCGAGCGGCAAGACGCGTTCCTTCTCCAAAAAACGGGGATCGCGAGCGGAGCCAGTGTGCCGGACGATTCGGAGGCACGTTGAATTGCGAAGTTATTCTTGAGCGAGCCCTTAGTATTTGAACGCGAGCCCGAAGAATGTTTTGTATCTGATGGCACGAGACCGCGGTACAATGGATGCCGTGGGGGAATGCCGCGGAGCGGGGGCCGGGCGTCCTGCCGGTTCCGCGTGAAGGAGGGTGAGTGACACGATGATTCATGCTCGCCCGTAAACTGTTCACTAATAAAGAGGGGAGGCAGCTTCTTGAAAATGCGTCCATTGTTGACTATTCACCTCGTGACTTGTGTACTCGTGCTGGCGCGGTTGCAGACCGTCGCCGCCGCGTCTCCCCCCAAGGAAACCGCCTTGGTGGGATTGCTGCCCGAAAAGGTGGTCGAAATGGCTTTGGTGCCCCGTTTTTCCGAGGCATGGGAGACGGAGGCAGCGGCCGAGGTCCGCGCGACTGCCGCGGCGACGCCCAGTGATTCCGGCGTCGCGGCGCACGCGGAGGATTTTCGCGAACGTTTTGGCCTGGATCCCGCGCGTTTGGCCGAAACCCATCCATCGCTTGTGTTGCGAGCCAGGATTGCGGTGCCGGATCAGCCTCTCCAAGGCGTGATGATTGGTCGCATGACCGACCGCGATTCCGCCGAGCGTCTGCTGGCGGCAACCCGCGGCGCCCTCGAAGAGAGAGGGGCAAACGCCACGCCGTTGGACTTGGCCGGAATCACTGGAACGAAATATACGTGGCCCGACCGTTCGGAAGCGGTCCGCGCGATTATTCATGCGACGGTCAATGATCTAGTCATCTGCGCGACGGATGCTTCACTGGCAGCCGCGTTGGTCGAGAACGCGACGAAGGGAGCGGAAGAGGAGGGGGGACAACTTGTGGGATGGGACTTCATCACGTCTCATATCACGCTCCCCTGCTCGCGACAACAGCCCAGTCTTCTATGGTATAGCGATCCGGCGGGGATCGTGGAAGCAAGCAACCGGGAGGACGGGGAGCGGTACGCGTGGATGGAGCGGCATGGTCTTACGGGGATTCAAGCCGTCGGTGGCCTGGTCACCGTCAAGCCGGAGGGGGGGTTGTTGGCCCAGACCGTGATCGCCGCGCCGGAGCCGCGGCAAAGCAGTTTGCGAATGTTGCGGTTAATCGCGGCCACGGAGTTGGATGCGCCGGATTGGCTTTGTCAAAACTACGACGAATTGGTGTTGCTGCACGGTGATGTTCCCGAGGCGTTTGAGCATATCGGAAAGACGTTCGACGAATTATACGCGGACGGGATCGCCGGTACTTACGAAGCGATCCTGCAAGACTTGGGGGACGAAGCCGGTCTCGACATCGATCTGAAAAGCGCGCTGTACCACTATCTAGGACCGCAGGTCCTGCTGTTACGCCATGAGGCGGACGAGCAAGCAGACGGTGGCAAGGGCCCCGTGACTTACGCTTTTCAGACATCACGCCCCGCGCAGGTCGCTCAGGCGGTTCGGACGCTGCTGGCCGACGATCCGGAAGTTCGATCCGTATCGGTACCCGACTGCCAATATCCCCTCTGGGTCATCTCCGGCGGCCCGGGGCAACCAGACTCGGCGGCCATCGTGACGCGAGGCTATCTCGTGTACGCCGCCGACGTGGCCACGTTGCGCCAAGCACTGGCCGTTGAGCCGGGCGAGGGAAGGGGACTTTCCACTCGAGCGACGGAGTTTCAGCAAGGCGTGCCCTCGCTGGCGGAACGTCAACCCTGCCTGCTCTGGGCTCGTGACGGAAAGCAAGGCGACAGTACGAAAACAGCCGCCAAAAAATCAAGCATCACTCGCGTGTTTCTCTCCGGAACCGGGCCCCCGCCACCTGACGAGTCTGCTGGGGGCGGTGATTTCAGCGATCTCGTCTCGCGGTTCCTCCCCTTGCTCCAAGAGTTCTCGCTAGGATTAGGGTTTGTGGAAGAGGATGGCTGGAGCCTGTTGACCAGATGACAAAATGACAAGATGACAGAACAGAGAAAGAGTCATGATTGAAATGGCAAGCAAAACCAGATGTTTCCTGGCCCCCTGTTTGTTCCGCGCCGCGTGGCGTGTCGGGCATGTGGTTCTCCTCGCGATTTGCGTGATCCCCGTCGGGACATGCGGCGCCGGCCAACAGGATGTGGTCTCCCGGCTAACGGCGGCCGCGGACGCGTTCCAGCCGGTGGGCGAGGCAGAGGTGCGCCTCGCTAAAAAGCAAGTTCGGGATGCCTTGCGAGAGGTGGAACAGGTTCTTGAACGCAGTCCCAAGCACGCCGCCGGTTGGGAGAAGTATTTGCTGTTGAACGAGCAACTACGGCAACTCAGTCAGCATGACGCGCTCGACATGGGATTATGGAAACGTGTTCACGGGCGGCTCGCCTGTAACGAATCGGATCTCGAAAAACGGAGTTTCCAGCACTTGCGCACGGCTGTGAAGAACTTGATTCAGACCGCCGAGGCAGCGCGGCATCCGAATTTGGAGAAAGCCGTTCGACGGTGCGTCAGGGAGCTTATCGACGCGCTGCCGGAAGAGGAATCGCTGTCTTCGCAAGAGGTTCGTGAGTTGAGCCAACGGCTTGAGCGTTTGGCAAAACTGCGACAAGTGCCGGAGCTGGTGCGGGATATCCGGGAGAAATACCTGCATCCCAACTTGAGAGTCACCGTGCCCGAGTCCCTCGTTCAAAGATTGTTCCGCGAAGAAATTGATGAACCTTACGAGTACCGGCAAAATGTTGCGGGAGCGGTTGTTCGGGGCGATGGTCGATTGAGAGCCCTCATGAGCGCTTCGCTGGGATCGGACCACTCTAAGGGCGCGGTTCAGCTGAAAATCGAGGGGAGCAGCGATTCGGATACGGTAAGCTACCAAGACGGAGTATGGATCGCCACCGACAATTCGCTGCAATTCCACTCGGCCTCAACGCTATCGCTGACCGCGGCGGGTTTCTCCCTGACCCCGTTCAAGAGTACTGGAACGTTAGACAATCCGATTACCAACATATGGTCGCGGTATCGCTTTTGGCGCGCACGGCGAGCAAGACGCAAGGCTTTCTCCCGGCACTATCAACGCAAAGGGGAAGCCACGCGGACCGCGCTGAACGATGTTGATCGCGAGTTCACCGTTCGCGTGGGAGAGCGTCTGTCCGAATTGGATCAGTACTACCAGCAACAGGCGCGGCTCCCGCTGCTGAGGTACGGTGCGTTTCCGAAAATGATGAGGTTCTCAAGTGACTCGGAGAAACTTGAACTGCGCGCCAGCTTTGCGAACCAGCAGCAATTGGCCGCTCCGCCGAAAACACTTACTTTGGATGTCAAGGATGCAGTGCGGCTCTTCTGCCACGAATCGGTAATCAACAATACGGCGCCGGCCATTCTGGGGGGGCGCACTCGGTCGTTGTCTACTGTTTTGCGGTCGCTAACGATGGATGAAACTCCAGACGCGGCGGAAAAACGCGCGCTGCGCGTGACCTTCGCTGATTCAAACCCTTTGCGGGTGCGATTTGCCGCCGATGAAATCACGGTCGAATTGACGGGAACAAGTTACACATACGAGTATCAAGGGGAAAGCGTCGAAGCACCGGAAGGCATCGGTATTGTACTCCGCTATGCACTGGAATCCTCCAAAGGAGGATGGCGGTTGGTCTTGGACGACGATCCGGAGATCGACCTCCCTCTTTCCGGTCTTCGAGCTGTGGCGCGTCGCCGAATTCTTACGAATATCCTTGCCCGGGATCTCCCGGCAACCGTCAAACTCCAACGAATGACACCTCGCCCTCCCTTTCAGCGACTCGGATCGTTCGCGCCGAAAGCCGTCCGGCTAAAACAAGGCTGGCTCGCGGTGGGACTGCGTCCGATCGCGGATCCGGACGATTGAAAATCCAACGGATGTTCCAGCTCGATTCTAGCGTAAGTTGTTTATTTACAACCAGTTAGCGTGTTTCAAGGGCGGAACCGTAGCCACTGAATATTTTGGAAAAAATGGGTAGCGATATTTTTGTCTTGCATGTTTTTGTCCTCAAATGACAGTTGACAAAAAGATGCGAGGAAAAAACATGTGCGCCGCGAGCGGGTCACCATCACGTGAGAATGGATATCATCAATCATGAATTGCAAGGTCGGGGCCTGTTTTGTTGCGCCTTGCGTCCTTGCCCGCGTCGAATCAAGGACCTCAGGGCCTGAAAGGAGCAAAGGGAACACGGCGGACGGGGCTCACGCGTGAAAAAAGCCGCGCGGCGTCTTCCGTGTCTTCATCCGTGGGTCCGTTCTGCCATCCGTGGGCCTATCATGGCACCTGGAGCACCGCTCATGATCGTTGCCCCGCGGGTACAAATTACCACGGGACGTCCCCGCCGCCCGCTGAAGGCGGGCCACATCTTAGCATGGGGCCTGAAAGGAGCAAAGGGAACACGGCGGACGGGGCTCACGCGTGAAAAAAGCCGCGCGGCGTCTTCCGTGTCTTCATCCGTGGGTCCGTTCTGCCATCCGTGGGCCTATCATGGCACCTGGAGCACCGCTCATGATCGTTGCCCCGCGGGTACAAATTACCACGGGACGTCCCCGCCGCCCGCTGAAGGCGGGCCACATCTTAGC
>JBNJEM010000344.1:0-8245 GCA_051745935.1 Planctomycetota bacterium
TGTCCGATTTTCGGGTTTTTCATCAGCCCAGTGCCACGCACGGTTTCCGCTCTGCCTAAAACAGAACAGGCACATTCGTGGTCTCCTTCATTCGCGCGGTGTGAAGAAGCCCGCTTTTAGGGCCCGCGCGAGTGCGGTTGACCGCGAATACGGCCTGGGGCGTAAGTTCGTCGGATGCTCGCGGTGTCGGCATAAATCGATCGTGGAAAAGTCCAGCTTTGGGGCTTCAATCGGGTAAAATGGCGGCCCCTTGTCATCGCATCACTCGGCGATCTTCCATTCCAGGATCCCGCCG
The DNA here is from genome assembly GCA_051745935.1 of Planctomycetota bacterium. Lineage (GTDB taxonomy): Bacteria > Planctomycetota > Planctomycetia > Pirellulales > Pirellulaceae > JBNJEM01. Next base: position 296 of record JBNJEM010000344.1, read on the forward strand.
GAGAAGTCTGGCTGCAGCTGAACGGTCAACCGCAAGGCGGTGGTTTTCACGGGTTCAAAATCAACGGAATTCCATTCGTCGGCCGACGCCGACAACTGGGTGGCACCCGGTACCGGCTGCCACGTGTCGTCGTCCCTGTAAAGCAAGCTCCAAGACCGCGGCACGCGGCACTGTCCAACGCCCGTGTCGTCAAACCAGAAAACCGAGACCTGGGATACCTTTCGAGCCTCCTCGAAATCGTACTGGACCCACTCTTCGGTGCCCTTGTGATCCCACCATGTGAATCGGGGAATGGACTGATCGCCGCTTTTATCGGAAGCGAGCTGATCACAGAGCGCGGCCAGGTTGTCCGAGCGGTGGATATGTGAAGCACTGCATTCGTACAGTGGCGGCTTTGGATGAGCGACCGGCTGCCACTGGTGAGCATCCGCGCGGTCGCTGGCAACCGGAAAAGAGCTGATTCGCAGCCGTGCCGCTCCCATTGGAATCAGCGAAATGTCCTCGACCGGGGACTCTGTTTTCGCGGGGCTGTCCTGCAGCGGGGCGCACAGCCGGTGCCGATCGAGTGTCCATTCGGGTATCCGCCGCCCCTTGGTCTTGATCAGCAGCGGGGTCCCTTCGTGGGTCCACGGCATGTTGTTCCGCGGCCATTCTCTCTTGACCAGCTCGAAAGAGAACGCGGCATTATCGTTGTTGAGTGCCAGGGCATAGTTCCATGGCGAGCCCGGATGGATTTCCCAGGCGGGCCATTTGTCCGTGCCGCCTGAACGAATCTTCTTTTCTTCGATTTTCAGCGAGTATGTCAGTGGTCCGCGTTTGACCGAAACACTGTCGTGGTTCTTCTTCCATCGCCGGACCGAAATATCCATGGGCATGACCCACTCAATGGCGTCGGCGTTTTGCCAGCGACACCGAATCCTGACGTACTCCCCCGGTCCCGCCGTCACCGGATGGGATTGGCCGTTGACCTTCAGCCGCGGCTGCTCGCACCAACCCGGAACGCGGAGATAAACGGGAAACGCCACGGGGTTATCGGTGGCAATGGTGAATTCCACGGTTTCACCAAATGGGTAATGTGTCCGCTGTTCAATGGTTACTTCCTCGCCTTCAGGCCCCACCTTTGCCGTTGTTTCCGAAGCACCGTACAGCACGCAGGCCAGACCATTGTCGCGGGTGGCGTACCACAAGTGCTGGGAATAATAGGGCCAGCCGTGTCCAAAGTTATGCTGGCAGCAGCGATGACGGTGGGGGTTCATGTGGAACATGGGACCGCCGTTTTGGATGCCGGGCCGGTGAGACTGGGCATCGGACAGCGGCTGATTCGGCGCGGTGAGATATCGGATCGCTTTCATGTCGGCGGTCAGGGCCGCTGGCAACGAATTAAAGGCCACGTCCTCACAGCGGTCAGCCCAGACCAAATCGCCGGTAATCGCGATCAATGTCTCGTCGCTGAACATTTTCTCGACCATTCCGCAGGTTTCGACGCATTGCCGCGGATCGTCGTACCCCTCACGGGCATTTTCGTCGGCACCAAACATGCCGCCCGGCACCTGTCCGTAGAGTCGCCGTACTTTGCTCCAGTTTCGGTAGGCCGACCGCAAGTCGGATTTCTCACCCGACTGCAACCACCAGGTCGCTGCTTCACCAAACGCTTGCGAAATATTCACGTTGTGCCAGTTGATCACGTCCTCGTCCCAACGGGCGGTTCGCTCATGGTTCTTTTCGGCGAGTTCGAGCAGCCATTTCCCGCCGGTCCGGTTGTAGAGCCAATAGATGCTGTGAAGGATGTCGCCGCCCCGCATCCTGGGCCAGTAACCGACGAGGTACTCGTCTTTGGGAACCGTCCTCAAGTACTGAAAATAGCGTGTCATCAACTCAATGACGCGATCGTCCCCGGTCGCTTCATGGTAGTCCCGCAGACAGAACAGCATGATGGCGTTGGGCCACAGATCCTCGCGTCCCTCCAGCCGGGTCGCCACTCCACCTCGCGACTTATCCGGCCCGAACCAGCCATCCTCTTTCTGGTTGTTGATCGCCCCTTCAATCCAGATCCGTGCCTCCTTGATCATGCGGGAATCGTTCAAAACGTAGCCGCAGTTCAGGTATCCTTTGAGCCAATATGGGACTTCCTCCCAACCGTGTTCGCCTTCCCCCTCAGAGCTCAGCCACGAGTTGTTCTCCTTTTGGAGAAAACGGCTGATTTCCCCCAGGTGGCCGTGAAAGCCATCGGCCTGTAAACGCAGCTTCTTGCGCAACCAACCTTTGGGTTCAATCGAACCGATCGGAAGTTTGATCAGCGCGGATTTCCGAAGCGGGGGCCGATTGGATACGTAATGCGAATTAGTCGCGTCAAGATCGGAAAACGGGACATCGCAGCCCGCCACCTCGATCTCCTCGGAAGCCACCGCGACGCGCGGACGGGTCAACGCCGTCCACAGCTCGTACCCTTTCTCATTCAAGTGGAGGCCGTCGGGAGCGAAGAGTTCCGGGGACGGTTTGCCGTCCTGCCCGATCATGGGCGTATCACTATCGATGTATGACAATAAATCGTCGCCCTCGATCACTTCCTTGATCAGCCCGTTCGCGGCTCTCATTTCGTCGACCAGTTCCCACCGCCTTATGCTGGGCTTGATGGCAATGAATGAGATCTTCGTGTCCGGAAGATTCCGGTGGACGATATCGACCAACTTCGTGAAGTCCTCCGCCACCGTTTCGGGGGCCTTGCCCGCCGCGATATCATTGTCCCCCGCGTAGAAGACAATGTGTCGGGGCTTGTAAGGCAAGATAACACGGTCCGCGAAAGCAACACTGTCACTGATATGGGAGCCTCCAAACCCGCGGTTGATTGTTTCCAGCTCGGGGAAGTACCGTGACAAATCCCACCCCTTTATGCTTGACGATCCGATAAAGAGGATTGCATGCTTCGGAGGTGGGTCGGATTGATCGCGATTCTCGAATTCCTGGATCGCGTCTTCCCACCGAGACGCTTCGGGGAATTCACCCGCCGCTGGGCAAGCAGTGGCCAGGACGCAATGAAGGCAAACAACAATCCCCACCCATACCGTCTTCATCTTCATGTTGCACGTACAATTCAAAAAGGGCCATGAAGTCCGTGTAAGAACCCGGGCCGGTCGCGAGACCGCGACACCGGCCGGCTCGCATTCTATCACGGCGAGGCGCCGCCGCCAACCAAAGACGAGCGATTTTCACAGCGTGCTTTCGCCCGTCTCGCCGGTTCGGATGCGAATGGTGTCGGCGATTTCGTGGACGAAGATTTTCCCGTCCCCGACTTCTCCGGTCTTTGCCGCCTCGACAATGGCCTTGGCGGCCTGCTGGAAGTCGCCGTCCGCCACCACCACCTCGACCTTGATTTTGGGAATGAAATCCACCTGGTACTCGGTCCCGCGATACGTTTCCGTATGGCCTTTCTGCCGGCCAAACCCCCGGACCTCCGTGATTGTCATTCCATGGATGCCCTGTTCGACGAGCGCGTCCTTCACCTCGTCGAGTTTGTGGTGTCGGACGATTGCTTCGATCTTCTTCATCGATCACCTCACTTTTCTGGCAGACCATAGGCGTGCATGCCGTGTTCACCAATATCCAATCCCTCCATCTCTTCCTCTCGGGAAACACGCAGTATCCCGCACGCCTTGAGAGTCATGAACAGGGCGAACATACTCACGAACGCCCAAACGGGAATGGCCACGGACCCGACGACTTGATGCACGAGGTTCTTTTCCGCTCCAAACATGCCGGTGGCGATGCCGCCCCAGATGCCGCACAGGCCGTGCACCGGCCACGCCCCCACCGGGTCATCGATTCTCCACTTGTCGAGCAGAACGATGCCGCAAACAACCAGCACGCCCGCCACCGCTCCGATGATAATGGCCGACACATTGGCGACGCAATCACAGTTCGCGGTAATTCCCACCAGACCGGCCAGGGCGCCGTTCAAGGCCATCGACAGGTCTGGCTTTTTGAATACCACCCACCCGGTGATCATGGCGAGCAGCGCGCCGGCCGCCGCCGCCAGCGTGGTGTTAACGGCAATCAGTACCGTCGCGTTGGTGTTAGCCGATCCGGTAAACGCCAACTGGCTTCCCGGATTGAATCCATACCAACCCACCCAAAGAATGAAGACCCCCAACGCCGCGATCGGCAAGTTGTGTCCCGGGATCGCTCGCGATTTCCCCTGTGGGGAGTAGCGGCCGAGCCTGGGCCCCAGGGCGATCGCGCCGGCCAGACCGGCGAAGCCGCCCACGGCGTGAACGACCAGTGAACCGGCGAAATCGTGAAAACCGAGCGCGTCAAGCCAACCGCCACCCCATTGCCAGAAACCGCCAATCGGGTAAATCAGCCCCGTCAGCACCGCGCTGTAAACCAAATACCCGCTGAACTTCATCCGCCCGGCAACGGCTCCCGAAACAATCGTGGCCGCCGTCGCCGCGAAGGCCACTTGGAACAGCCAGTCCACTTGCGGATGCAGCGTGCCGGCCGAAACGGACTCTCCTTCGGCGAGCGTTTCGCTGATACCAAATCCCCCCCAGGCGAAAAGGCCGCCGGCGACGTTGCTCCCATACATCAAGTTGTAACCGATCACGTAGAAGAGCAGAACGCCGATGCTGAGGTCCATGAGGTTCTTGAATAAGATGTTGACCGCGTTCTTGGATTCATTGAAGCCGCACTCCACCATGGAGAACCCCGCCTGCATGAACAAGACGAGCACGGCCGAAATGAACAAGATCAAGTTGTCGATGGCGTAGGCATTCTCCGACGCCGTCGGCGGCACCGGCGCATCCTCCAAAGTCTTCTCGCTGGCCGGTTTCTCCACGTGGCTAGCGAGTGGCCGCGAGGATGGATCCTCCGCCGCGGACACCCGCGTCACGCCACAAAACGCGAGCAGTACGATAAGCATTAACCGACTGACGATGATGTGTCTCTTAACCGCCATCTGTTTCGCTCCGGATCGGTGAACGTCTAACTTTCCTCAGGCCATGCCCGGGACGCAACGGCATGCGACGAGCCACGGGACTCGCCCGATCACGAAGACGGCGGATTTGCAAGTCCCGTGCCGAAAGAGCAACCGCCGCGCGCGAAGGACCTGCCAGGCGTGCCGTGAACGGGATGGTCACGGCCTGTTTCGGGCGCTGAAATACCCGCTCCGCCGCGCCCCGGAACCAACGTGGCGCCCACCGCGTCGAGCCGGACGGATTCCGGCATAAGTCGTTCAGAGACCATTACTTGCACCACGTTCCTTTGGGCTGCTTTCCGCGTACCACGGGCCGAATTCAAAATGAAACCGCGGCTTGCAAGGAGAACACCGCCGGAATGAATGGCTTTCGCCCCGTTTTTTGCCACTCGCGGCGCGACGCCACCCACCGCGACTTTGGAAAAGCACAATAACCGCGCACTCGGGGCCCAAGGACTGAGCACCGAAGCGGTCCTGTTCCAGGAATGGATCCTAACGTTGCGAAAAGTATATGTAGGACGGGTCTCCAGGCCCGTCTTTTCAAGTACGAGATCGTACTTGATCTGTTGTCCGCGGATCTCACGAAATGTGAGATCTTCAAACAACCGCAAAAAGACATTTATGCGCTGTAAAAGACGGGCCTGGAGACCCGTCCTACACCGTCTTTATGCAACAATAGGGTGGATTATGGGACGATGGAACAGCGGCCAGTGGCGTTTAGCACCGGAACCTTGGCAAAGAACGCATATTTCAGGCGGTTGGATTTTTCCGGGTAAAAAGCTGCCCGACGCAAGCCGTCCTCCCGTTGGTCGGACTCGCGGCGGAAAAAGTCATCCGGGACCGGTATAAAACTTCCCGGGACCAGCGCCGGGACATCTCATGCGCACTCCCGTGGGCCAATCCGCGTGGCGGCATCCGAGAACGGCTGCGCCGATCCTTACCGGGTGGCAGCATTGTTCAATCGCTCGATAACCCGCCACGCATTTTTGCAATGCACCACCAAGGCGGGGCCCGAGAGGGTCGCCGTTGATCGAGTTTGACAGTATCCTTTGGTTACGGCTATGCTGACACGATGCGATTTCGCGGCTGAAGTGATCCGGGACGCCTTGAGGAGACCAGTGAATGAATGGTGCGACTTTGTTGATTGCGGGGGCGGTGCTGTTTGCCCTGGCATATGTGTTTTACGGCGGATTTCTGCAGCGACTTTTCGGGGTTGATCCGACTCGCGAGACGCCGGCGCACACCAAGCAAGACGGCATTGACTACGTTCCCACCAAGGCTCCCGTCCTGTTCGGCCACCATTTCGCTTCGATTGCCGGAGCGGGGCCGATCGTGGGCCCCGTTGTCGCCGTTTATCTGGGGTGGGGGCCCGTCGTGCTTTGGATCATCTTCGGATGTATCTTCGTGGGCGCGGTACACGATTTTTCCGCGTTATTTCTCTCGGTGCGGCACGGAGGCCGGTCGATTGGATCGGTTATCGAGGATCATTTGGGGATGACCGGCCGTCTTACCTTTTTATTGTTCTGCTGGGTGGCACTGGTGCTTGTCGTGGCCGTATTCGCAATTCTTGTTGCCGAGACATTCGTGGATAAACCTTCGGTGGCGACCGCATCGTTACTGTTTATTGGTATCGCGCCCATCTTTGGCGTCCTGGTCCACCGCAAGAACGTTCCGATCCTGCCGGCAAGTGTCATCTTCGTTCCGCTGCTGTTTGTCTTTATTTGGATTGGCGTCAATGCCCCGCTCGACCTGGTGGTTCTCGAGGTCTGCGCGAATGAGGCGCAAGCGACGAATTCATGGCTGGTGGTGCTGTTCGTTTACGTGGCCATTGCCTCGGTTCTCCCCGTGTGGCTGCTGCTTCAACCACGTGATTACTTGAACTCCTACTTGCTTTACGCGATGATTGCCCTCGGGTTTGGGGGCATTCTGGTGGTGGCTCCGGAATTCAACATGCCCGCGTTTACTGGGTGGGCCGGGACGGATCCGAAAGGCAACCTGGGGCATATTTTTCCGATCCTGTACGTAACCGTGGCCTGTGGGGCGTGCTCGGGATTTCACGCGCTGGTATCCTCTGGCACGACCGCCAAGCAGCTGGACTCGGAGCGCCACATCAAGCCCATCGGTTATGGGGCGATGCTTGTTGAAGGGTTGGTGGCGCTCATGGCGTTGATTAGCGTTGCGATTCTGACCAAGGACAGCTATGGGGAAATGCTGCGGGAGGGCAACCCGGTGAAGGCCTTTTCCGCGGGGCTCGCGTCGTTTTCCGCGAGTCTTGGTTTGCGACAGTCCGTGGGGGCCACCTTCTTTGCCCTCACCATTTCGGCGTTTATGTTAACCACGCTCGATACCGCCACCCGCCTGAGCCGATTCGTGTGGCAAGAGCTTTTCTCGCCCACGCCGGGCCACGAAGAGCAAGCCCATCTTCTGGCGTGGCGACATTTTCTGTCGCACGCCGTTCCCGCCACGCTCGTCGTCGTGGCGGCAGCGGCCACTTTGGCGTTCAGCGGAAGCGCGTGGCAAATCTGGCCGGTGTTCGGCGCCTCTAATCAGCTCCTTGCCGCCCTGACACTGCTCGTGGTCACTCTCGTGCTGGTACGGCGGAAAGCGAACTTTTGGGTGGCCCTGATCCCCATGTTGTTCATGAGCGCGATCACGATATGGGCGCTGTTCGAATTACTGAAAGACAATCTAAAGCCGGATGGACAGACACTGCTGGTGGCGGCCACGGGCGTGCTGCTCTTGTTGGCCCTCGGATTGGCGGGCATGTCGGTCTGGTCCCTGAGGCGTCCGACGCGGACGTGACCACCGGTGATGAAAAACTCTAAGGGAGCTTGCGCGGGCGCTGAAATACGAATCCAGACTTCAAAACCGAACGACCAAAGACCGGGAGGCTCCCCTTTTCGTGGCAAAGTGGATGGGACGGATCAGTTCACCGTTGGAGCCTCTCACGGTCGCGAGCCCAGCGTCAGCGTTTTTCACCG
>JBNJEM010000345.1:0-8208 GCA_051745935.1 Planctomycetota bacterium
AAGATCGAGCCCAACGGATCCGCCGTTAGTGAAATACAGTGCGTAGCGTTCACCCGGATCCGCGGCCAGGTAAGCCTCGTTGGAGTCCCGGTCGGACAGCAGTTTCATCTGCGGCGTGATGTCCCAGAACTTGATCTGACTTTCGAGAGTGCGTGCCGCCTGGATGCTGCCCTTGGCCAGATCGTTCAGTCCATTGCCCGCATCCGGACGGTGAAACCGCGCCGCTGATGATCCTCCAAGGATGTTGCGCCAGAATCGCTCGATGCCATCTTCCGGCCCGCCTGTGCCGAAGCTGTGGTAGCCGCTGCCGTAAATCTTCGTGTGATTGCTGGGGCGCGGATGCTTGCTGACCTGCTGCAAAAGCCATTGCAGGCGGTTCCAGTGCGTTTGGTCAAAGTTGCGGCTGTTCACCTGCGAGATGTCCGCAAACATGTAGTGTTCGGGGTCGTCGAAAACGATCGGCGCATTCTTGGCCCGGTCGCCTTGGTAGGCGTCGTCAAACATGTCGGTTGCCCAGACACTCACGCCCTTGTCGGCGGCCCTGGCTTTGATGAAGTTGATCCAGTACTGTCCCCATGCAGGCGGAGTGGACGTTTCGTTATTCATGCAATAAAGGACGTGCCCGTAGCCCAAGCTGTGCTCCAGCATTTTATCAACGAACGCCTCCTGGTAACCCCGCACGAGATCGAGCTTGGCGTTGTAGTTCGGCATGCCTTCGATCGAGTGAAAGAAGGGCTGTCGGTCCTGGCTGGGATGCGCGCGGTATTCGGCGGCGAAGCCCGTCTGCTCGTGAGTGTAGTTCACGTTGTTGCCGGGATTCCAGGGGCTGATTTTCCAGTTCTCGCGAGAAAAATCGAAGCGGTCCCAGACCTCGATCTGCACGATAATATCCCGCTGCTCGGTCCACTTCAGCATGTTCTGGAATCGCCGCCAGTATTCCTCGTTCCACTGGTCCATATCGAACTTGCCGTCGGGCAGCAACTTGTGCGGTTTGAGTTCAATGCTCTCGCGTTGGCTCATCGTGTTGCGCACGTAGTTGGCTCCCACCGCGTGGATCTCGTCAAGGTGTTCCTTGAGGCCGTCGAGCAGAAAGATGTGATCCGTCTTGCTGCCGCCCAACAACATCACGGGCTCGCCTTTGTACTGCCAGTAGGTGGGATTCTCCGACCAAGGCTGGATCCGGTCAGCGTTGTCGGCGTGCACTGCGATGTCACCCCACGCCATGACCACCACCAATGCAACGATGAGTCCGGTCGTAGGCGCCTGGTTGTGTCCAGCAAGCATCTCGTTGTCTCCTTTGATTGAGTTGACCGGCGAACAAATTCGCACGGCCCTGTGCCGCAACGACACGCAGCCAATGCGGTCGGGCGTACCCACATGTCGATCAGTCACTGACCGTTACGTTCGCACGTCGCACCGAAAAGGAATCGTCACCCGAGAAGACCAGCCACATCGTCTTGCCGTCCTCGCTGATCCATTTGGGAGGTAGACTGCTGGTCTCTCCCGGCCCGACGTCCCAATTCTTCGTGAAGTACGCGGTTGTCCACGGGCCCCAAGGTTCAGGGGCGTCGTAGACGCCGAAGCCCCCTTCAAACCGCATGTCCCCTTTCGGACCCGCAAACGCAAGATTCTCCGACGGAATGATTTGGCACCAGACGTAGCGTCCCAAACCGGCATTGTAGCTGATGCCTGATCGATAGCAGTTGCCGTCGTGCTCAAAGACCGCGCCCCGCTTGTCGATGTCCTTCGTCCAAACGGGTTGGTCGTCTTTGTTCCGCTCCACGAAGAATTCATACGCATCCCGCTCGGCGATTTTCTCCTTGTGAACTCGCATCAAGATGAATCGGTCGGCGGGCTGGTAGGCACTGGCGTCGTCGTGCGTAACGAGGTAAACGAATTCGTCCCGCGCTCCAGAATAATTCTGGCCGAAGTTCAAAAACGTAGGATAGCCGAGCGACTCGAACCGCCAGTCCGCCTCGGTCCATGTTTTCCCGTGGTCTTTTGACCAGGCGAGTTGGCTTTGGCTTCCTTGACGGTCGGCGTTGCGGAGAAACATGTACAACGTTTCGTCCACCATCAGCATTCCGCACGCCTTGCGGCCGCGGCGACCGTCCCCCGTCTCCTCGAAATCCGAGCGGACGTTGACGCCCTTGATCTTCGGCGGGTCACCTTCGACGCGCCCCAGGCCCAGGCTGAGTTTTTCCTCGACACGCGGCTCGAAGCCCCACCCATCGCCGTAGGCCGTGTACAAGTGGCCGTTGTCGGCCCAGGTCAGCGGCCAGTTGTCGCTGCCGCGTCCCAAGCGGATGATCTCGTCTTTGGGACCCCACTCGACTCCGGTGATCAGCGGACTCGGAGGACAGGGCGCTTCGGGGTCCGAAAAAGCGACGAACTGGTATTCCTTCAATGGCTCACTGGCGTCGCTCGTATTCTCTGACCGATCTGCCGCGGCGACAATTGGTCCCAGGAATGGCTTGAGGACGTCGTAGTGATTGGCGTCTTCGTCGCGCTGCAACTTGCGGCCGCGCGCGCCGCCGCGGACGACCACGATGTCTAGCGAGGGAATCACGACGATCAAACTGTCGTACAGTCCCCATGCCCAGTAGGCGTCGCAGGGAACGTTTTCCAGGGCGCCGTCCGCGTTGTTCCACCACAACAATCCGTAGTGGTCCGAGGCGTTACCGTGGTCGTCGCCGGGCCACTCCGGCAGTCCGACGACCGAGTCAATGGTCTGCGTGGCGTTCGCCACGAACTCCTCGGAGAGGATCTGCTGGTCCTTCCAACGTCCCTTCTGCAGGTAGAGGTATCCCAGACGCGACAGGGCCTCGACGTTCGCATGAATCCCTGCGCCGAACTCGCGGCGCGGAATTCCTTCGATCTGGTGGTCCCGATATTGGTTGTTCCGCCAGCGGAGGTCGTCCTGTTTGATCCCCAGCGGCGTAAAGACCCGCTCGAACATCAAATCTTCCAGATCCTGCTCGTATTGCAACGTGATGCATTCAGCGAGCCAGTTCGGTCCGCCGTCGCTGTAATGCCAATGCGTGCCGGGCTTGAACAAGAGTCCTTCATAGCCGCCCGGCTTCTCGAACCCGGCTGTCTGCGTGGCCAGGTGCTGGATCGTGATCTCGTCGAGCCAACCGGTCTCGGCGTTTTCCTCGGGCGGCACGCCTAGCCTCGGATGATACTTGCGGGCGGGCGCCTGCAGTTCGATCTTATTGTCCTTGATCGCGACACCGAGCATGGTGGCGCCGAACGACTTGGTCGCCGACTTGATGTCGTACCGTTCGCTCGGGTCGCCCCAGCGGAGCACGACCTTTCCATGTCGTACGATCATCCCTGAGCCGCCGGCCGAGAGTGCGTAGTCTTTAGCCTCTTCGAGCTTGTCGGCATCGAGCTTCATGTCGGCGGGTTCGGCGGCGGGCCACTCCGGCGATGGCCACGTGATCTCTTGCCCTTGTGCAGCCGCGGCCAGCGACAGCGTGAGTACGATGGTACCGGTCAGCATGGTGCGGATCATTCGGTGGTCTCCCGAGTATGTGAGGTTAAGCCCATGGGGGCTCTTCGCTTGTGTACGCCCGGCATGGGCGTGATTAAAATGGGGTGCAAGTCCCCTCTACGAGTTTGGGAAACTCAAGGAGATCAGAATACCAAATGATAGCTCCGATTGTCAAAGTACGAGACGAGGGCAACTGCGCAAGGGTGACCGACCGTGGGGAGGAAGCCTGCGAATGTGTGCGTAAGTGCCGACCTGATAACGCCGTCGGCCACATTCTCGTCAAAACTGCGAGGTTACGGACAGAAACGTCATATAAGGCCGGTTCGGGCAGGCGAGTGTGCACAACATCACGAAGCCGCTCCCAGACACCCGTTCAGGTAAATGGTGAGATTGCGCAGCGAAGCATCACGCTCTTATGCTCGGTGGCAAGCAGATAGCGGCCCAGCCCGGGATTGTAACTGGCGCTGAGACACCACCCGGTCCCGTTGGGATCTTCGAACACCTATCGCTGCTGCGTCAACACGAAACGAAGACACACAGGGTCTTTGTTCAGGGGGTGCGACGCCCCCTCTGGAGCCATCGCCCCTCAGAGTTTGTGTGTCTTCGTTTGGCCCGCGGGTTGCCGTTAGTGGTGGAACAAGATGAAGCGGCGAATCCAATTCACGTACAGCCGCTCGGTGCTGAGCGCCAGGTGGCGGACGTGCATTTCGTGACGCACCTGATCGAGCCGTTTCGGTTTTCCGGACGGCGTTCCCGAGGGGTGAAGCTCGCTTGCCATGATTGCAGCCTCCTTTGTGAGAGAACCTTCGAACCACGAACCATGCCATTAGGTGTGCACATATGCACATTCATTAATTATCGGCTGTCCAAGCGTTTTTCGGTTGTTCGCCGCAAGTGCCATCCACGCCGTCGTTTATGGTCGTTATCCTGCAGCGATGTGCCGGGCTATACCAGTCGCGGGCGATTTTGTTCGCCGCGAATGAACAACACGAATTGCTGATTGCAATGCTGCGGCGCAGTGGTGAATTGCCCGACACAATCGTATCGGACGACCAACTTGTTGGTATCGCTGAGGAGCTTTTCCAAACGCTAGATGCCGAGGAATCCGATGACGAGGATGCCGACTCGAGGTGATGTTTGGCTGGTAGAATTGCGGCGTGCTATTCGATCGTTTCATTTGCTTTCCTTTTGAAAGACAAAGCGAGTCAAGGGCAATGCGACCGAATACCGGCAGGGCGTGTTTTCCGGCGGCTGTGTTTTCCGGCGGCTGTCATTCGCCCAGGTAAAGCACGATCGTGGTGCGCGGGCCAAGCTCGACCGGCTTGGAAAGATCAATCATTTGGCCACTGACCAGGTCCAGGGCCTCGGTCGCATTCGAGTCCACTGGAATGGTAAACGACTGCTCGCGGTAGGTACCCTCGACGGTCGTGTTCATCGCCACGAGGTAATCTCCGAACCGCACGCGGTACTGGTCCGCCATGCTGCTGCGTTCGTCGCTGCCCATCCATACGTGCGAACCGGCTTCGCTGATGCCCTTGGCAGACTGGGGCGGTGATGATCCTGGCGGCTCGATCAGATTCGGCGGCGGCGCGACGGCCGATCGCTGTCTGCCCGCGAGCACGCTCTTGCGGTCGCCGGGAAGATTGCCTTCGATTGCATATTTGTGATCCGCCCCGTTGAATTCGACGTCAACTTTGAACGTCGCGATTCGCTCGATCCGCGGCGTGGTGTAATGGATGCGACCGTAAGGCGTGACGCCCGCCTTATCGAGAAAAAACGAACCGGTAAACATGGTATCCCCATGCTTGGCGGCGAACACGGCGACACCCTCATCCGCCCAGGCGAAGTCCGGATGATCCGGCTCCATCGGCAGACGATGCTCCGAAGGCAGCAGTTTCATAACCTGCCGATATGCATCCACGCGCGGAATGATCTGGTTCACACGCGGCGTGCCCTCGGCGAAAACCCGCCCGTGCGCCAGGTAAAGCTCGGCGATGCGCAGCGAAACCGGGTCCTGCAACACGGCGGCTTGAATCAGCGGAGCGTTGGTATACCTGATCTCGCCGGGATAAGCCCTCACTCCTCGGCCACGCCACCCGAAGGTCACGGGCGCTTGCAGCACCGCATAGCCGGCGCCGTCATTAGCCGGCCGACGGGTCATCGTCGTCCGCGCCCGTGCCATCCGCCGGGCGCGCTCGGTCATCTTTTCATCATCGATCTCCGCTGCCAGCCGGGCGAATCGGGAGGGGGCCCCTTCGCCGTAACTGGTGCCCAGGCCGACTTCCCTGGTATTGCCCTTGTCGCTGACGACGAAATACGGATACCCCGCGTCGGTGACGGCTCTGACCCACTCATGACGCGGCCAGGCTGAATAAAACGGCGCCAGCCCCGCGCTTTCGTACAGGTAGCGCAGGGCCGCTTTTTTCGACATCGCCAACTCCGGTGCCAGCAGCTGCAGGGCGCGGTTCATGCGATAAATGGCACGATCCACACTGATGACCTGGTTGGCCACACGTCGTCGAGCGCCGTGTTCCGATCGCCGCCACTCCATCGCTTCGTGGAAGAACCGGGCATAGACATCCCGCCGTGACGCGTACGCAAAGCCCCCGACTCCCCGATCGTCCGCAAAATCGAACCGCTGTTGCAAAAGTCCCATCGTTTCGAATGCATCGGCGACCTGTACAAAAGAGCGTGCCAGATGGCCATGCTCGTGCCAACCGCCGATTCCTCCCGGCCCTTCTCCTTTTTCATGCTGTCGACGAATCGCGTCGTCGATGGTTTCGCGCACGAGATGCACAATCTGCTCGTCTTTGTAATGATCGGACCACCGGGCACGATATGCCTGGGTCAGCGCCTCCAGACCGCGATAGCTGTCCGTGTTCAACCCACCGCCGGCGATAAGTTTTTCAATTAGCTGCCGCGCGTCGCTCATCAGTTTCTCTTCCACGGAAATGCCCTCGGGCGCGGGACGGTTAGGGCCCCAAGTGAAAGGTTCGCCCCGAGGCTCGTCATCGGCGAAGCCGGAAAACGGGTTTCCATGCGTCCAGGCGGCATAGATGCCCTGGCACGGTGTCTTCATCGGATGCTCAAAGCTGCTGCCCACCGCCTGCAACTGCAATGTGACTTCCGTTCGGCCCCGGGTCATTTCGCGCGGGATCGGGTAGGTCACGTAGATGAATCGGCCAGGAAACGGCCCCTTCGCGACACCGCCGGCGTACTCCCAGATCGGCGTCCATGCCGCGTTGTCGCCCGACCGCCGCATCGCCTGGGGCGAGGAGACAACCCATCTGCCCTTCGCGTCACGCAGATACAGCGGGACCGTGATCTTGTCCGAACCCCAGAATTTCACGGTGAGATACGTCTTGGCCCGCGGCTCGCACTTCATCACGAATCGCAACCACCCTCCTTCCCACTGATCGGTCACCGGCAGGAGGCGACGGCACGAACGGCCCAGGCCCGGCGTATAGCTCAACGCCGGCTCGTATGCCTGTGGATACGGCAGCTCTCCGATGCGCACCTGCGACACGAAGAATCTTCCCTGGCGAGTCTTGGTCTGTCGCCCCTTCGCCACGATCCTGACAAATCGCGTCTGGACCGGATCAAACCGGTACGTCTGAAAGTGATCGCTGCCGCGTCGCCAACTCTCGCCTTCGAACACGCGCTGCCAGCTTTCGCCGTCGAGACTGGTGTGAATCTCAAAAAAGAACATCTGCGTTCTGCCCCATGCCACCTTGAGGTGATCGAGCGTCGTCCGGTCGCTCAATTCGTAATCGATCCATTCGCCTTTGCGAAGCACCCCCCACTCCCCGGCCGGAGTGAGCGTCGATTCGGGCGCACTGCCGGCCGTAGCGCTGACGGAAGCGATATGCAGGGACTCGGGCGAGTCCTGCGCGCCCTGGATGACCTGGCTGTGATCTGCTTCAAACTGATGGCCGCGTTCCGATTCAGCGTCGCCGAACTTGACCCAGTCGAGCCACGATTCACTGGATTCAAATGCCTGGCCTTGAGCGTAGGCGGCGCTGGATGTGACAAGTGCGATCATCAACACGCAAAATAGTCTTTCCGCTGGTTTCATAAGTTCTTTTCTCATTGACAAGATTGATATGAGTTCGATCATTTGACTCATTGTGCCTCGGGATACGTTAATGGGCTTAGGACCCGTCCAGAAATAACTTACCGATTTATGGCGGGCTGCGGCGGCGACTGGACGGCGTCAGGCTGCATCGACGTATAGACCAATACGCCTGCTTCGCCTTCCTTGCCAGTCTTGTCCTCGCCGCGCCAAAATCGGCAACTTATTCCTGGACGAGTCCTTAGGCGTTATGTGTGCCATGTTCCGAGCCGCACCAACCCATTCGGGCGTGTGTCGATCATTCGTTCCAGTGCGCTTCGACGTCGTTGATCTCAAGACGAAATCGTAGTAGCGTACTTTCCCGGGAGATCAACGCCAGTTGTAACAATCAAAGGGACATCCCCCTTGTTTTTTACCGATCGAAACCACCCTTTCTGGTATCCGTTCACGGTTTTCCGTGCGAGTAAGTCGGATGTTTTGGTCATTGAGTGTTGAAAAGCCAAGAGCCCATGCCTTGGTGTGCAACCGAAAACCGCTGATAAACGATCCCGGTAGGGACCGCCGTTTCCGGCGGCCCCCCGGGCAGATCCGTACGTGAGGAACTACCTCATACGGCTCTTACCTTGAGTCGAGCGCGAAA
>JBNJEM010000346.1:0-8207 GCA_051745935.1 Planctomycetota bacterium
GCGGCCGGGAGCCTTTCGTGCTCACCAGCGCCCACGCCCCAGTCTGACCGATGGTGCTCATTGTCATCCAGCAAACTGGATGTGGAGAACAGCTGCAGTGACCTCTCCTGTTGTTCCGCCAATTCTCGATCGAACATCAAATGCCGGAGAAAGATGTTGTCTCCATCGCTCACGGGCACGTCGGACACACCGCCGGTGATTGAATAGGTATCACTGCGGTCCGGCTGGGAAAACGTCTTATAATCCGTCCAAAGATGTCCCTTGACGTGAACGGCCTCCGTGTCTTCCCGCTCTTCATACTTGGGATGGCGGGTGACAAGACGGTTCCCGTGCAACAGCTTTCCAGTGGTCGGATCGAGGGCGCACAGATAGATCCCCCCGTCTATCCAAGTCGACCGGCCCGCGCTGGCGTACGCGACGCCGTCGAGGACCAGGACACTCCCGTGGACCGGCCAGGGCGACTCCAGACGGTCAAAAGCCACGCCGCGGAGATCCGCCGGGGCGGCCAGGAAACGCCAACGGAGCTCGCCGTCACTCAAGCGGAGCGCGGTCACGTGGCCGTCGGCACTGCCGAACAAAACCGTTCCCTGATGGATGGTGGGCGGTGAATCCACCCGGCCACCCGCGATATGTTTCCACAGCAACTCGCCAGATTTCTCGGACAACGCGTATACGATTCCCGCGTCCACGCTGGCCAAAAGAACGTGCCCGTCGGCCACGACGGGTTGGGTCAACCGGCCATCGAGTTCGGCACACCAGGCCCGCGACAGTTTCGCGGGAACGGCCGTCGTGGCCACCCCGCTCCGGCGAGCATCGTGGCGATACGTCGGCCAATCCCGCGATTTTTCGGCCGCCGGTTTTTCATCGCCCGGTCGATCGTAGGCCGGTCCCTGTTGCAGCCGCCGTCGAGCGGTCGGTCCGCGACGTTCAAGGCCCGGATTCCGTTCCCCCGCCAACGCCCAAAAGCCTCGCAGCACGGCTTCACTGTAACAGCCACATGAGTGAGGTGGCGCGTAAAGCAATCCGTTTGCCGGCAGAATTCCGTACTGACAGGTACCTCGGAGCCAATTGTTGCGCGAGTGATGACTTCCGGCCAAATCAAGCATTTCCACGCCACGTTTGCTGACAATGGCGTAACGCTCCGTTGCTTTCCCTCGATAACATCGAAAATGGTGGCCGGGCGTCAACAGGTACTCAGCCACCGAATCCCGTGCTTTAAGTTCGCCGGTATGCAAATCGCGAGCTTCCCGTTTGTCCGGCGGCACCCTCATCGGATCCATTTGATGGCCCAACTTGTGCCAGACCAATCCATCAATGACAAAAATGTCCACGGGGGCGTGAAACGCGGACCCCAGTTCGCATTCCCAGAGCTTCTTTCCGTTACCTGCCGACAGCGCGACCAAGCGATCCGAAAGATTACAGACCACCACGCCGTCGGCGACCACCAACGTGTTGGTTCCATACGCAACCGGTTTCCTTCTCTTCGCGTCGCCCCCTTCATAATGCCACCGTTCCTTGCCCGATTGCATGTGAAAACACGTCACGCCGTCGTCGAACCGAAGGTACGCGTTGGTGCCGTCCGAGGCCAAGGTTTCGGGAAGAGGCTGCTCGCCCAGCGACCGGGTCCACGACACCTTGCCGCTGCCGGTGTCCACGGCCATCAGCGTTTTCTGGTTGGGAAAGTCGTGCCGTTGCTTGACCGAACGGTAACTGAAGGCTTGTTCCGCCACGGGTTCGCCCTTCAAAACCAGCAGCGTGTCGCCCGTCAGAATAATCTCTTCAGCGCCGTCGGTCTCTTCGTACGTGGTCACCGTCTCACCCGTCTTGGCATCTAAAACAGAGATCGGTTCATTCAAACCGAGCGGCATGTAGAGGCGCTGCCTGGAGGCAACCAATAACCGCGGGGCTTGCGGGGGCCCCGACCGGAAACGAACACGGTGCCAAACCCAAGATTCGATCGGCCGTTTCCAAAGTGTGATTCCGCTAAATGCGTCGCGAGCGGCAACGGCCCATTTGCCCGGCAGGTTCATGTTGGCCGGCGATGCCTCGTCCACCACGTAGAACAATCGACCTCCCGCCGTCACCGCTCCGCTTATACTGTTGAGCCAATCATGATGGCGAGTCCATCGTGGGCCTCCCACCCACTGCATGTGGCGAGGCGGCCCAACTCGGCTGTCCATGGCCACCGCGTTGTTGTCCGGACCGTGCAAGTAATGCGTCCATTCGTCAATCTCATCCGGCCAGGGTTTGACCACCCGCCTCACTCCAGAACTCTCCGCCCCCTGGGAGGTAAAGATCGCCACGCCCCCCGGAGCGAGAACTCGCATTAACTCCTCGTTATCAACAGCAGCCTGGGAGCTTACCACCAGCAGGTTCACCAGGTTGTCGACGTAAGGAAGCCATTGTCCCGACCAGCGGTCAATCGTGATGCGGCCGTAGCGACCGAGCGATACGGTATGCGCACGAGCAGCTTCCACGTTCGCCGCGTCCTCGTCGAGTCCGTGAACGAGATACCGGTCATCGGCGCCCAACGCCGCCGTGAGCCGGCCGTCCCCGCAACCGACGTGGACGACGAGCCCTCCGGCTACACCGCTCTCATCCAGGATTGTCTCAGCCTCAGGCATCGCTCCCTGAACCACCGCCGTCATCACCAATCCACATCCCACCCATGCCGCACCGCGGATCAAACTGGATATCAGTCCGGTCAAACCTCTCATGGTTGTTCCTTCCCTTCGCGTCCGGTGGAAACTCAAATCTTGCGTCGGCACGCTTGCTCTCGACCGACCAAATACCGCTGTATACATCCCTTTCCATACTTTGTCCAATGTAAACGCGCAAGAATCAAGCCGATGCCCCCCAAACGGGAGAGCAGGCCGTGGCTCGGGGCCCCGATCCGAGACCGGGGTTCAGGTCTCCGACTTGAGCAAGAACGGGCTGGCGAGCGCCGCCAGAAAGGCCCCTGAACGCGGGAAGGCAACGGGTGGAACGGCAGGGAGTGGAATCGTGAAGGATTCAGAGTCTGTTTGATTTTTTTCAGGCGGTTGGATTTTTCCCCCGTGGAAAGCGGCCCGACGCAAGCCGTCCTCCCGTTGGTCGGACTCGGGGGCGGAGAAAGTCATCCGAGACCGGTATATTTCAGGCGGTTGGATTTTTCCCCCGTGGAAAGCGGCCCGACGCAAGCCGTCCTCCCGTTGGTCGGACTCGGGGGCGGAGAAAGTCATCCGAGACCGGTATAACGTAAAACCGGCACGGATTGCATAAACCGCTTCAGTGATACCGGTAAGTAGGGCGTCCACGATCCGTTTGGACGCGACCTGAAACCAGGGCTCTTCCCGCGTCTGGGCCGTTCGAAGGGCGCGAAACGCTTACACTTTGAGTTCAAAAGTATTCTACACTTCGATGGGCGAGAAAGGAGGTAGGCGTTCGATGCCTCTGAAAGAAAAGTACAAAGTTCCGAAATACCCAACCACAGAAGGAAGCCGGAACCCCGGATAACCGAATAACGAAGGCGGAACGAACAACGGCGAGCTCGAAGAATAGCCGAGTCTCCAAGGCTCAAAGGGCGGCGCCAAGCCTCTGTCCCGAAACTGCAATAACTCCGGTGCGGCCTTGTCCGACACATTGGCGGCCGGACGTGAAGTCCAAGTCGCTGGCGGGCGATCAGTGTGACGCTAGCCGTATTATGCGAAATAACCGCTTGTGCGGGATAACCGCGCAATTGAAAAGAATGCCATGACAAAATCATTTAGAGGTGCGGATGTGCCGCCATCCAAAGCGTTTTGTTAGCGGGAGTCAGGCCGTGCTATCGGCCGTAAGATGACGGGAAAGGAGAACGCAATAAGTGTCTTCACAGTTGTCCGAGAAAACGTCGGGCGAGCAGAAAAAGAGCCAGCCGTTGAACGTGTTAGTGGTTGACGATGACCCCGCGGCGCTGCGGTTGATCGCTAGGATCGTGTCATCCGCGGGGCATCACGTCCGCCAAGCGGAGAACGGACGGCTGGCTCGCGACGCGGTCCTGCGCGAACCGCCCGATTTGGTTGTCTGCGACTGGGATATGCCGGAACTGGATGGGATACAACTATGCCGGAGAATCCGCGAAGAGTCCCGCGTGCAATATGTGTACTTCCTCCTTTTGACTGGAAAGTCAGGGACCGATGACCTGGTTGAGGGGCTGGCGGCGGGCGCGGATGACTTCGTGTCGAAACCGATCAATCGGGCCGTGCTCCTGGCCCGCATCGAAGCAGGATGCCGCGTATTGCGGATGGAACGAAAACTCCGAACGGGATCCCAGTACGACTCGCTGACCGGCGTGTTGAACCGCCGCGCGTTCCACGATCGTTTCGATCAAGAGTGGCGGAGGGCGATTCGCTATGATTTTCCCATTTCGTGCGCCATGATCGATCTGGATTTTTTCAAGAGAATAAACGACACGCATGGGCATGCCGCCGGAGACGAGACGTTGGCAACGATCGCCGCCTGTTTGAAAGAATACTCTCGGACAACCGACATCATTTGCCGGTATGGCGGAGAAGAGTTCTTGGTGTTGCTACCCCAAACGGACGAAGTCAGCGCCGTCCAATGGGCCGAAAGGGCTCGAGCCGCGATATCCGAAGTGGCCATCCCCGTTGACGACTTGGGGCTTCGAGTCACGGCGAGCCTAGGGATTGCAGAGCGACTGGATGACACGGACAGCCCGGAGCAATTGATCGATCTGGCGGACCAAGCGCTCGCGGTCGCCAAGCACGCCGGACGCAATCGTGTCATTCGCTTCGGCTCCCTGAATGACCCCATGCTTGATTCGAATGACAAACAGGCGCTCGCTGGTCCCCTGGACGCGGTTGTGGCTCGTGATGTCATGTCCGTGGCCGTTCTTTGCCCCAGCCAGGATGACACGGTTCGCCAGGTGGCCGACCTCTTTCTTCAGTTGCGTCTCGGTTCCGCTCCGGTAATCGATGAAGCCGGAATGGTTGTCGGCATGGTCACCGATATCGAACTGCTAACGCGAACCGCGTTCGCGGAGGGATGGGACGACAAGATACAAGAGGTCATGGGAACCGATGTCGTCTGTTACGATGAGGAGACGCCTCTGGAGGAAGTCTACCAGTTCCTCTCACGCGTCTCGGTGCCTCGCGTGGTCGTCACGAATCGGGGACGACCAACTGGCGTGATTAGTCGTGGCACCCTGTTGCGTTGGTTTCGGAATTGGGTGGCCACCCAAAAGGAAATCGGCGCCCAGCGGATGGGCGCCCCGTCCGTGGGGCGGCATGAGCGCCGGAGGGACGGGATTATGAAGACCGCGGAAATTGCCGAGCAGCGGGCCGCTCATCTGAGGCGGTGCGTCGAGACGGGAGAGTACAAGGACTTGATTCCGTGCGTGGTGGGGGAAGCCACCCGGCTGCAGAGCCTCGTCACGGACCTGCTCGGACATTGTCAAAAGGTGGCCGGCCCTTGATCCTCCACGCCGCCGTCCCCCGCCAGTTTCGTGGGGCAACGGTGGAACGCCACGGGCCGCCAACCAAATAGGGCCCCCGCCCAGGGATGGCACGCTCCCGTTGATCGCTCGCGTCAAGGATGCGCGCACCGTGCGCGCCTGTTACCCTCCTAAGGTTCTCACGCAATCATTCGATGAAGTGTCATCCGAGAGGTTTTGGAAGCGGAAAGCAGGTGTCGTTACCAGCCCTGAACGCTCTTGATCAAACGGGCTGACATTATCCCTCTGGCCGATCGCCGCTTTCGCGCCCCGTGTAAGGCAAAGGAAAAGAAATGGTACACCCGTAGCCAAACTCGTGAGAGTTCGGGCACCAGAAGCCTTACGACTCCTGCTAGACCGCGTGGGTACGTTTCCATTGTCCGTTTGCCCAAGGCCGGTAAAATGTAGGGGAGAATTGGGCCGACTCTTTGGGGGCATTATACCGGTCGCGGATGGCTTTCTCCGCCGCGAGTCCGACCAACGGGAGGACGGCTTGCGTCGGGTAGCTTTCCACCCGGAAAAATCCAACCGCCTGAAATATACCAGAACAAAAAAGGAGGGGAAGCCATGAATCCCACGGTCGACGAAACGGAGTTTGGCCATATCACGGTGAATGGGAACGTGTACGATCACGATATCGTGATCCGCTTAAGCGGCCAGGTTAAAAAGCGGAAAAAGAAGCTATCCAAGCAGCAGCATGGAACGTCCCACACGGTTTCCTTGGCTGAGGCTGAACACATGTACGACGAAGGGGCCGAACGGATTGTACTGGGCACCGGACAGCACGGCGTGCTCGAATTGTCCAACGCGGCCCGGGAGTTTTTTCAGAATCACGGGTGTACCGTAATGGCCGCGCCGACACCGGACGCTGTTAAGATTTGGAACCACGCCGAGGGAAAGACCATCGCCATGTTCCACGTCACGTGTTGATGCATTTCTTCTTCCAAAAGGAAGGGCCTCCCACCGCTCGCTCACTTCGCCAGGGCCAGCGTGTAGATTTTGAACCCGTAGGCATGTCGTTTGGAGCTGTGGTCGAACGCCGCGCAGCCGAACGAATAGCTCTCTCCCGGCACGAACTGCGTGTCGTAGTCATGGCCGGTGTCGAGTTCGCGGCGAATCAAAAGCTCCCAGTGGCCATCCTTGTATTCGGATTCACATTGGACGTCACCCCGGCTTCCCTCGAACGGCGAGAAGACGATTCCCGGAACCACCCCGCCCGCCGGCATGCCTTCCGCGACGCTGGCGGCTTCATCCGACTCGTACGGCACCGCTTGGTCCGCAAGCACTCCGCCCCAGCAAACCGCTTGCGGCGTGGCTGGGAGATAGGCGGGGTGTGTTCCGTCTTCGGACACGTTTTTCTGGTAGCCGCCCGCGTCTTTGGGATCTCCGTGGCGTCCGCCCGAGCCGTCGCCCGGAAGCTCGCCCCAGTATTTGTCGTCGACCTGATCGAGCGGGTCCGTCCGGGTGGCTTTCCAGTGCCACACGTCGATTGGCGTTTCGAACCCCTTAATGCCGTAGGCATGCCCCTCGCCCTCGCCGGCGTGACACGCCGCCGCGCAACCCAACGTTTCAAATTGCCAGTTGGTTTGCGTGGGGAAGACCAGGGAAAACTTGTCTTCGTAGTAGTAGCTTTCGTCGTTCTTTACCGTGAAGAGGTGCTTCCAACCAGCCTCCGTTTTTCTCCAGGGCTGGTATTGTCGGTCTTGCGTGGGGTCGGCCCAGTGGGCACGCACGAAGATCTCTTCGCCATCGTGCAGCGCTTGCAAGGTCACCGCCGTCCGGCCCTTGTCGAAAGACGCCCCGTTGGCCAGTTCCACGACCAGCGGCTGGGCCTCATCCCACGGCAGCGAAGACAAGTCGCCCCCGGGCGATTCAACGCGCCCGGCCACCAACTGGCGGCCGAGGAGCGATCGGAACGGAATATTGAACACGACGCACGCTGCCACCAGCAGCAACGGAATGAACCAAAACAGCTGCTTCCAACTCGGCGAGGCCCAGGGGTGGAAGGACGGAATCAACAGACGCGGGTACCGAACAAGCCCTTCGATCAAGTGCCAGATAAACGCCACCGGAAGAACGACCAGCCCCATGACGGCATGCGATATCCGAGAAACCCAATAGAGCCAAGTCGGACCTACGGGATGCACCATGACCAGGCCGCTAAAGAGCATCAATGCACCGCCACCGACCAGTACCACATGGAGTGTGCGAAGCGGTGTCTCGCGACGCAAATATAGAACCAGCACGGCCAGAATCGACGGCGCGAACAGGACCGCGGACATCAAGTGAATCACTTGTATCCGACCCGACCAGGCCCAGGACGGCATGACGCCCGAAAAGAGCGACCACTCGGGCCGGGCAACGGCGTGTAAACTGAACCCCGTGGCGGCCCCGACCACCATCGTGACTGGCAAAATCCAATGCAAAAGTCGAAACAGGTGCGAATACTGTATCTTACGGAAATCCGGCTTCGCGCCAGGTACTTCTGCCTGCATGGACGACTCCTCGATAAAGCGTCGTGTTTCTGTAACCATCCGGCAAGGTAACGTACGTCAAACGATTGAGCCTGACCTTTGAGCCAATGGAACCTGATCCCTCAGCGGATGGAAGCCGCTCGCCGCGCCAGGCCCCGCTAGTTAACCCTATTGTTGCATAAAGACGGCGTAGGACGGGTCTCCAGGCCCGTCTTTTACAGCGCATAAATGTCTTTTTGCGGTTGTTTGAAGATCTCGCATTT
>JBNJEM010000347.1:0-8201 GCA_051745935.1 Planctomycetota bacterium
GGTTACCCGCGCTGCATGAGATGCCCCGGGCTGGTCCCGGGGAGTTTCACGTTTTTCGCTAATGGGTGGCCCCCTCATTGTTTTCCCGTTTCGGTCCGTGGCGGCCCAAGCCGCCACGGACCGAAACGGGGCGATGGCGCGCGCAACCGCGTTATTAGCGAGGAACGTAATAATCCCTCGGACAAGCCGAGACATTGGGCCGACGCCCAGCAGTCCCGATCATGCGACAATTATTGATTTTGCGATGCTTAGTGTTATACCGGTCGCGGATGACTTTCTCCGCCGCGACTCCGACAGGCGGGAGGACGGCTTGCGTCGGGCAGCGTTCCACCCGGGAAAATCCAACCGCCTGAAATATACCAGCTCGCGTTGTCTCTGGCCCCGGATCGTGTTACGGTGGCTTGAACGCCACGCAATCGTGTATTGCCAAGGTTGGCGTTTTACAGTCCCCAACAAAACGTGGTTGCCGTTCCCGAACGTCCTTTGGGGAAAGGAAATCCGAGTGGTTTTGTTATGGCGTCCTAGTCAATGAAAAGCGGGGTTTTAACCGGTCGCCGCGCCAGCCGACTGGCGCCGTCGCTGCAGGAATGTGATCATGTACCGATTCTTGTTTTCGTTCCTCCGCCACCCCATCGCCACGGGCGCCATTGCGCCCAGCGGCGTCCATCTCGCTCGGGCCATGGTGGATTGGATCGACTGGAAGGCCGTCGGAAGCTGTGCCGAACTGGGTCCCGGAACCGGCGCGTTTACGCCCAGCATCCTGAGTTCGATGAATCCGGGAACTGATTTCTTCGCCGTGGAATTGAACAAAGCTTTCGCCGCGACCATGGCGGAGCGGTTCCCCGACGTGGATACATATTGCCGCTCAGTCGCTGACATCAGACAGATTTGCAATGAACGAGGTCTCTCCAAAATCGATTGCATGGTGTGCGGTCTGCCCTGGGCTGCCTTCCCGTCGGAGCTTCAGCGAAGCCTGATGGACGCGGTCCGTTCTTGCCTCTCGGAAGACGGATACTTCTGCACGTTCGCCTACCTTCAGGGAACCGTTTTGCCGGCCGGAGTCCGGTTTCAACGGCTGCTGCGCCAGTCCTTTTCATCGGTCAGGCGCGGCCGAATCGTCTGGCGCAACCTGCCACCCGCGTTTGTTTATCAGTGTCGCCCAACGGTCGGCGGCCAAATCTCGTTCCCGGAGCCGTAGGATGAGCAGGTGCCCAGCCGAAACCGACCGCAAGAGGTCGTCTCGTTGTCGCGGGTGCTTGCGAAGGAGGCAAGCCGCTTCCGTGATAACCGGCCAGCAGGTATAGGCCTTCCCAAAAGGAATCGAGTCCATGACGTCGCGACACGCCGCGTGACCCGGATCACGGTCGTTGTAGAGGGCAGCGAGCGGACCGGTGCCGATTAGAAGGGCTCCACTGCGCATCGCGTCCGAACCCCTCCATGTATTTTGGGTTCGTGCTCAGGTCGGCCGGCGCGTCTTTGATCGACCCTAGCGAACCACGCTCTCTGAAGCCGTCCAAAGTCGATCGTATCTGGCAGATGATTTACTATTTGCGCTCAGGTGTTTCTTTTTGAGGCACATGGTCGACATTTTCAGGAGCCTGGAACGATGCAAAGATGCAAAGGCGTGTCAGCCATGATCGGTCAAGCCGAAGCCTTGTTTGATCTCTTCCCCCCTCTGATTTCAGTTTTCAGCCAACAGTCTTGTTGCCTGGTGCTCTTCTCGGATTCCGCCTGGCCACAAGGTTGGCGGAGTAGTTGCAATAGAAGGGCGAGCTTTCTAGCTAACCTCCAAATGTGCGCGCAGGGCGGCCGCTGATGCACAGTCGGTCGGAGAGGCGGTCGACTTGTACTTTGTCCATCGTGGCCAGGAGTGATGCCGTGTCACTGCACTCAGATCTCTTTGAGAAGATTCAACGGCTGCCGGAAGACAAGCAGCTGGTTGTCAAATCACTGGTTGATCAACTATCGCGGAGCGCGGATGAGTCTGCGGAGGAATCACACGGGGACTGGTATGGCTACCTAGAGGGTTTGAAAATCGCAATCAGTGAAGAACAGCCTTGCAACGCACGCCATGAGATGTCGGGTGAGTTCCCCCGGGAAGTCAACCATTGAGCTCAATTCTGCTTGACACTCATACAGTCGTGTGGGCTTTGAATGAATATCTATATTTCAACGACTTGCCCATGGAATGGTCCAAAAATGTACCCGGACGCGGATACCTCTATGCGACCGAGCCCAAGTCAAATGTCATCGTCTGGTCGTTCAGTGGGCACCCGAAAAGCAAGCGGGTCGTACCGGTAAAGGATGGGGTAACGCTAACGTGTAAGCACGATACCGGAGTGGCATACGAGATCGAGGTCATCAAACAGACAGAATACTACATCAAGGTCTTTTACAGAAGGAAAAGCGACTCGGAGGACAAAGCCTCGTCGAAGTAATCGATGTCGACTGCCCGAGCGTCCCCAGAATCCACCGACAATTCAGAGCCGACTCGGCATGCAGTACGTCTGCCCATCACTGGATTCTCGCCCTCTACCAGACGCGGTGCGCGTACCAGGGACCCATGGTAAGTGACTGGGGGCCACGGGAGGAACAACATCGAAACGCGCGGAAGACGAATACTAACGTCCGACAGGTTGGGGCATTCAGGTTTTCCGATGGAAGTAAAGTCCTTCGTACTGGTTAGAAGAGGTGACGATTCATCGGTCCACAAAGTAGCTTGTGTCACTGGAGAATATGTGACGTGTCTGTTTCACCACTCGAAGACAACCGCATCGTCATCGCCGGCGGCAGCGGCTTCCTTGGCATTTCTCTAGCCCATCACCTCGCGGAACGAGGTTTTTCGCCAGTCATTCTTTCCCGGAACGTGCCCAAAGTGTCCGGGCCGTGGCGGCATCGGCCATGGGACGGACGAACGCTGGGCGAATGGCGCGATGAGTTGAACCGGGCGGCTGTTTCAGTCAAAAAGACGACCGATTGTCAGCCGATTTGGCAGGATGATGCGTTAATGATCCGTTACGCTACCCTGGGAGCGAAAAGCCGAAAAGCGAACCGGCGAACGTTGGCTACTTGAACACGCGGCGGCTGGCCGCGGTACCTTTCATTGTGGACGTCTCCATCCGCTTCGCCGCCTCGCCCATCGAGGCACACGAACCCACCACGTGGCCAAACAGCTCGTCATATCCCTGAAGGGTGTCGAACCAGGCCTCTTCCTCAATGTTCATGCGATCCCGGATTTCAGCGAGATCCTGCGGGATCGTCGACCGCTCGCCGGACAGGATCAACCGGGCAGTCCATTCGAGCAACCGCACATACGCGTCGAACGATATCGCTAGAATCCCCATGTCGGACGCTCTCCGGCCGGTACGGGAGGTTCTGGCCCGCGTCTCGCGCGTCGTCCTCACTGTATCCGAACCGCTGTCGGCTTGTCAAATACGTGCTAGCACCTTCGGTTGGATAAAACAGTCTGCGGAACGATGTGTTGTGTCGGTGTTTTGGCGCGGCGGATGCGGGTGGACATTCTCCAGATAACCTCTCCCGTCTTGCCGTTCGACAAACCACGACCGGCACGCCGCACATTTCTCGCGGCATGCCCAAGACCCTATTGGTCGTCGGAGGCCGAACCTCGGATCCGCCTGCGCAAACAGAGCCCGAGCCAGTTCAGGGTGATACGTGTCTGGATCTTTGTCGGATCTTCGTCCTCGCCTTAACGTGTTCGTTCGTTCACTTCTTCATATTTTCTGTCGAGGAAGTACTGGGACCGCACCACCTCCGGCAGGTCGACGGCCACGACGCGACCACTTTCTACTTTTGTGATAGGGCCGTGCTGCTTCAGGTATCGCCGCACGGCTTGGTGGACGTCGACGTCGAGCACCTTCGGTTCTCGGACGTTGTCGATCCGGCAAAGGGTGTCGCGAGGGTCGCCGTCCCGGCGGCAAGCGGTCAGCGTATAGGTGCGATCGTCCTCGACGGGTTCTCCGGCGACGCGGATCTCCAACACCCTCTCGCCCTTGGGAGCGTGGGCCTTAAAGCGAACGGACATTCCCGACGGCCGCGGAACCCATCCACCGAACCGGTCCGCCGGATCTTTCGCGAAGCAGTTTTCCAACTCCCGCTCCCAGAACGCGCGAAGCTGTCGCCCCGTTACCTTGCCCGTCTTGAGCTTCTCGACGACCGGGTACGCTCCCCACAGATCCTTTGCCCGGATCGGGCCCGGCGGGATCGGGTAACCGAAGCGGAATCCGTTCGAAATGGCGATCTCCGTTCCCGCCGCCTTCCGAAGCGCGTCGGATAGCACCAGGTCGAGACGCGATTCGACCACCGCGTAGCGGTACACGGGCACCTCCGTGTGGCCGATCACCTCGTCCAGATGCTCTCGCACCCCCGCGAGACTTTCATCCACGACCGAACGGACCTTCGGATCTTCGCCGTAATCTTCGGCGCGGAGTTGAAGGAGTTCCCACTTGCGATCCGAAATGCCGTCCTCGGAAAGCGTCACATCCAACCGTCCGAGAAACGAGCCGAAACCGCCCGGCTCGACGATCCAGGTATCGCCCCGGACGATGGGTTCATAAATCCGCTCGTGGGTGTCTCCCGAAAGGATGACGTCCACGCCCGCGAGCCGTTCCGCCAGGGCCACCGACTTTCCGAGGCTGATGTGCGTGAGCAGGACCACAAGGTCGACCTGACGCTCCTTCCTGAGCCTTTCGATCATCGGTGGAAGCACCTCGTCGGCGCTTTGGAATTTCAAACCTCTGCTGTAGCTGGGCGGTTGGCGTTCCGGGATGTCTGGATCGGTGTAGCCGATGATTCCCACGCGTACGCCGCCACGTTCCGCGACAAACGCGGGGGGGAAGACCAATCGGCCCGTGTCGGCGTGGCTCACGTTGACGGCGATATAGGGAAACTCGAACTGGTTGCACCGCCGGCCGAGGATCTCTTTTCCGTAGACGATCGACCAGTTTCCCGGCGCCGCCAAGTCGAGCCCCAGTTGGTTGTAGGGTTCGCAAAGGCAGTGCCCTTTCGTCAGGGCCGCGGCTCCCGACCCTTGGATAATGTCGCCGGCGTCCATGAAGAGCACCTTGCCGGGCCGCTCGTTGCGGATCGAGCGGACCGCCTCGGCAATCCGACCGAGGCCCCCGGCCGTGACGATTTGCTCGTCCTTCCCATTCCAGAAGAGCTCCGGGTGAGGCTCGAGGTGCCCGTGAATGTCGCCGATATAGAGCAAGGTCACCGATCGCTCGCCGCCTTGCGCTTCAGTCGCCTCGTCTGCATACGTACTTCCAACGCCGACGCTCCAGATCGCAATCAGCGTACAAAAGCTCGCCAGCAGTGGCGCTGCACGCACTGCAAAGCGTTTCATGATGTCCTCCCGGTTCTCGTGCCGAAGCTAAATCAGTCCTCGCACGTCGTAAATGAATGTGGGAAACGCGAAACGCGTCTCCTTCAAGTTGCTTGCTGTAAGTGCGTGTTTGATTGCCAAAGCAAAGAGGTTCACCGTCTCCGCCACGTCGGGTCCAAGCAGAGGGGCGCCCACGATCCGGCCGGTTCCCTTCGCCAATAGCACCCTGTAGCGAGCGTGCTTGGCGCTTACCTTCTTCATGGAATTGTCGGTCGAGCGGTCGCCTTCTTCGACCGTGTAGTCCATGCCCTTTTCGTGAGCTTCTTTCTCCCGCAACCCCACCGCCGCCAACGCGGGCCCGGTTCTCAAAACGAACAGGTCGAATGTTTCCATGGCAGCATACCGCAGCCTCAAACGCGCGGGGCGCCGGGCAATTCAGAAGTGTATGTAGGCGTAGCCTCGCAGTTGGAGGTCAATAATTCTTGGATACGCCCCCACGACAATCTGCACGCCCGGCAAAACGTCGTCACCGGTCCAGCCGTGGTTCTCCATCGTCGACTTGCACAGTTCGAGCCTCACTCCGGCGTCGAGCAGGTCCTTGACAATCTGCTTGTTCGGATTTTTTCCGCTCTTCTCGGTGGCCTTCTGAAATGCCGGGTCCTTCAGCAGGAAATGGCCGGCATCGCCGTGAAAAACCCCAACAATCTCGCGATCTTTCGGCCCAATGCCCAATTTTCCGTATATGCGAGCGAGCTTGTCGAGATAATGCAGCCCCGCCGCCACGTCCTTCTTCCAGGCATCCGTCTCGACCTGATAGACAACGTTGACGCCCTGTCGCGCCGCAGGCCCGATCGGTTCTTCGAAAGTGCCCGTCTCGGTCACGCCCTTCCTAGCCTGCTTGAAGTCCTTCGGCTTGGGTTGACTGGCTAAAACGAAGCCGTTCATTGTGCGGATGCGCTCCACATCACCGCATTGGTGCGGCTCCGATTGCTGGTTCCGAGCCTTTTTCTCGGAAGCAGTCAAAGCGTTACTTGCGACTGCTGCGGAAAGGAAAGCCGTAGCCAAAAAAAGTGGCAAAGATGCTTTGGGCAAACGTCGAGGAGATGAAGAATTGAGTGCCATGGGTGGCCCCGAGAGTGGTCACTGGGTCGCGTGCGTGAGAAACGATATACGAGGGTTAACCCTAACGTTGCAAACAGTATATGTAGGACGGGTCTCCAGGCCCGTCTTTTCAAGTACGAAATCGTACTTGATCTGGTGTCCGCGGATCTCACGAAATGTGAGATCTTCAAACACCCGCAAAAAGACATTTATGCGCTGTAAAAGACGGGCCTGGAGACCCGTCCTACGCCGTCTTTAAGCAACAATAGGGTTAACTCAAATTGACCCGTCGTTGGGACGGACTTGTCAGCAAATCGCGCGCCATAGGCATGGGCATTGTGGTGTCCTAGGCCGGCCCTCCTCTGCAACATGACCTACACTCTGCAATGGAGACAGCAGCGTCTTGAGCTCGACCCGAGCCGCCCGTTTGACTAGGAGAACGTGCCGTAAGGGAAAAGTGCCAAAGAGTCCGAGGCCTGCGACAAGATGACGGTGCCAGAGAGGAAAAGGGGAGTAGGACATTTTCGCCGAAAGGTGAAGGGCACCCTAACATGGATCCGCGGCTGGCAACGTACCCGGGGAGGAAACGTTAATTCGGGCCACCGACTTGGATCCAGACCAAGATGATACACTGGACGCGACTGGAGACGTGGCATTGGACTCTCACATCACAGAGGGCACCGCAACCATCACGGTAGTGCCCGAGCCGTCATCTCTACTGTTGAGTGTGTTTGCGGTTTTGGGAGGTTTGCTACGATTTCGCTACAAAAAGGCCGGTTGAAAATATGCTATGCCGGTTTTTGAGGCGCTGTAGGGAGCCTTGAGCTTAGCGTGTGTCAAGATACCGCCCCTGCGGTGGCGGACTTAAACGGCGACGAGCGAAAAGGCCTAGTCACCGGCAATACCGAAGGAGCGTCTTGTTCTACGCCAATGTCCGGACAGACGCCTCTGCTGCATTCAATGCGAGCCGAGTGATCGAGGCAGGCAGGACTGAGATCAATCTATCAGGCTCGCCTCGCTCGCGGCCATTCGTCGGCGATGTCAACAACGATGAACTACTAGATCCGCGTCCGGGTGCTGCAGATGGGTTGGTGCGTCTATACCGAGGCTTATCAGCGACTGGGCCTTTAGAATCCTCTGGTCCTCTGCAGGCCGACGGTGGTGGTTTATATCAGCACACGTTTGAGGTCGGGGGCAATTACCCGCCTGCTGCGGTTGACGATCCGTTCATCGGTGTCGAGAATTCCGGCTTTAGTGGTGAGGAGCCAGGTGTCCTGGCTAATGACTCCGAACCGCAAAGGGCGGTCGCTTGCTAATCCCGCTCGCTCAGCTGGGAACCGTGAACTCTAGTGCGAGA
This sequence comes from Planctomycetota bacterium, assembly GCA_051745935.1. Taxonomy (GTDB): domain Bacteria; phylum Planctomycetota; class Planctomycetia; order Pirellulales; family Pirellulaceae; genus JBNJEM01. The sequence goes on from JBNJEM010000347.1 coordinate 7,800, forward strand.
GAAGATGCGCCTTCTCGATTCTCGTTATGATCACCCATGTTCCATTCGCCCGATCTACGGTGCGCATCCTCTTTTCACCGTAAGCTATTTACTGAAACTGTTGCCTGCAAAGATGGAGCACTCTATTTATCCCAACGGCGGGATAGTGGACGTCGAAGAGCGTTTGACGCTACGCAATGCGACACTTGAGTGAATTCATTTTTATGTAACGTTTGGGTTGATTAAAGGGTCCCGTGATGGATGAATTCATTCCTATGATCGTCGATACGTGAAGATCGCCCGCAGCCGCTGGACGGTTATCCTGCAGATACTCTCCGGCGTTTCTATCTCGTTTGCCCCTCTCGCTCTCCAATTCTATGGCCAAGATCAAGAAATGTTCGGCCCCTCATACATTGGTATACC
>JBNJEM010000348.1:0-8199 GCA_051745935.1 Planctomycetota bacterium
CTTTGGCTGTTATGTCAGCGGTCAATGGGCGACATGGTTTCCGCGACTGCGTCCTCTGTTGCCATCCGCCGTTTCCGAAACCGCGTGGGACGTGGCGGGCCCCATCGATGCGGAATTGACATTGCGAATGACGAGGCAGAGCATTGCCATCGAAGAAGGTTCCCTGGCCGGCAATCCGTTCACGCTGGACTCGCCCCGTTTACGGATTGACGAACCCGCGATTGGATTCGAGGTGAAGGGCCGTTGGGACTTTTCCGACCACCGCTGGCGCGTGCCGGAACTGATCTTTCAGACCCAAGCAATGGCTTTCCGCGTCAGCGACTTGCGAATTAATCGAGGCAGCGGGAACACTCGCACGACCGGCGAAGTTACGTTCCGCGCCGACCTGGATCGGCTCCACGAAACTTGGCACGTACCGGGCAAACAGCGCGATTGGAAATTATCCGGTTCGGTGGAGGGCCAGATATCACTTGTTCAGCCGGACGACACGGCCCAAGCGGTATGGCGCGTGGATCTGGTCGGACTGGAACTGGACCGCCGTCAGCTCACCGCCCCCGCCGACAACGTCATGCCGGCAATGAACAGTACGTCTTGGGTCACGGTTTGGCGCGAACCCGTCCTGAATCTCAGCGGCTCGGGGCAATGCAAGTTGTCCTCGAAGACCGTTCTGTTGGATCGCTTCAAACTGAAATCGCCCGACAAGCTCCAACTCTCCATGCAGGGCAGCGTGACCGAGCCAACCGGAGCCTGCGTGGTCGATCTACGAGGTCAAGCAACCTATGATTTGGCCTCGCTGCTGGAACATTGGGCACCGCAATGGACGGAGGTCGTCCGGTGGAGCGGCCACGACACGCAACCATTCTCTTTGCACGGCCCCTTGTTTCACGTCCCTCCAGCTCACGCGAGCTCCGGCGAATATCCCGTGGCAACGGCGTCCACGGTTGGCATGATTCCGGCGGAATTGCATGGCCAGTGCGGATTGAGCTGGCAGTCCGCGAATGTCTTTGGACTCCGCGTCGGAGCGGGGGATGCGAGCGCCCGGCTGGAGAGAGGCACCATGCAGTTGGGCGTGGTGGAAACGCCGCTAAGTGGCGGAAAGATGCGGATTCAATCAGCGATTCACTTCAACCATCACCCACCCGCGATTTCGCTCGCGCCGGGCCAAGTGTTGACCGACGTGCGAATCACCACCGAGATGTGTGATCAATGGTTGAAATACGTTGCTCCCGCCGTCGCCGCCGCGACCCGGGCGGAAGGCCAATTCTCGTTGTCACTGGAGCAAACCACGATCCCCCTGCGAGAGCCGACCGCCGCCCATGTGGCGGGAACACTCGAAGTGCATGCGGCCCGCGTCGGGCCCGGCCCCCTGGCGCGAGAACTCATCCTGCTCGCCAACAACGTCCGCTCGCTGCTGCAGCTTGATCTCAAGGATTTCAGTCGGATTGGCCGGGACACCTGGATCCGTTTTCCCCAACAACAAACGAAATGCCACGTCGGCAATGAACGGGTATATCACGACCAGCTTCAAATGGAAGTGGGGAAGGTTAGCATGTACACCCACGGCAGCGTCGGGTTCGACCAATCCGTGTCCCTCACGGTCCAGATTCCGGTACAAGATCAATGGATTTCCAGTAACCCACAGCTCGCCGCGCTCCGGGGACATGTCATCCAGGTTCCGATCCGAGGCACGCTGAGCGACCCCCGGGTTGACCAGCGTGCGTTGGAACGGCTGGCAGCCGACACATTACGCCAGGCTACGGGACGCCTCATCGAAAATGAACTCAACAACGCCCTCCAACGCCTCATGGAATCCGGCCGGTAGCTTCGCGGCGTTATCGCCCGCTCAAGAGCCTTATACCGGTCGCGGATGACTGTCTTCGCCGCGAGTCCGACCAACGGGAGGACGGCTTGCGTCGGGCAGCTTTCCACCCGGAAAAATCCAACCGCCTGAAATACAACAAACCCATTCAAGTGTGCTACCACCAAAGCAGCTTTGAAGCGGCAATCAGGTTTTGTCGCGGGCTGCCAGACTCTCATGCGAGGTCCCGCTCGATGAAGATCGTACTGTTGGGCACCACGGGCTACCATCCCACGGACTCCAGACACACGCCCTGCATGATGCTTCCCGAATGCGGCGTGTTGCTGGATGCCGGGACGGCCATGTATCGGGTGCCTGAATATCTCACCACGCCGGCACTCGACATTTTCTTGACCCACGCGCACCTGGACCACGTGGTCGGACTCACCTTTCTTTTCGACATCCTTTACCAGGCACCGGTTGAACACGTACGGGTCCATGGCGAGACAAGGAAACTTTCGGCCTTGCGGCGGCACTTATTCAGCGAAACGCTCTTCCCCGCCGCCCCCCCCATCGACTGGCGCCCCCTGGCCGCCAGTCCGTTGACGCTGGCGGACCAACTCGTGCTTACTCATTTTCCGCTGCGGCATCCCGGCGGCTCGCTGGGGTACCGCTTGGACTGGCCCGATCGCTCGCTGGCCTATATCACCGACACCACGGCTCGTCCCGACGCCGACTACATGGAGCGTGTTCGAGGGGTCGACCTCCTGATTCATGAATGCTACTTCCCCGATGGTTGGGAACAGAAGGCCACCTTGACTGGACACAGTTGCCTTTCGCCCGTGGCCAAGCTGGCTCGCGCCGCTAACGTGGGCCGCCTGGTGCTCGTCCATGTTAATCCGCTGGTCAAAAACGACAATGACATCGGACTGGAAACCGCCCGCTCAATCTTTCCGCGCACCGACATCGGGATCGACCGCCTGGAATTGGAGTTTTAACCACGGGAAATCGAAAACACCTTACGGAAGTTTGCAATCATGCAATAGAATAGACCATGGTTTAATCGATTGGCGGCGATGGACGGGCGCCTTTCCAAGCTGGTGCCGGTTATCAGGGAGGATCACTGGGTTTCGCTGGATTCTCCGCTGTCCCGGCCAAAAGCTGGGGGGCATGCCAGTGCTCGCCAATCAGGGTGTGGAGCAAGCCAAAGGGGATCGACAACGAAGGGGTATACATGCAGTCTTCGAAGGCTTTGCGAAACGAACTGTTGCGGATCGACGGTCGAGGTTACAAGGCCTACAAGGACATTCGAGGCAGCTACGAGTTTCCGGACTTCACGCTGCACATCGACTATGTCCAGGGGGATCCCTTCGCGGCGCCCAGCAGAATTCGGACCCAGGTCGACCAGCGGCGGGCCGGCTTCCCGTCCGACTGCTACCACAACAAGAGCCGAGAGGTGGCGCTGCGTGACTATCTAACGCGAACGTTCCACCTTGCCGCGGCCAAGGCGGCCAGAGGCGACCGTGGCAGCGGCAAAAGCGGCACGATCCAAATCGACCGCCCACGGCAGGAAATCTTGGAACGAAGTTCGATTGTGATCAACGAGCGCTACGTGGAGGCTCGCTTCCGCGTGGGGCTTCCAGCCTTTGGTCGCAAGATCGCCGGCGCGCAGGCGGCGGAGATGTTCATGGAGGAAATTCCCCGGATTGTAAAACAGTCGTTATTCCACCCGTCGCTCGATGCGAATCAATTAGACGCGCACATCAAGACGGCGGAGGACGCCGACAGCTTACGGCGACAGCTGAAAGACCAACACCTTGTGGCGTTCATTGCCAACGGCGCCGTTCTGCCTCGAGCCAGCGGTGTGGACCCCAGGCCACTGGCATCCGAACAGGCCGTTGCGTTTCGATCCCCCGCCGAATTGGAGACAGCCTTCACCCTGCCAAACAAAGGTGAAATCCGGGGGCTGGGCATTCCGGAAGGCATCTTCCTGGTTGTCGGCGGCGGCTACCACGGCAAATCCACTTTGCTTGACGCCGTGGAACAGGGCATCTACAACCATATTCCCGGCGACGGTAGAGAATATGTGGCAACGAACCCGAATGCGGTCAGGATCAGAGCGGAGGATGGACGTAGAATCGAACAAGTTCGCATTACGCCGTTCATCGCCAATCTCCCCTTCGGGAAGGATACGGACGCGTTTTCCAGCGAGGATGCGAGCGGGAGCACGTCCCAGGCCGCCAACATCATGGAAGCGCTCGAAGTCGGTGCCCAAGTGCTCACCATCGACGAAGATACCTCCGCGACGAACTTCATGATCCGCGATCACCGCATGCAGGAACTCGTCGCCAAGGATCGAGAACCCATCACCCCCTTCATCGACAAAGTCCGGCAAATCCATCGCGACCACGGCGTATCCACGATACTGGTAATCGGCGGATCCGGCGATTACTTCGATGTCGCGGACCGAGTGATTTGCATGTACAATTACTTGCCTCAAGACGTCACGCGACAGGCTCAAGAAATCACGCAAAAGTACAAAGCCCAGCGGCGGCCCGAAGGCGGCGTCGAATTCGGAACCGTGAGTCAACGCGTGCCACGCCCCGCCGGATTCGAACTCTGGAAGGGCAACAAGCCGGCCAAAATCAAGCCGCACGGCCTCACGCAAATCGCTTTCGGCCGGCACACCATCGATCTCGCCGCCGTGGAACAACTGGTCGATACCAGCCAGACCCGAGCCATTGGGGACGCGATCCGATATGCTCTGAAATACATCGAGCGAGGCGCTACGCTCCGGGAAACCGTCGAACAGGTTCTGGAGGACATGGAAACCAAAGGGCTCGACGTGCTGGCCGGTAAACCAACCGGCGACTACGCCCGTTTCAGAACGTTCGAACTAGCCGCCGCCATTAATCGCTTGCGAACCCTCCGCGTCACCGTGAAGGATTATACCGGTCGCGGATGACTTTCTCCGCCGCGAGTCCGACCAACGGGAGGACGGCTTGCGTCGGGCAGCTTTCCACCCGGAAAAATCCAACCGCCTGAAATATATACCGCTGCCGGGCAACCGTAACACCATCCGCGAACGTTCGCACTTCCGTTGCACATGTTGAAGCAGGGCGTTTCAAGCTGAAAATGCCACGAGCTTGTCCTGTTGGTCCGTTACGTTCCACGCCCCCCACGGCGTGGCGGGTCCGACCGGGCTGTAGCGGCGAGCGTGAACCACGGCGGGACCAGCCCGCGGGATTCACGCGGGCTCCTGTGTCCAGTCCGCGTGGCGGCACCCCTGAACAGCTACCCCCGGACGAACTTCGGCACCGCTGGCGGATGAGTTCGGTTGCGGTGGGTGGGAGCGTTTCCACCAAGCCTCCAGTAGGACAGCGCCACTTCGATACTTCCCCATCGGCCCTGTGCCGGTGGGGCTAAGACTTTCTACCGTAACACTTTGCGTTCATGGGTCGAACGAAAGTGGCACTGTCGAACCAGGGACCACCAAAGAATCTCTGGAAAAGTCCCCGTCGTCTGTACGGATTCTCACCGCTCACGACACTATTGGATTGAGCGCGGGCCTCACTGCCGGTCTCGAACGCGAGTACTGATGTCTCGCCCGCGAAGCCATTTCCAAAACAGTCACTTGAAACAAGAGAGACAGAATCGATGCGACTTACGTTGCGTACCTTGCTCGCGTATTTGGACAACATCTTGGACCCCGCCGACGCCAGGCAGTTGGGCAAACGGATTGAGGAGAGCGAGTTTGCCAGCGGACTTGTACATCGAATACGGGGCGTGACACGGAAACTGCGGCTGGGGGCCCCCAAGCTTTCGGGCAGGGGCATGGGACTAGACGCCAACACGGTCGCCGAGTACCTGGATAATACATTACCCCAGGATCGGGTTCCCGACTTTGAAAAAGTCTGCTTGGAATCGGACGTGCATCTGGCCGAAGTGGCGTCATGCCATCAAATACTGACCTTGGTGCTGGGTGAACCGGCGGACGTCGATCCCGCTTTACACGAACGGATCAGAGGCTTGCCAAGCCGTGTGGCGTCCGGTGAACAGACCGAGCAGACCGAGCAGGGAAAGGCCGAAGGGGAGTCGGGCGAAGCGGCTTCCGCCGCTGTTGAAGCGCCCCCCATTGCCCCCGACGGGGAACCGCCATGCAACGAGGAAGCCCCCTCACCCAACACCTTGGAGGCCCCCCTGGTCACTCCGTCGTCGAAAAAACCTCCGGTCCCCGGGTCGTCCATCCGCCTGCTGCCGGTGGTGGTAACCTTGGTCGTGACCTTTCTGGTGGGCCTCGCGTCCCTGTTGCTCATGGGACCGTTGAACAGCGATCATCCCATTTTGGGCGGCATGTTGCCGGAGGCATCGGACGCCGAGGTTGCGAAGTCAGAGGACTCTCAAACGGCCCCGGCCCCGCCGCCTCCCCCCACGGCGAAGCTGGAAGAAGAAAGCAAAGCGAAGGGGGAGCGTGAGACTGGGACGGAGGCCAAGACGGCGAAAGGGGAGTCGCCCCGCGACGCCTCCGAGGACGTGACCGAGGAGTCCGGCGCGGAGGAGAACGCCCCAGCGGACAGTGCGGGAAACGAAACGGACTCATCCCCCCCACCGACCAACGGACATGTTTTTCCAGATCCCCTGACGGAAAGCAAGAAGACACCCGCCCCGACGGAAACCGGACTGGAGGAAACCTCCGACGCAACCCGGCCAGACCCGGAAATCGCCCGCGACACGCCGTTGGAGGGCGAAGCCTCCGAGGGCACGGGTTCACCGGATACGGCCGAGACGGAAGCAGCGGAACCGGAGCCACTCGCGCGATCCAACTCACGGGAGCGGATCCTTGCCTGTTTGGACGTGGAGACGGACACGTGGAGGCGGCTGACAACCGATGAGCCGATTCCACCGGAAGAGGACTTGTTCGCGTTGCCCGTCTATCGTCCCCGGATCAGTTTCCGATCGGGTATCCAAGTGATGCTGGTCGGGCCGACCGCCTGCAGCGTGCACCCCGTGGAGCCGGAGGACGCCCCCGCGATGGTCGTGAAGCACGGCCGCCTTGTAATGGATACCGGAGATACCTCCGAGGCAACCGTGAAGCTGGAATTCGGCGAGCGAACGGGCCAGATCAGCTTTTTGACCTCCGATTCATCGCTCGCCGTTGATGTAAATCGGTACCACGAACCAGGCACCGACCCCACGGAGCAAGCGGCTCACTGGCTCGTCGAGCTATGGGCAGTCAGCGGAAGCATGGAGTGGAACGATTCAACGACCCCGGAGGCGGTGATGCTGGAAGCCGGACAACTGGCATCAATGATCAACATGCGGCAACCGCAAATCACAACCGACGCCTCGCCACCTGAGTGGCTCGATACGTCCAGTATCCGGCTCATTGACCGGGATGCGTCACGGCGGCTCGAAGCCCTACTGCCGTTAGACCAACCGCTGAGAGCGTCGCTCCGGAAACAGGTGACTAGCCGACTGGTTGAAGTCCGGTCACTGGCCGCCCGCGGTCTATGCGCACTCGGAACATACGATTCCTTCATTGTGGAGGCGTTGAATTCGAAAGAATACCACACTTTTTGGCCAGATCTCATCTCGGCCCTCCAGATTTCGCTGGCCGAAAGCCCGGAAACCGCAGCGCGAATACAGGCACTTCTGGAGCGTCTGCGCGGGGAACAAGGACGCCGACTATTCCGCTGCCTGTGGGGCTTCAGTCCAGAGCAACTGGCGGAGGGAGAGGCGAAGACCCTGGTGGAATCCCTGGCCAGCCCCTCGATGGACATTCGGGTTCTCGCCTTTGAAACCCTGTATCGCATCGTGGGGAAAACCAACTCCTATGACCCCGCGCTCCCACCCGACCGGCAAAAACGAGCCATCTTGAATTGGGAGCAAGACTTGAAGCGCGACAAAATCACGTATCAAACACCCCCGTTTGATCCCGCCGAGTGACTCACACGGCCCGTAACAAAACTGGTGCTTTGTCACGGCTTAGGGCCTTGCAACCCGTTTTGTTGCGCCTTGTGTGCTTGCCCGCGTCGAATCAAGGACCTCGGGGACCAAAAGGACCAAAGGGAACACGGCGGACGGGGCTCACGCGTGAAAAAAGCCGCGCGGCGTCTTCCGTTTCTTCATGCGTGGGTCCGTTCGGCCATCGGTGGGCCCATCATGGCACCCGGCGCGCCGCGAAGGGTCGTCACGGCGTGGGTGGGGAGAGGTCCAGTGTTTGAACCGAGGACGCGCGACAAATGCCGCAAACCTACTTCGTCTAGCGGATCCAATGCCCGGGATTTTGACCAGCCCAGGGACGGGCTGGGGTGAGGAAAAACTCCAAGTCGTTGCCATCCATATTGTTGCGCCGTTCGTTTCGCCGGTATTGAGACGAAAGGACCTCTAAGAGACCTAAA
>JBNJEM010000349.1:0-8173 GCA_051745935.1 Planctomycetota bacterium
GGAAAACGCAAGTACCCATCTTTGGGTACGACCACTTCCATTCTTTTCGTGTTGAACAGTCAGGATGTAAACCTTCCAATGATGATGACCCAGAGTATCGGGTCCTTCTTCCGGTATCCGAGTTTCGCCACGGCGATCCAAGATGGCCCCCAACGCGAACTCCTGCGGAAAATGCTGGGAACGTGGATCGAAACTTCCGAAGGTTGGGACGCGCATCACGCCATGTGTTTGGCGATGCAGTATAACATGCCGGTCGGCGTCCGCCCCGCAAGACGCATCTTGGAAGGCGAGATGAAACAGCCGAACACGCATTTTCTGGGGTACGCGTTATTCACCGTGGCGAGGTTCGGGGACACGTCGGACTATTCTCTGGTGGAATCCTTCCTGGATGACGAAACGCCGTACGGCGGCACGATCGCGGTGGCCGGCAAAAAGAAGATTCGCACCCAGATGCGCGACATTGCACTAGCCACCCTGGTTCAGTTGGCGGGACTGAACCACAAAGAGTTTGGCTTCAGCCGCTATCGCATCCATCCCCACTACGTTTTCAATACCAGCTCGCTTGCGTTCGAGTCCGACGAGAAACGTGACGCAGCGATCCGGAAGTGGTTCGAATTCCGCCAAAAAGAGTGACGCCAAAAAGACTGAGTGCCTCGGTGTCCGCCTTGACAGATAAGGCCGGGGATGAAAAACTCACCCCAAATCCCCCGTGGACAAGCATCCAGCACGACAAACGAATCAACGAATCAACAACAGGGGTGAGTCGAAGGATGTCGAGCGATTTCGAGCAAGAAACCGCCACCAGCGAATCCATCTCCACGAATGGCCGTAAAACAAGGCTCCAGCGGGTCCGCTCGTTTCTGGCTGGAGTCGCCTATACAGCATTGGTTGTGGTGATTGTCGCGTGTCCGGTCGGGATTGTCGTCCTGCGATGGCGGGCGGAGTCCATTGGGTTTGACGTGGCTAACGTGGGCACGTTCGTGCTGGGATTCCTAGCGCTACTTGCCCTCATACCGCTGATTCTCCTGCAAAGCCACGTGCGCCTGCTCAACCGCCTCCTTGCCGTAAGCGTGGTCGTGATTCTCATTTGGGCCCCGTTTCTCACGCTGCGCGTCCAAGGGTTTGATGGGCGATTGATGCCCATTGTCCGCTGGCGGTGGGCACCGGAACAGGAGGAGTTGCCGGAAGCGCCGGAAATCTCGGCGGACCAGCGCCAGGTTGATTTGGCCACGCGGACGCCCGACGATTTCCCCCAATTTCTGGGGCCGGGACGCAACGCCGACTTGCCTCATGTTCAGCTTAAGCGGGACTGGAAGGCCCATTCCCCGACACTCCTATGGCGACGCCCCATCGGCGCGGGCTGGTCGAGCATCAGCGCGGTGAACGGGTACGCGGTGACCATGGAACAGCGACGGGAAAAGGAAATCGTTACCTGTTACTCGATTGACAGCGGCGAGGTGAAGTGGGCACGGGGCCACGCGGCTCGCCACGAGACCGTTATGGGAGGGGTAGGACCTCGTAGTACCCCCACCATCCATGAGGGGTTCGTCTATGCGCTGGGCGCAACCGGCTATTTAAGCTGTCTTGACGGGGCGACCGGAGAATTGGTTTGGGATGACGATTTGCGCCAGCGCTGCGGGGTCACGAAACAACAGGATTTGGCCGCCGTCAGCTGGGGACGCGCCGCTTCCCCGCTCGTGGCCCACGATCTTCTGGTGGTGCCACTCGGCGGGCCTCGCGAGGGGACCTGTTACAGCTTGATTGCGTACGATAAAACGAGCGGAGACGTGCGTTGGATGGGCGGAGATCAGCAAATCAGCTACGCCTCTCCGTCGCTGGAAACCCTCTGTGGTCGTGAGCAAATCGTGATCGTCAACGAAAACGCCGTCTCCGGGCACCGGTTGGACGATGGCCAGGTGCTGTGGTCCTACGACTGGGAAGGGCAAAGCAACGGTGAGCCGAATTGTTCGCAAGCCGTCGTGCTGTCCGACAACCGGGTGCTACTGACCAATCGCAGGAAAGCAGAACTCATTCAACTGGAACCGGTGGCCAACGATTCACTGCGTGCCAAGAGCATTTGGCTGGCACATGGGAAACTGAAGACCAAATTCACGAACGTCGTCGTGCGGGATGGCTATATCTATGGACTCTCGGACGGGATACTCGAGTGCGTCGAACTAGCAACCGGACAACGCTGCTGGAAGAGCCGTCGGGGGAACTACGGACATGGTCAAATTCTAGGCGTGGGGGATGTCATTCTGGTCCAAGCGGAGTCGGGACATGTTGTGATGGTAGAGTTCAATCCGGATCAACTCGTTGAACTTGGCCGCTTCGAGGCATTGTCGGAGCGGACCTGGAACAATCCCTGCCTGTTCGGGTCGACACTGTTGGTACGTAATGCGTCCGAGATCGCCTGCTACCGTCTGCCCCTCAGGCAATAGGGCAGGCGGATCACGCCGTGCATGGATAAGCGGCCTTTTCTCTTTTGGACATACACCAGGACGTGCTGCGGAACGGACGTCATCCTTGGCGGAGCATCCAAGGTTTGCCTATCCTTCGTAATTCCCCCCAAAAAATCTCCAGGGCTCTTTTTTCGGGTTGCTGTTGCAGAGTACAATCGATCTAATCGAAACAGTACATTGAACTGACAAGAACCGGGAGCCACACCTATGATTCGCACCTTCACGTTCTGCTTGCTTTGTCTGACCCTCTGTTCCGGTGGCGATTGGACGCGTTTTCGTGGGCCACGAGGGGCCGGCGTGTCCGAGGAGACCGGTCTGCCGACCACGTGGACCGCCACGGAGAACGTGGCCTGGAAAACAGCTCTGCCGGGCTTCGGCAGTTCCAGCCCCATCACGTTGGACGACCGTGTCTTTTTGACGTGTTACAGCGGCTATGGCTTGGACGCTGACCAGCCCGGAGACCAAAGCCGGCTGACACAACACACCTTATGTATCGATCGAGCCACGGGCCGGATCCGTTGGAAGCGGTCGATCGAGCCCCGGCTGCCGGAAACGGACTATGCGGACGGCCGCATCGATCTGCACGGCTACGCCTCGGCCACCCCCGTCACGGACGGTCGGGCCGTGTATGTTTTCTTTGGCAAGTCGGGTGTGTTCAAGTACTCCTTGGACGGGGAACTGCTATGGCGGGCCAGCGTGGGCACCGGCATCGATTCGCACAACTGGGGCTCGGGCGCCTCGCCGATCGTGCACGATGACCTGTTGATCGTCAACGCCAGTTCCGAAAGCGAGTCGATCCGGGCATTGGATACGAAGACAGGCGAAGAGGTCTGGCACGCCGGCGAAATCGTGGACTCCTGGAGCACGCCTTTGGTCGTTTCCGCGGCTGACGGGTCGGACGAGTTGGTGGTGGTTGAGCGAAGCAAGGTGTTGGGATTGGATCCCGCTACCGGCCAGCAACTCTGGTACTATGACAAACCCTCGGACTACGTCTGCCCATCCGTGATTGCCCACGAGGACGTGGTCTATCTCATCAACAGCCGCTTCAAGGCGTTGCTCATGGCCGTCCGCGTGGGAGGGCAAGGTGACATCGCGGACTCGCACGTGCTGTGGTCCAAGCGGTGGACGACCCGTGTCAGCACGCCTGTCTACCACGAGGGGCATCTGTATGGCATCGATTTCCGAGGTCGAGCCTACTGTATCAATGCGGAGTCGGGAGAGCAAATCTACGAGGAACGGTTGAGCATCTCCGGGTCCGGGGACAAAATCTATGCGTCCCTCGTGGCAGCCGATGGAAAGATCTACGGCGTGACCCGCCTCGATGGCACCGTGGTGCTGGCCCTGGAGCCTCGGTTCCAGTTGCTGGCGCATAATCACCTGGGCGACGACAGTGTCTTCAACGCCACGCCGGCCGTCGGCAACGGCCAGTTGCTGCTGCGGTCCGACCGCGCCCTCTACTGTATCGAGCGCCAGTAGGCCCGATCGGAAAACACTGGTCGCTGACCCGTCCAATCCAGCAACGCGACACGGTTTGAGATCCGATTTGCCTGACATGATTGGATATTCGTGGCGAGGCCCCGTGTAAGCCATGCCGCCACTCGTGACCGAACAATCAACGGAAAAACAATTCGTGGCCGACAGGGCCATCCGGTCCTGCCCCCCTTTTCTGTTCCACTCCCCCCGGAAGCCGGGAGAAAGCCCTTTTTGACGCCTCGCACTGAAGTCGCTAAAATCGCTATTGTTGTCCTGCGGGGTAGAAGAAAAGGATGCAGCTCGCTATAGAGAGAAGGGGCACGCGGTAGGGGGTGGGTAGTTGAAAGGAGGGGCCACCGGAAGCGGTTCTTCGAGGGGGGGCGTCCTTTCACGCGTTGTTCGCTGGTTACGTCGCCGGGGTTTCGCGTGACGCTCTCCACGTAACAGAGATTCCCTAATAGCCCATACAAGTCTGAGCGGTTCTTGCTGAGCCGCGTGCCGTGATCGAAGGAATCTTCATGCCAAACAGTAGAACGACTCGGCGAAAAATGTTGCGGCAAATGGCAGGCGCCACGCTGGCCTTGCCCGCATTCCTTTCCTGCTCCTGCCGTCCTCGGAAGCCTTCCACGGGGCCGGGGGGCTCGGCATCTTCGCGAGCGGACGGGAAGCGGGCCCGAAGTCCGAACGAACAGATTGGGGTGGGCATCATCGGCTGCGGCAGACGCAACGGGCAGCTCCTCATCGGAAAAGGTGGCCAGGGAGCGCCGCCCGCCCATGCGCGGATTGTCGCCGTGGCCGACTACAACCTGAAACGGGCTGACAGATGGGGCCGGGTTCACGGGACCAGAAACATCTATCAGGATTACCGCGAGTTGCTGGATCAGAAAGAGGTGGATGTGGTCATCTACGCCACTCCGGAGCACCAGCACTACCTGCCCTGCATCCATGCGTGCCAGGCGGGCAAGGACCTATACGGCGAACAGCCCCTGAGCCATACAATCGCCGAGGGGCGGAAGATGGTGGAAGCGGTTCGCAAGCACGGTCGGGTCTTTCAAACCGGCGAGCAGCAGCGGTCTCACCCCACGACGCGAAAAGCCGTGGAACTGATCCGCAACGGACGGATTGGCAAAATCCAGCAGGTCATCGGCTACAACTATCCCAGCGCGTTCGAGTGCGATTTTCCCGCGAGACCGATTCCCGAATGGCTTGACTGGGACGCCTGGTGTGGGCCGAACGAAGTGGTCCCCTACCACACCGATGTCTATGTGTCGCGTGTGCCATACGAACCGGAAGATTGTTACTATAAGTACCCGGCGGAGCAGTACGCGGTGGGCCCGGGGTGGATGTCCTTTCGACCGTACTCCGGGGGTGAGTTGCCGAACTGGGGATGCCACGGACTGAGCATGGTCCACTGGGCCCTCGACATGGACGAGAGCGGTCCCGTGGAGGTTTGGGTGGATCCCGCCGAGAAAATGGAGACGGTGATCTATCACACACCGGAAACGCCTGCCCGCGGCGACGCCCTCTGTTCAAAAACGTTCATTCACTACAAGTACGCCAACGGCGTCGTTCTGTCGCTGACAAGCCGAGTCAAAAAGTTGGGGGGAGGCGCGACCTTCGTCGGCGACAAGGGCAAGATCACGGTTTTCCGCGAAGGTTACGAGTGTGAACCTGTCGGTCTCGATGAAGACCCCCTGCCGCCCGATGCCTTTCGCGTGTATGAGAGCGACAACCATATGCAGAACTTCTTCGACTGTGTCGTCTCGCGGAAAGACCCCATCATGAAGGTCGAGGCCGGGCACAGCGTGGCCACCTTGTGTCACCTGGGCAATATCGCTCGCCGGCTGGGACGCCGCCTGAAATGGGACCCGGAGCAGGAGACATTCCCCGGCGACGAGGAAGCAAACGCACACCTTGATTTTGAAAGACGCAAAGGCTATGAGCTTCCCAGCGAGGTCTAGAAGCCTCGCTGGTTAACGGCATACGGATCACGGTTTGCCTGTTCGCGCCCCGCGTTAATCGTTGCAAACAAGCTCGGCTACTCGAGTTGAGAAAACTTGCCCCCTTTGTACTTCGAATCTTCACGGCATGAAAGACGCACGAATAGGGATTACGCGGATGACGTGGCGACCAATAGCGACCCTGGCGATGGTTTGTTGTGTTTTATTGGCTGTGTACTGCCCGGCCCAGGACGGAGAAGAGCCCGGCGCGCGAATTCAATATGTTCCCCTCGAAGAGACAAGCGACTCCCCTCCGGGCCTGTTCAAAACAGCCGTGATCGTCGACAAAATGCCGCTTGTCCATACACGCCAGCTCTTCCCTTTTGACTCCCAGGGAAAGCTCGTCGGCGAAGGGTCCGCCGACGAGCAGATTGAGCAACTCCTGGCAAACCTGGAAACGGTGCTTCAGGACTCCGGCGCGGAGATGGCGAAGCTCGTGCGAGTCAATGTCTATGCTTTGTCGACATCGATCGTCACGCGATTCCACCAACGGCTGAGCGAGCGGCTCGACGCGGACGTCCGACCGGCCATCACTTCCGTACTGACCCCCTCGCCCTATCGCGGCGTCGTTGTCGCGGCCGACGCGGTGGCCGGGGCCGCGGACAGCGACGACGCCGTGGAGCTTAAACGCTGCAAGTCAATCGCCAGTAACGAACAATGCGCCGATGCGGCCATCTTGCCCGCTGGCGGCATCGCCTATCTCTCCGGTCATCCTGAGGGGTTCGACCTGACCACGTTGCCGACGACCCAATCGATGACGCGACTCATGAAGACTCTCGGCCAACTGAAACTGGCCCCCGAAGACGTCGTGCAAGTAAAGGTCTTCGTGAATCCGATCACCGACGCCGAGGAAGTGCTTCGGGAAGTGCAAGCCTTCTTTCCCGATCAACTCGCTCCGCCGGTCGTCTTCGTGGAATGGTTCGCCTCGGTGCCCGTGGAAATCGAGATGATCGCTCATTTGCGCCCGTCGGACGGCCCCGCTGAGCCCGTTGAGTACTATGACCCGCCGGAGTTCCGCCCCAGCGCGACGTTCAGCCGAGTGGCCCTGACGCGGACCGATCGCCAGATTTACATTGCGGGCTTATATGCGAACGAACCTAGCCGGGGGCAACCACAGGCGGACCTGCTCTTCGGACAATTGGACGAAGTCCTCAAGAAGACCGGCAGCGATATGCGTCATCTGGTCAAAGCCACCTACTACGTGAGCGATGACGATGCCGCACGATGGGTCGACAGAACGCGCCCCAAGGTGTATGACCCCGTCCGCCCACCAGCAGCATCCAAAGTGATGGTTCATGGTGTTGGCCACTCCCAACGCACCATGACCATCGACATGATCGCCGTGGAAGCTGAATAAGGATCTGTAAAGAAATAACGGTCTGATTCAAGGAGTTCGAGTGATGTTCCCAGCTCGGGCCAGTGGAGACTCACGTTGTTCGCTCCATCACGGTGGTTACCCGCGCTGCATGAGATGCCCCGGGCTGGCCCCGGGGAGGTTCACGTTTTTCGCTATAATGGGTGGCCCCCTCATTGTTTCCCGGTTTCGGTCCGTGGCGGCCCAAGCCGCCACGGACCGAAACCGGGAAGGGGCGCACGCAATCGCGTCTGATAGCTCCAAAACCCATCGCGTCGATGGGGCACAAAGGTGTCGGGACCCTTCGTGATACAGGACCTTTTGGTCTCTTACGCCTTACATTGAAAGCGTTATACCCGTATCGGGTCGCCGCTTGTGTAACGCTGTCGGCGTAAGAAGCCCGTGGACATCCCAGCCGCTCAACCAAACCAAAATCTCCAAGCCTCCCAACGTTCGCGGATTTGGCCGTTTTCATCCCGCTCCCATTTCGACGCCTTGACGCGTTTGGGCTTAGAAGTAGACTTAGACATATCTGGCTCTTCTGGGCGATAACATGCAGGAATCAGTGGTCCCTGTTAGGCTCAGGGGCGTTTCGCATCTACACACTATCGCAATGACTATCGTCGTCAGATATGCAAGCCAGATACTGATAGATTAGTTTTAGACTGTTATATTTCAGGCGGTTGGATTTTTCCGGGTGGAAAGCTGCCCGACGCAAGCCGTCCTCCCGTTGGTCGGACTCGCGGCGGAGAAAGTCATCCGCGACCGGTATATAATAGGTTTTCGCCCCTCTAGCTCAACCGGCAGAGCATCTGACTCTTAATCAGAGGGTTGAAGGTTCGAGTCCTTCGGGGGGCACTGAACACGTGTGCACCACATCGCAC
>JBNJEM010000350.1:0-8150 GCA_051745935.1 Planctomycetota bacterium
ATGGCAAGCTCGCCTCATGTATGCCCCCTGACCCCTTTGCCTTTGCTACCCAAATGGGTGGCCCGAACGCCTTTCAAGGTCCACCCATACAGGGGGGGGTGCCTTGCAGCCGTCAACCGCCGGGGATTAGAATTCCTACCAGTCGATGGGATTGCGATGCGGGAGTAGGGGGTGAGCCGGAAGGTGTCGGTGTGTTTTGCGGACGCGGAGGCCGAGGAAGCGGCCAGCGCGGTGGCGTAAGCGGTCCGGCGGCGGTCCGGGCGTTGGGCAGGAGAAGGAAGCGGCCGGATGAAACCCGATCCGAAGTTACTGGACGAGCTGGTGCGGCGGATTGTGGAGGCGGTTCATCCGTTGCGGATTATTCTGTTCGGGTCGGCGGCGCGGGGGGAAATGGGCCCGAACAGCGATCTGGACGTGCTGGTGGTGATGCCGGACGGGGTGCACCGGCGGCAGACGGCGCAGTTCATCTATCGACAGTTGATCGGCTTCGGCTTCGCCAGCGACATTCTGGTGGCGACCCCTACGGACTTGGAGACCCATGCGACCAATCCGGGGTTGATCTACAAGGAAGTTTTGAACGAGGGCCGGGAGATATACCATGCCGAGACCTGAGGATATACCCGGCCCGCCCGGCGCCTGGCTGGAACGGGCGAAGAGTAACCTTTTGCGTGCGCGGATGGAGAGGCCGGAGGGGGTGTTTCTGGCGGACTACTGTTTCGACGCGCAACAAGCGGCCGAGAAGGCTCTCAAGGCAGTCTTGCTGCACAGCGGGGTTGGGTTTCGATATGTGCACGCGCTGCACGAACACGTCACGGCGCTGAAGAATGCGGGGGTGCAGGTGCCGGCCGACGTCGAAGAGGCCGCTGAATTGACCGACTACGCCATCGAGGCGCGGTACCCTGGGGCTCACGAACCGGTCGGTGAAGCCGAGTATCGCCGGGCGGTGGCGATCGCCGAGCGGGTGGTCGCATGGGCCGAAGCCATGATCGGCAGCTAAGTCAGGCGAGCGCTAGTTGTTCGGTGGGGTTCTTTTCTGCACGGGGATCATGATTTCGGCCTTCATTTCCTTATAGCTCTTGCCCTGCGTGCTGCTCAAGTAGTTCTCGACGGGGGAGTCCAGTCCTTGATAGTCCCAAAAGCCATAGCGTCGTTTGTTATGCAGGCCGCGCGGCAGGATATGCTGTAGGAACCGGGCCAGGAACGCCACGCCCGGCAGGTGATGAACCTTGCGGCGATTGCCGTCCCGGTCGTCCTTGTACCAGAAGAATACCTCGCCGTCCTCGATCTTGATGAGCCGATCGTTGGCGATCACCACGCCGCTGGCATAGCGGGCCAGATAGCTGACGTTCCGAGCGGACTCTGGCTAGCGCGTTTAACCGCAATCCCGCCGTGACGATCGGGATGTCGCTCGGCGGTGCCAACGACCGTGCCACCGATCGGAACGGAGGGATGCGCGCTGGACCACCGGAGGTCGCCAGCGGCTCCCGCCGGGGCCAACCCATCTGGACGCCGCTGGGTAGGGGCAGCGGACTGAAAATCTCCACTGACGCCGGCCCGCTTTTTTCTCCAAAATATCCATGATATAAGTGGAGTTATTTCACCGGAGTCACGTGCCATGAGTCACGTGCAATAAGGCATGTTTCAGGTCGACGGCGTTTTATCGCTCATCGCTGCGCGACGCCACGATAAATCGCTACACCTTACCTTAACACCAAAGGAGCAGGTATGTTGAGAGCAATTTCCAGGAGCGTGAAGATCGCTCTTTGCGCGGGGATGTTGATCGTCGTGGGGCTCCGCGCGGGGACGGCCCGTGCCGCGGACTCCCCTGTGGAGATCGGCGGCAAGCTGGCCAAATGGCATCCGGTCACCTTGACCTTTGCCGGGCCGGAGACCAGCGAGCGGGCCACCCCGAACCCGTTCACCGATTACCGGCTGGACGTGACGTTCGTCGGCCCGAGCGGCCAGAAGTACGTCGTGCCGGGGTTCTACGCGGCTGACGGAAATGCGGCCATCACCGGCGCCGAATCGGGCGACAAGTGGCGAGTCCATTTCTCGGCCGACGAAGCGGGCCAGTGGTCGTATCGCGTGCGGTTTTTACACGTCGCGGGCGTGGCGCTGGCCGACGATCCGCGGGGCCACGGCGGCGGCTTCATGGACGGCATGGAAGGAACGTTCGAGATCGGGCCGGCGGACGAGCCCGGCAACGGATTCTACAGCAAAGGCCGTCTGCAATACGTCGGCCAGCGGTACCAGCGGTTCGCCGAGACCGGCGAGTATTTTTTGAAAGTCGGCGCTGACGCCCCGGAGAACCTGTTCGCCTACGAAGACTTCGACGCGACGCCGAACGTGGGCGACCGGCGCAAGACCTGGGCGCCCCACTTGCAGGATTATCACGGCGAGGCGGATGACCTGCTGTGGGGACCGAATCGCGACAAGGGCAAGGCCTTGCTCGGCGCGGTCAACTACCTGTCGGGCAAGGGCATGAACGTGTTCTCGTTCTTAACCTTCAACGTGGCCGGCGACGACGAGAACGTATTCATGCACCTGGTGAAGAAGGATCTGGCGGATTACGAAGCCAATCACGGGAAGCAAAAGCCCGACAAGGCCTGGACGACCAGCATCGAGCGGCTGCGCATCGATGTCTCGAAAACGGACCAGTGGGATCGCGTCATGCGATACGCCGACCGCCAGGGCATGTTCCTGCACTTCAAGACGACGGAAGTCGAGAACTGCAAGCTGATGGACGGGGGCGACCTGGGGCCGGAACGCCGGCTGTACTATCGCGAACTGGTCGCCCGGTTCGGCTACCACTTGGCGCTGAACTGGAATTTCGGCGAGGAGAACACGCAGACGACCGAGCAGCAACGAGCGCAAATGGCTTACGTCAAGCGGATCGATCCGTACAATCATCTGCGCGTGTTACATACGTATCCCGGCGCGAAGGACAAGGTGTACGGCCCGATGCTGGGCGACCGATCGGATCTGACGGGTGTGTCGCTGCAGACGAGCAATCCGGCCTTTACGCAGGTCTACGGCGACGTGAAGACCTGGGTGCTGAGATCGAAGGCCGCGGACAAGCCATGGGTGGTGGCCTGCGACGAACCCGGCGATGCGCAGCACGCCCTGATCACCGACGACGAAAATCCGGACCATGACAATGCCCGCATCAACGGCTTGTGGGGGGCGTTTATGGCGGGAGGCTGTGGTACCGAGTGGTACTTTGGCTACAAACACCCGCATTCGGATTTGACCTGTGAGGATTGGCGCAGCCGCGACAAATTCTGGGACCAAGGGAAAATCGCCTTGGACTTCTTCTACGACAACGGCGTTCCGTTCTGGAACATGCGGCCCACGCTGACCAAGTCCGGCGACTGGGCGCTGGCGGGCGACGGTTGCGTCGTGGTGTTCGTCAAACGCGGCGGCAAGACCGTGCTGGACCTGCCGGACGTCGAGTTCTCCGTTTCGCGGACCGTCGCCAAGACCGGCGAATCGAAATCTCGCGGCACGATTCAGGGCCGGGCCGCGACGGAGTTGGACGCTTCGGTCCAGGGCGACGTCGTGTTCTTGCTCAAGACCGAGCAGAAAGACGCGGCGTTCGATCTCGGGGCGGCGAACGCCAAACGCCCTCGTGGGTCGGGCGGTGGAGCGCGTCGTTGATTGGCTGGATCCGACGCCTCTTGGCTCTTTTTTTGGGTGTCATCCTGTTCGTCGCTCCGTTGTTGCTCACGGGCGGCGGGCAGGGCGGCTTCAATGCGTGCGCGGCAGACCTCCACCCGGGTGCGAATCTCGCACGACTCCAGGCAGAACTCGACGGCCAGCACGATGTCGTCCCAGAGAAATTCCGTCACGCGGCGAGCCGACGGGCGATGCGTGCCGCCCACGTAGTCCATCTCGCCCTTGCAGATTGCACAGTGTCGGGGCGCGGTCCATCGGCCGGCGGCTCAGCCGCGTCCTCCACCTCCTCATGGTGAACTTCGATCGGTGGCACGCCCAGCTGGCCGCGGATCCGGGCCAGGTTTTCGGTGCGTACCTGATAGCCCCAAAATCCGAAGGAAATAAGGAGTCCGGGCAGCATAGGATAGCTGAGAAAACAATGGCGGCAAACAGTGCGTCCGCCAGCTTATCGAGTCGCGCGGATGGGATAACGCGGTCACAGGGGGGAGACAAGCGGGCCGGCGCTGGCCTGATGCAACGACCGAAAAATGGGAAAATTGGGGTTGCGGGAAAAACGAAAAGCTGTTGCGCTCCTCCCGGGTAATTTCACCGGGAGTTGAACCCCAGAGCGAAGGAGCGCAACAGTGGGAGTATCATCGTATAAACAGGTTCGGTCGTACTGGCGGTACGCGCTTCGAAGATGCCTTCACCGTGGACTGCGTTGAAGCACGAAGACCTTCACGTATTGACCGTCCAGCCTGGCACGCAGTACCACACGACCGTGAACCCTGAACAGTACAGCGAGCTCGCCGATGCCGTCCGTCCTCTTAGCGTGAGTGTGCAACATGCCCACTTGCATCGCCCATCCGATGAGGTCACCCGATTTGTCAATCGGCTCATCGAGCGATCTCATCAGGGCTCCGAGAAACGAGCTCGCAAGCGGTATCCGATCTCTATCCCTGTGGTGGCACTGCCCTTAGGCGTCGGGTCAAAATAAGTTAACTAATTTTCACAGAGGAGAGTCGCAAAATCGCGGCATTTCGCGGACAGCGGTGGCTCAAGTTATTGTGACGCGGCGCCTTAGATGCGGAATTCCGCCCGGTCGGGGACCCGGTTGTTTTGATGAGCCGGAACATCTCGACTCACGGGATCGCTCTCGTTCACAACAGGGCTCTTAAACCGAAATATCTAATCCTGGAGCTCTCCCCAAATGGCGAGTCGCCCACCCAAATGGTATTATACCGGTCGCGGATGACTGTCTCCGCCGCCAGTCCGACCAACGGGAGGACGGCTTGCGTCGGGCCGCTTTCCATCCGGAAGAATCCAACCGCCTGAAATATAGAAGTGCTGCATTGTTCTTCGTTGGGGCGTTTTTTTGAGATTGCAGGTTGATTTGTAATGAGAATAGAGGACTAATCGGTTTCGTGTTGGTTCGCGCCGGCCCTGTCGGTGGTCCGCGCGAGGCCGTGCCCCCCTTATCGACTATTCCCTGACGCAATCCGCCGTGAGGGCGGGCGATGGTCGGTGACGGTCGCTCCGGATGGTCGTCCGCACAACGAGGCGATTCGAACGAACCCGAGACCGACCTGGAACAGGTATACTTCAGGCGGTTGAACGTGTCGGGATCGAAAGCGGCCCGGCGGAAGCCGTCCTCCCGCCTGTTGGACGCGCGGCGGACGGAATCACCCGCGACTGGTATATTAACGGGGGAGCCATGAAATCTGAAACGAAAAACATTTCTGCAACTAACACGTTCGCCGTGGTGATGTGCGCAGCCCTGGTTGTCGGAATCTCCGGCCACGGAGCGGCAGCCGAGTTGCCGGCGAACCGCTTCGTCAAAGTCGCCGACAACGAGATCGGCGGGCACTTCTTTAGCCAGGTGGTGTACGCGCCGCCGGTGAAGGCTTTTGTCTCCTGGGGGACGCAAACTCACCAGGATCCCATTCGCACGCACGAAACCCGCCACTTTCTCCTCGATGAAAACCGGTGGAGGGACGCCCTGCCGCCGGGTAGGGAGGACGACTGGGCGGGGAGTCCCCGGAGCTGGCCCGATTGGAACATTTGCGCCACGGCGGGCGAGTTCTACGAACGGGACGGGGTCGAAATGCCGCGGCCGACAAACACCTTCCACCAGATCTGTTGGGACGAACATCGCGAGCGGCTCCTCTTTTACGTCGCCTCGATGACGTTCAGCTACGACCCGGTTCGCCGCGAGTGGAAACAGATTCACGGTGCCGACGAAAAACGCCAGCCGCCGGCGCTGCTTTTATGGAGTTCCCTCTGCTACGATCCGGTCAACAAGCAGGTCATCCTGTTCGGGGGCGGCGGGGTCGATCGGCCCGACGGGCGGCCTCACACCTGGGCCTTCGACGTGACGACCGACACGTGGCGCCCGCTGGAGAGCGACATCGAGCCGCCCCCACGATGCAACTCGCGGATGGTGTACGACCGCAACAGCGAGATGATCGTCCTTTTCGGCGGCGATGGTCAGGACCGGGGTCTGGCCGATACGTGGGTGTTCGACGTTGACCAGCAACAGTGGCAACAGCGACGCCCGGCACGAAGCCCTCCGCCCCGGCACGGCCATGGCATGGCGTACCTGGACGGCGCGGGCAAGGTGCTGCTCGTGGGGGGCAACGCCGTGGCCGACTATCGCGACGCGAAACGCCTCTCGCGGCAGGTGTGGGTGTATGACACCAAGGACAACACATGGACGCCGCTGGCCGCCAAACCGCCGGAAGTGGCCAACCACCAGTGGCTCTGCCTGGAGAGCATTTCCGGCACAAACGAGGCGATCGCCGTGGTGACCTCGAAATACGAGCACAGCCAGCGGACCTACCGCTTCCGCTACGAGGAGCCCGCCCCCGGCGGCGAGCTGGAGGGCGTTCCGCCCGGCACGGTGGCGTACAAGACGGAGCGGACCAAACGGTGGTACGAGGATCAACCGCCGGCCGACCGGCAGGCCCACCAGAGGCGCATCGCCGGGTTGACGGCCAACACGTGGGGCGAAATGAAGCCGCCCAAGTCGACCACCGGACGCACCTGGGGCACGGCCATCTTCGACACCGACCGCGCGGTGGCCATGAAGTGGGGCGGCGGCCACAGTGGCTACCAGGGCACGGACATGGCCTTTTATGACGTGGCGGCCAACCGCTTCACCATCGATCGAACGCCCGCCTTCACCCCCGACCCGTTCGACCGTTGGGCCCGGCGTCCCGGTGGGCGGACTTTTTTCAACCAGCCGTGGACCCGGCACATGCGGCACACGGGCGCGTACGACCGCGTTCGCAAGCTCGGCGTCTTCACCGATGTCGGCGGCTCGGCCTGGTACGACCGCGAGGCGGACGAGACGATCAAGCATACCTGGCTGTACGACCCGGCCCAACGCGAGTGGCTTGAGCCAATCCCGCAGCCCTTCCCCGGCGGCGGGTCCGTCTCGCCCATCGCCCTACCCACTCCAGAGGGCGTTGCCGTCTACCAGCACGAGATCGGCCGAACCTGGGAGGACAGCGGGCGAATGTACCGCTTTGTCGGCGAGGCCGGTAAGCCCGACACCTGGGGCTGGGAGGAAATCGACATCGTCGGCAACCACCGTCCCTACCAGCGGGAACACATGACGATCGTTTACGACCAGAAGCGGGATCGGCTCATCTTCCTCAGCCACGATCGGGAGACCCGGGAGCCCGAGCTGTGGTTTTTCGGCATGGACGAACACCGCTGGGTGAAGAATCCGCGGCCGGCACCCGGCGGCGTAAGCACGCGCGAAGCGGTCTACGTCCCCGGCGAGGACGCCGTGTTGGCCTATGGCCCCGCTCGCGACGACGACCCGACCTGGACCCGCGTTTACCTGTGTGAGGAAAATCGCTGGGTGCCTCTTCAGATCGACACGCCGCAGTTCACGGTGCACGAAGTAGCCCTGGTTTACGACCCGACCCACGAGGTGGCGGTGCTGCTTTGGCCGCCGAGCTTCGAGCGGGATATCCGCCCGCACCTGCTGCGGCTGGATGTGTCGACGCTCCAGCAGCGTTGAACCCACAGCTGCCGCTACTCAAGCAACAGCAAAATAACTTGTCGAAAGGTAAGGAGCTATAGGCATGAACCGAATTATCCCTTGGTTGGACCCGGTGCGCATCCTCTCGATCTTCAGCTGCCTGTTAACGCCGTGTGTGGTTCCCGCCGTGTGCGCGGCCGCGGCGGCCGATCAGCCCAACATCATTTTCATCATGGCCGACGACCTTGGCTACGGCGATCTGGGCTGCTATGGGCAGAAGGTGATCCGCACGCCCCACATCGACACGCTCGCCGAGTAGGGGACGCGATTCACACAGGTCTACGCCGGCTCCACCGTCTGCGCCCCTTCCCGCAGTGTGCTGATGACCGGTCAGCACACAGGCCATACCACTGTCCGTGGAGCAGACAAGCAGACACCCTAAAATGGACCCGTTCAGGCGGGCGGATCCGAGGTTGGACCACCTCCAACCAGTCGACTGGTTGTT
>JBNJEM010000351.1:0-8094 GCA_051745935.1 Planctomycetota bacterium
CTATGTATCGTTTCTGACTGGGTGCAGTGTTACGGATCAGGTTCATGAGATTGAAAAGAACGCATAGCTGCGGGCAGGCGAGAGTGGGCGACGTGGGGAAGCGGGTGGTCTTGGCGGGGTGGGTGCATTCGTATCGCGACCACGGCAACCTGGTGTTCGTCGATCTCCGAGACAGGGAGGGAATCACGCAGCTCGTATTCAATCCCGCCACTCATCCGGAGGCGCATGCGACGGCCCGGTCGCTGCGGTGTGAATGGGTGGTCGCGGTGTCGGGCACGGTCCGAGACCGGGATGAGGCGCTGATCAATCCGAAGATCCCCACCGGCGAGGTCGAGGTGGCGGTGGACCGCGTTGACGTGGAAAACAGGAGCGAGACCCTCCCGTTCCACCTTGATCACGCCAGAAACACCAGTGAAGAACTACGCTTGCAGCATCGGTACGTTGATCTTCGAAGGCCGGTGATGCAGCAGATACTGGACGTCAGGCACCGCGTGGTCAAAACGGTCCGGGACCACTTCGATGCGCTCGGCTTTCGCGAAATCGAAACCCCCATGTTGGCCAAGAGTACGCCCGAGGGCGCGCGGGACTTGCTGGTTCCAAGCAGGCTGCAGGAGGGTGATTTTTACGCCCTGCCTCAATCACCACAATTGTTCAAGCAGCTGTTAATGGTCGGCGGAGTGGACAAGTATTTTCAAGTGGCCCGCTGCTTTCGCGATGAAGATCCTCGTTCCGACCGGCAACTGGAATTCACGCAGGTGGACGTGGAGATGAGTTTCGTGGGCATGGACGAGGTCATCGAGGTCCACGACGAGCTGTTGTCGAGGATTTGGGAGGTGGTCAAGGGCCGGAAGATTACCACCCCCATACGCCGCATGTGTTACCATGAGGCGATGGACAGGTACGGCACGGATCGGCCCGATCTCCGGTTCGGACTTGAGTTAAAGGATGTCACGCAGGTCGTCGCGGCGAGTTCATTCAACGTGTTCACGTCGGTGGCCCACAAGGGGGGAGTGGTCAAGGGGCTGTGCGCCCCCGGCGGAACCAAGCTCACGAAAAACTACATTGAGGGGCCGCTGACCGATTTTGTCGTCGAACTCGGGGCACGAGGATTGGCTTGGTTCAGAGTCACGCGGGCGGGAGACAAACTGGCGTGCAGCAGCAGCATCGCGCAGTTTTTCAGCGAAGAACAGCTGCGACGTTTGATTGACGTTTTCGGGGCCCGTGAGGGCGACGTGATGCTTTTCATCGCGGACAGGAAGGAGGCGGCCCACGGAATCCTGGGGGCACTCCGAAACCGGTTGGGCCGGGAGCTGTCGCTTTACGACCAAGAGGCACTTGAATTTGTATGGATCGTTGATTTCCCGCTGTTGAAATGGAACGAAGACGAGCATCGGTTTGAGTCCTTGCACCATCCGTTCACGGCTCCGGTCCCCGCCGACGTGGAGAAACTGGGAACGAACCCCGCTGAGGTGTTTTCTCAGGCGTACGATATTGTCTTGAATGGTTCGGAGATCGGGGGTGGGAGTATTCGTATCCACCAAAGGGAGCTTCAAAACCGGGTCTTTTCCTTGCTCAACCTGTCCCAAAAGCAGGTTGAAGAGCGGTTTGGATTCTTTTTGAAAGCGCTGGACTTTGGCGCTCCCCCGCATGGAGGCATCGCGTTCGGCTTGGACCGTATTATCATGCTGCTGATGGATACGCCAAACATCAGGGACGTGATTCCCTTTCCCAAGACGAAGAAGGGGCAATGCTTGTTGACGGGCGCGCCATCACCGGTGGACCAGAAACAGCTTGACGAATTAAATCTGAGAACGCAGGTTCATTCACATACTCCACATACTGAAGGTTAAGGGACGGAATGACTGACGGAATAGACCGGCGGCAGGTCCGCGCCGTGGCGAAGCTGGCCAGGTTGGAACTTGACGAGTCCGAGGTGACCGAATTCACCGGGCAGTTGCAAACCATTATCGAATACGTGGAAAAGATGCAGCGAGTCAACACCGAGGGGGTGGAGCCGCTGGCTCACTGTCTGCCGATCACGAACCGATTTCGCCACGACGAGGTCAAGGACTCTCTGGCGCCGGACGAGGCTCTCGAGAACGCCCCGGCCCGCGACGGAGATTACTTCAAGGTGCCTAGAATGCTCGACGAAACACCGGGAGCCTAGGATGGGGAAGGACGTACTCGACTACTCCTGCCTGCAGCTCAGGGAGATGATCGCGGCGGGGCAGCTAAAAAGCCAGGAGGCGGTGGACGCGGTTTTCGGGTCCATCGAGGAGCGGGATCCGGCCGTGGGCGCGTTTCTCAGCATTTCCAGGGATCGGGCCGAGGAGACGGCGAAAGCCATCGACGCGAAAATCGCGTCCGGCCAGTCCGTGGGACCGCTCGCGGGCTTGCCGGTGGCCCTCAAGGACAACCTGTGCACGTCATGGGGCACGACCACCTGTGGCTCAAGGATGCTGGAGAATTTCCACGCCCCCTACACGGCGACCGCCGTTCGGAACCTTGAAGCAGCGGGGGCGATCCTCATCGGCAAGACGAACATGGACGAGTTTGCCATGGGATCAAGCACGGAGAACTCCAGTCTGCGGAAGACGGTGAATCCGTGGTGCGGAGAGCGGGTGCCGGGGGGAAGCAGCGGTGGAGCGGCCGCGGCGGTGGCGACGGGGATGTGCTTCACCGCACTCGGATCGGACACCGGCGGCTCCATCCGTCAACCGGCGAGTTTTTGTGGCATCACCGGTCTCAAGCCGACGTACGGACGGGTCTCTAGATATGGCCTGGTTGCCTTTGGATCAAGCCTCGATCAGATCGGCCCGCTCGCTCGAAGCGTCGGAGACTGCGCCCTGATGCTCAATGTCATTGCCGGACACGATCCGGCCGACAGTACCAGTGTATCGGAGGAGATGGCTCCGGTTCCGGACTATCTGGCCGCGCTGGAAAAACCGGTGGAGAATCTGAGAATCGGGATCGCTCCCCGGTTCACCGCCGGGATCCAGCCGGCCGTCCAAACGGCGGTCGACCAGGCTCTGGAAACATTTCGCGATCTGGGCGCGGAAACGGTTGAAATCGAATTGCCCCACATGGATTATGCCATTGCCGCCTACTATGTGATTGCGACCGGCGAGGCGTCGAGCAACCTGGCGCGATACGATGGCGTTCATTACGGCCATCGCGCCAACGATCCCGGCGATTGCATCGAGCTGTATACGCGATCGAGAGACGAGGGGTTTGGCAAAGAGGTCAAACGCCGCGTCATGCTCGGCACCTACGCGCTCTCGAGCGGCTACTACGATGCCTACTATCTGCAGGCGCTAAAGGTGCGAAACCTGATACGTGGGGATTTGGACGCCGCCTTTCGGACGTGTGACTGTATCGTGATGCCGGTCGCGCCCACGACCGCTTTCGAGATTGGGGAAAAGATCGGGGATCCGTTGTTGATGTACCTGACGGACGTGTTTACGATTCCCGCCAATCTGGCCGGCATTCCCGGCATTTCGGTTCCCTGCGGTTTGGACCAGAACCAGCTGCCCGTGGGGCTCCAGATCCTCGCCCCCGCTTTCTCGGAGGAGAAGCTTCTGAGGGTAGCCAGAATGTTCGAAAACGCGACGGATTGGCACGCCATGCGGCCGGAAGTTAACCATGGAACGTAAGATCATCGTTGGCCTGGAAATCCATGTACAGCTGGACACCCGGACTAAAATGTTCTGCGGGTGCGGGGTGGAGTTTGGCGCGGCGCCCAACAGCAGGACGTGTCCGGTCTGCCTGGGCATGCCGGGATCGTTGCCGGTGATGAACCGCCAGGCGGTGGAACGAGCCATTCTCGCGGCCATGGCCCTGAACTGTGACATCGCGCGGTTCACGAAGTGGGATCGCAAGAGCTATTACTATCCGGACCTGCCCAAAAACTATCAGATCAGCCAGTACGACCTGCCGCTGGGCAGTAACGGGTATATCGAGATTCCAACCCACGGGGCGGAGAAGAAAAAGGTACGAATCAAGCGGGTTCATCTGGAGGAAGACGCCGGAAAAAACCTTCACGACGCGGGGAATTTCTCCAAAGTTGACCTGAATCGAGCCGGCACGCCGCTTCTGGAAATCGTGACCGAGCCCGATCTCAATGCCGCGGGGGAAGTCAGGGCCTTGGCCGAGGAACTGCAGCGAATCGTCCGCTACCTGAATGTCTCCAAGGGCGATATGCAAAAGGGGCATATGCGGTTCGAACCCAATATCAACCTGGCGCTCGGCGAGGGGGGTGCCGAGTACAAAACACCTATCGCGGAGATCAAGAACCTGAACAGCTTCCGGGCTCTGGAAAGCAGCGTCGCGTTCGAGGCTCGCAGGCAACTCGACGAGTTCCTCGAAACACACGTGACGTTTGAAAAAGGGAACAAGAGCACTCGAGGCTGGGATGACGGCCGGCAGAGAACCGTTTTGCAGCGGGAAAAGGAGGAGGCCGAGGAGTACCGCTATTTTCCAGACCCCGACCTGGTTCCGGTGGAGCTCGACGAAGCGTGGTTGAAACGGATCGAAACGCGATTGTGCGAACTGCCCTTGCAGCGACAAAGCAGGTATGTCCGGGAGTACCAGTTGAGCGATTACGACGCCGGCGTATTAACCGCCGAACGATCGCTTTCCGACTATTTCGATCAGGCCGTGGACGCCGGATCCGCCCCGAAACGGCTCTGCAACTTGGTCACGCAGAGCGGGCTGAAACTGGCCAAGGAACAAGCGTGTTCATTTGTTGAATTGCGTGTGTCCGCGGAGCGAATGGCCAGGCTCGTGGGGATGGTCGAGTCTGGAGACGTGGGGGCCACGGCGGCCGACAAGATCCTGGAGGAAATGACGCGATGCGAGGAGCGGCCGGAGGCTATTGCGCGGCGACTGAATCTCCTCCAGCAGAGCGACGAGAGCCAGTTGGAAGACATCGTGAAGACGGTGATCGCGGAGAACCCCGAAACCGTGGAAATCGCCGCCAGCGGTCAGAAGAAGGCGAAAAAAGCCTTCGGGTACCTGATGGGGCAGGTGATGAAAAAAACGGGCGGAACCGCCAATCCCAAAATCGCCTCGGGTATCTTGAAAACACGGATCGGTTGAACCGTCCCGGGCAGTCAGCGATATACCTTCACACTTGCACGGGCTGACAGCCACTGAGATGCAAATTCTGTTTCGTTCACTCACAATGGGCAAAGGCTGACCATGAACTTCTCGACGAATGTCCGGAATGCTCTGTTTTTTTCCTGCGCGATCTTCGCAAGCGTTGCCGCCGTCACGAATGCACGGTCGGGCGATCGACCCCAGTGGGGCGCGCGACACACGCGGAACATGGTCTCGGACGAAACGGGACTGCCTGAACACTTTGACCCCGAAAGCGGCGAGGGCATCAAATGGTCCGTGGATTTGGGAAGCCAGGCATACGGGACACCCGTGGTCAGCCAGGGGCGGGTGTTCATTGGCACGAACAATTCCGTGCCCTTCGACCCGCGGCATGAAGGGGATCACGGGGTGTTGCTCTGCTTGGATGAACGCGACGGGTCGCTCGTGTGGCAGCTGGTTGTTCCACGGCGACTGGGAGACGACGGTTTTCTGGATCAGCCTCGCATCGCCCTGTGCTCGCCGCCGACCGTGGAAGGAAATCGCGTCTACGTCGTCACCAATCGAGCGGAAGTGGTTTGCCTGGACCTGGAGGGAATGGCCAATGGGAATGATGGCCCGTATCAGGATGAAGGCCAGCACATGGTGCAATCGGGAGAAGCGCCCAAGGAGGTAACCGAAAAGGACGCCGACATTTTATGGTTGTTCGATATGCCTTCGCAAGCGGGCATCCATCCCCACGATTCGCCCCATAGCTCGATCCTGATCGACGGACGGTATCTCTATTTGAACACCGGAAATGGCGTGGACCTGACACACGTCAAGATTCGCAAGCCGGAGGCGCCCAGCCTCATCGTGTTGGATAAAAAGACCGGGAAGCTGGTGGGCCAGGATAACGAACGGATCGGACCCCGGATTTTTCACTGTACGTGGTCGTCACCGGCCAAGGGGGTGGTCGACGGCACCCCTCTCATCTTTTTCTGCGGCGGAGATGGAATCGTCTATGCATTCAAGCCGCTGCCCCAACGGCTCGACGAAGACAAGATCCACTTCTTGGAACGGGTTTGGAAATTCGATTGTGATCCGGACGCGCCCAAGGAGAATGTACATGACTACGTGCGCAACCGGAAAGTCAGTCCCAGCAATATCATGGGCATGCCGGTCTTCTACAAAAACAGGATCTATGTCACCGGCGGGGGCGATTTCTGGTGGGGAAAACGTGAAGCGTTTGTCAAGTGCATCGACGCGACCCGGACCGGCGACATCACATCAGACGGCGAAGTGTGGTCGCAACCCCTCTCGCCCCACGCCTGTGCCACGCCCGCCATCTTCAACGACCTGGTGTTCGTCGGCGACCTCGGCCGAAACATCTATTGCTTCGACGCCAACACCGGGAAACGCTACTGGGAGCACCGCATGAACGGGGACGTCTGGTCAACCATCCTCGTGGCCGACGGTAAAGTGCACGTCGGCTCGGATGGACGCGATTTCCGGATTTTCAAGGCCAGCAAGACCAAGGAACAACTTGCGTCCATCCGGCTGGACAGTCGGATGCGGACAACCCCCGTGGCGGCGAACGGTAGACTCTACCTCAACACACTCTGCCGGCTCTACGCCGTCGAAAAGTAACCGGAAGTAACCGGTCACGGGCCAGAAACCGATATCCACCGAGGTTCGCACTTCCGTCGCACATCTTGAAGGTGGGCTTCTCGCGGCGCGAAAATGCCCCGCCCCCCCGTGTCCGGGCCGCGCGGCGGTACCCCCTATTAGCGATATTCGGGAAGGATCGCTCCCCGCGATGAGACTGCCCGCGAGGAAAGCGGCACGAGGGACGCGCCGCTGGGGTGAGCGTTATTCGACGACTTCCACCAGTTTGAGGTCAAAATTCAGGTTTTGGCCGGCAAGCGGATGGTTGGCATCGACGGTCACGGAGTCCTCGTTCACCTCGGTGACCTGGAGCCGCATGGTGTCGCCATCCTGAGTGCTTCCCTGGAGCACCGTTCCCACCTTGACATCCACGTCACTGGGAAGCTGGCTCTTGGATACCTCCATGATCGCTTGCTCGTTACGCTCGCCGTAGGCCTCCGTCGGCGGAACCTTCACCTGTTTTTCTTCCCCTTCCTCCATGCCTTTTACCGCATTCTCGACCGCCGGGATGATTTCGTTGCTGCCGATGGTGAATTCGAGGGGATCTCTTTCTTGGGATGAGTCGAAAACGGTACCGTCATCGAGACTTCCCGTGTAATGAACACGAACCTTTTTGCTGTCTTCGGCTTTGGTCATTACGCGTAACCTCCATCATTGTCCCCCCGAAAGACAATCAAGAACAAGCCAACACGTCGGGGATCAGCTGCCGGCTGCCGAAAAAACTTCGCAGGACGCAGCACGGCACACACCCGGAATTGCCAGGCCATTCAAGCACATACGCCCCAAACTTACAATCACCCATTATCTTACAGGCCGTGGTTGGAAAATGCAAACCCGGGCCGGCCCACTCGCCTGCACGCACGCCCGAACACAATGGCATCCGCGGCACATTTCCCCTTCCCTTGTGAAGACGGAAAGCAAGCCAATTCCGTGGGGGAACCGCGCCGTTGACGCGCCAACTCAACGGCCTCGATAACACCGTTTCCGGCCCGCAATCACGGTTCTGGATCCCAACCCCCTCTTCGGCACTGCTAGCATGGACATGCATGTATTTCGT
Organism: Planctomycetota bacterium; assembly: GCA_051745935.1. Lineage (GTDB taxonomy): Bacteria > Planctomycetota > Planctomycetia > Pirellulales > Pirellulaceae > JBNJEM01. The sequence continues at coordinate 7,799 of JBNJEM010000351.1, forward strand.
GTCTGTTTAGCCGTTGGTTCCGCGCGGACCAAGTTATGACCAAGACCCGCGAATACGGCGGGAAGTTCACGCCGGCGTCCAGGACGCTGCCTCAGCCCGAACAAGCACATTCGTGGTCTGCTTCATTCGCGCGGTGCGAAGATCGCCGATTTTGGGGCCCGCGCGAATTCAGTTGACCGCGAATACGGCGGGAAGTCCACGCCGGCGTCCAGGACGCTGCCTCAGCCCGAACAAGCACATTCGTGGTCTGCTTCATTCGCGCGGTGCGAAGATCGCCGATTTTGGGGCCCGCGCGA
>JBNJEM010000352.1:0-8072 GCA_051745935.1 Planctomycetota bacterium
ATACCGCTCGCGGATGACTGTCTCCGCCGCGAGTCCGACCAACGGGAGGACGCCTTGCGCCGGGCCGCTTTCCACTCGGAAAAATTCGACCGCCTGAAAAAGATTCCGTGACCGTGGGCGAATCGCGGGTACGCGAATCGCGTCATCGCGACGTCCTCGTTTCTTGAAACGCTGATTCTTGAAACTCTGACGGCCCCTAATGAGTACTCACGGGCAGCGAGGTGGAAGCTTGTGACTGAGGAGGCACCCTTGACGGATGATATTCGCCAGCTCATTCACCGCTGTAAAGCCGGTGACCAACAGGCCATGCTGGAACTGGTCAATTGCTTCCGGGGCCAAGTTTTCGGTTTGTGCTATCGGATGCTTGGGCATCGACAGGACGCCGAGGACGCTGCACAGGAAACCTTTGAGCGGGCCTTGAAAAACCTCAAGACGTGGGATCCGAACCGGAAGTTCGAACCGTGGTTGTTGGCGATCGCTGGGAATCGCTGTCGAACGGTGCTCTCCCGGCGGATGCGAAGGCCCCGGCCACGCCCGCTGTGTGAGCCGGTGGCTTCCGGTTCCCCGGACATGCAAGCGGCCCAACAATTGGCCGAAGAAGTCGAACTGGCACTCCAATCGGTGCGCCCGCAATATCGCGAAGCCTTTGTCTTGTTTCATGAACGTGAACTGAGTTACTCGCAAATCGCCGAAGTGATGGATTGCCCCATCGGCACCGTGCGAACATGGATTCACCGGGCGCGACGAGAACTCGTCCGGTTTCTCCAAGCTCGTGAAGTCGTGGAGGCCCCTTATGCTATGCAGTGAATTTGATGCTCGCATGCACAAGCTGCTGGATGAGCGGAAGGCGCCGGAGCAGGATTCCGTGTTGCGATGCCACGCCCAAAACTGCCCGCGATGCGCGGCGCGGCTCGAAACCATGGTCTGCTTGCTTGACTCCCTAGCGCTGTCCGAGACTCCCGCGCTCCCCCCGGAGTTCGCTCAACGGGTCGTGGAGTCCGTGGACCAGCACCCGACGGCACGGGCTTCGTCCACTCGCGGGGCTCCCACTCGCCTTTTGCCCCTCATGGTTATGGCCGCTAGCCTGCTCCTGATCGCCGTGCCACTCGCCTGGTATGCGATGAAACCGGAAGACGTTGTCGTTCGTTCCCCTTCCCGTCCATCGCCGCCACCCAAGTCGGAGGCAACGAAAACGATATCCTCCCCCACCAGGGTGCCCACGGGGGCCAATGAAGGCTGGTTGCTGTCCGACCCGCTGTCGGAACTCTATTCGCAAACGACTCGGGAGCGTCACCGGGAGCAGATGAACCGACTCGCCGACGATCTTCGTCCGATCGCCACCCCCTTCAACGCCGCCTTGACCGCTATTCGGCGTTCCATACCGGTGGACACCTCCGAGGCCGAAGGAGAGCCTCACGCTGCAGCCCCTCCCGCTGCGTCCCCTCACGTGTCCTGGTCGCTCTAGATTGCCCGGGTCTCGAGGCTTTCAGCCCAGCCAAGTAGCCCGCCGGGTGGGGCACGATCCATACCACCGGCGCGGTCGCGCAGAGAACCAAACCCGCAATCTTTGCTACACCCCTACATTTTTCCTGCGCCCTCAGGTTTCCCCGGTTTACCGTCCGATGGTTTGTCCAGGATCAACCGTGGTCCCCCAGGAGGCCTGTTATACCGGTCGCGCATGACTTGGTGCGTCGCGAGTCCGACCAACGGGAGGACGGCTTGCGTCGGGCAACTTTCCACCCCGAAAAATCCAACCGCCTGAAATATACCGGTCGCGGATGACTTGGTGCGTCGCGAGTCCGACCAACGGGAGGACGGCTTGCGTCGGGCAACTTTCCACCCCGAAAAATCCAACCGCCTGAAATATACCGGTCGCGGATGACTTGGTGCGTCGCGAGTCCGACCAACGGGAGGACGGCTTGCGTCGGGCAACTTTCCACCCCGAAGAATCCAACCGCCTGAAATATACCGGTCGCGGATGACTTGGTGCGTCGCGAGTCCGACCAACGGGAGGACGGCTTGCGTCGGGCAACTTTCCACCCGGAAGAATCCAACCGCCTGAAATATACCGGTCGCGGATGACTTGGTGCGTCGCGAGTCCGACCAACGGGAGGACGGCTTGCGTCGGGCAACTTTCCACCCGGAAGAATCCAACCGCCTGAAATATTCGAGAAGCCGTTCCAGTGACGTTCATGGGAGATGCAATACGTGGCCAGTTCGAAGAAAAGTTCGAAGAAAAGCGAAGTGTCAGTTGACAGACGTTCGACGAACGATCGCCGTTCCGGGCAGGACCGCCGGCGGAAAAACGAACCGGTCCCAGAGGAGCGGCGCGCGGGGCACCGACGCCAGGGACAGCGACGCCGTCAGATCGATCCCACCACCTGTGAACGGGATTACAGCGACGAGGAAATCGAGTTCATGCAGGCCCTCGATGCCTATAAACGGGCCAATGGTCGCATGTTCCCCACGTGTAGTGAAATCCTGGAAGTCGTTCGCGAAATGGGATATGTTCGTCTGCCGCGAGATGAGGAGTCGGCGGCGGAAAGTGACGTGGGTGAGCAAGACAACGACTGTGCCGCGGCGGGGAAAGAGTGAGCCGAGCGCTTCCGCCGGGCTCCACACCGTTGTTGCCGCAAGAGGTGGGGCCCATGGGGGTTCCGATGACGTGACGCGCCGCGCCCTAGCGGAAATGCCAGCTGGGGCGAGAGTTCATGGCCCCACTATCCCCGCGCGGGGGGGAACCCCGAATCCGACCTTGCCTCATTGCTGAAATCCCTGTACGCTCTTCACCTTGCGGATTGATGGGACCCATGCCAATTGTCTGACACCGACTGAGACGCCACGGCGTAAGCGAAGCGAACTGAAATGCAGGGTGGACGAACATCGACTCAATTGAGGTGCCAAGGTGTTGGGGAAGTCTGATCAACGGCCGAAGGGCGGTCGAGCATGCCATGCGAGTGGTTGGATGATCGTTGCCCTGCTGACGGTCACCAGCGGCTGTGGTCTGGTCACGACCGGTCAGAACATGCAAGGCGTACGGCTCTACCAGCAGGGGCAACTGCACGGCGCCATGAAAAAGTTTCAGCATGCCATGGCCACGAACCCGGACGACGCCGATGCCTACTATAACTTGGCGGTCGCTTTGCACCAAATGGGCAAGATGAACAACGATTCCAAGGCCTTACAACAGTCTGAACAACTGTACAATGAGTGTTTGAACCGGAACCCCGACCACACGGATTGCCACCGTGCACTGGCCGTGCTCCTGGTTGAGACGGATCGATCGGATCGAGCTTTTGTGCTCTTGAAGAACTGGGCGACTCGCGCTCCTGAAAACCCCGACGCCCGAGTGGAGCTGGCTCGCCTTTATCACGAATTCGGCGATCTAAAGACAGCGGAACTCCAGTTGCAGCAAGCGCTGCAATTGGACCAAGCCAATGAGCGTGCCTGGACGGCGATGGCCTGGTTACGAGAATCCAATGGGGAGTACCAACAGGCGCTGGCCAATTACCAGCGGGCCTATGCCCTTAATGGCTATAGCCCTTCCCTTGCCAACCGTATTGCGGCGTTGAACAACGCGGCGGACACCACGGGGACGTATCCCGCCGGGACGCGGACGGTGGACGCCCAGGCTGCCCCCGTCGCTCGATATTAGTGCGTGGCGCGGGCGGGGGGAGACCACGGACCGAGCCGCGACGTGTCCGAGCGTTGTCCCGGAAATCATTTTCTCTTTTAAGCCGCCCATCCTCGGGCCCGCTCCTCTCTCATCCGGTTGCGGCGCGTCCTTGTTCGACGACGTGTCCTTCTCAGATCTCGGAGGATTCCTTAGAATCCGGGATATATTTCAGGCGGTTGGATTTTTCCGGGTGGAACGCTGCCCGACGCAAGCCGTCCTCCCGTTGGTCGGACTCGCGGCGGAGAAAGTCATCCGCGGCCGGTATAACCGTCCTCCTGGCAGGGCACCGCCGCACGTCTTGTGGGCGGCTGGTAACTGATTTCAGGGGGCCTTGAAGAATCCTTTGGATTCCACTCTTTGGCGATATGCTCGGGCTTATTATTTCGTTGTTCGCGTTCAGTTGCACGTGAAACGACCGTGAATCGAGAACAGAGGCTATCCTGGGGGTCACGTGGTCCCTGGGAGGAGGCTTTGTCCCGATGGATCGCGGTCCAAAGGGGGACCGTGCTTGTCCCTCCCGGATCGGAACAAGTCCTTCTCACGCCGGGAACCGGAAGTATCCCCGAGGCGATCACGAATGGGAGCACGCGTTTGCGGCGTGAATGGCGGGGCGTGATTCGGGGAGGTCCGCGTGCGTCGGGTGCGTCACGGCGGCCCAGAAGCGGGGCAGGCGGCCGGGAGGGAATCGGGGACGCCGGGGCCAGTACCTATGGCGTCATCAGGTGCGAGAACTCGCCGTGAGCGTGGTCTGGCCAGGGGCAACGTGCATAGGGCTGGCGGCCACGGCCGTCATTTTATAACAACATTTCGAGGATTCGTGATATGGCGACTTATGAAACGGCGAATCGAGTCTACAATTTTGCCGCGGGGCCGGCTGTCCTCCCCCTGCCAGTTCTGGAACAAGCCCAACGCGAACTTTTGGCGCTGCCTAATTGTGGTGCCTCAGTGATGGAGATTAGTCACCGGGGACAGGCATTTTCGGCAATTCTCAACGAGACGAAGGCAACCCTGGCGGAGCTGCTGAATCTGCCCGAAAACTACGACATTTTGTTTTTGCAGGGCGGAGCCAGGCTGCAGTTTTCCATGGTTCCCATGAACATCTTGCGCGGCACGGGCAAACCGGCGGATTTCATCCTAACTGGCTCGTGGGGCAAAAAGGCACGGGACGAAGTGGCGAAGGAAGGTGAGCTCCATATGGCGTGGGACGGGAAAGAGACAGGCTATACGCAGGTTCCCGACGCCGCGGCATTACAGCTGAGCGACGATGCCGCCATGGTTCACATGACGTCGAACGAGACCATCGAGGGCGTGCAATTCGCCACGGAGCCGCAGGTGGGCAACGCCCCCTTGGTTTGTGATGCCTCTTCCGATTTCCTCTCGCGGCCGATTCCAGTGGAACGCTACGGCATTATTTACGCTTGCGCGCAGAAGAACGTGGGGCCGGCTGGCGTGACCGTCGTCGTGATTCGCAAAGACTTGTTGGAGCGTTGCCAGGACACGTTGCCCAGTTATTTGAACTATGCACAACACGCCAAGGCCAACTCCATGTTCAATACGCCTCCAACCTTCGTCGTCTACATGGTCGGCCTGGTGGCAAAATGGCTGCGCGGCGAGATTGGGGGACTTGCGGCCATGTCGGAAATCAATCATCGGAAAGCCGCGCTGCTGTATGAGGTGATTGACGAAAGCAACCAGTTCTACCGTGGCCACGCGAATCGCGATTCCCGGTCAGTGATGAACGTAACGTTTCGCCTGCCCACGGAGGAATTGGAAGCCGAATTCGTGGCGCAAGCGGCGCGGCGAGGACTCACCACGCTCAAGGGCCACCGCAGTGTCGGCGGTATCCGGGCATCGATATACAACGCGATGCCGATGGCGGGCGTCGAAAAGCTTCGCGATTACATGCGTGAGTTCCTGAAGAATAACTCGTAGCGATACGCGGGCGAGGCCGACGTGATGCAAGCTCTCAGAAGACTCAAACCATCACGCGTCGAGCGTTCATGCCGGCAATGCCTGATCCAACGAATGCGTGATCCAATGCGTGTCGCATGTGAATGGTTCGGAAAGACAAATCGGGTAGCACTTTAGCCGTCTGAAGTAGAATCGTAGCTTCGTGATCCCAAATCCCTTATGACGTAGCCCGGTTAACCGCAAGGCCAGAGTCCGCTCGCCCCCGCGTTGGATCGGCAGGGATCATGACAGCGGACGGCGGCCTGCACGCTCCACAGGGGCGTTTTCCAACCCTTATTGCCTGGAAGAGCCTTACTTCAGTTCGCTAAAAACTTACCAAATCGGAGATCTCCTCTGACCGAAGGAGTTTTGGGCGAGAAAGAATGGCCGTTTTGTTACTGGCCGTGAATGGGGGTTACGGCTTCTTAATCCACCGATTCCCGGCAGGAGGCCGCGGTGAGGATCCGGCGAATGGACAATCAGGAAGACTGACCGTTCGCGCTCTTGAAACATGGGAAGGTAAAGTAAGAAATCATGCAGCGAGTAATCGTCCTCGACAACGTGGCTCGGGAAGGGCTGGATCTGCTGGATGCGGCGCCTGGGATCGAATACGAAGTTCGCACGGGGTTAAAAGGTGAGGATCTCCGGGCGGCATTGACTGAATTCGACGGCGCGGTTTGTCGCAGCGGAGTGAAAATCACCGCGGAATCGCTTGAAGGAAATCGCCGTCTGAAGGCGATCGTGCGAGCGGGCGTGGGCACGGATAACATTGACAAGGTAGCCGCCACGCGAGGGGGCGTCGTGGTGATGAATACCCCCACCGGCAATACACTCAGTACCGCGGAGCACGCCTTCGCGCTGATGCTCGGTCTGTCCCGAAACGTGGGCCCGGCGTTTCAGAGCTTGCGAGAAGGGCGTTGGGATCGAAAAGCGTACATGGGAACGCAGCTCGCCGACAAAACACTCGGCGTGGTCGGGCTGGGCCGGATCGGTTTGGAAGTGGCCCGACGGGCCCAGGCATTCGCGATGCGCGTGATAGGCTACGACCCGTTTTTCTCCGAGGAACAAGCCAGCAAGCTGGGCATCGAAAAGATGGAAACAGTCCATGACATCCTGCCGCTCGTGGACTATCTAACCGTCCATACCCCGCTCACCCCTGAAACGCGTCACCTGATCAGCACGAAGGAGATCGAACTGCTCAAACCAAGCGCCCGCTTAATCAATGCGGCCCGCGGCGGCATCTATGACGAAGAGGCGCTGGTCGAAGGACTCAAGAGCGGAAAACTCGCGGGCGTGGCGCTGGATGTGTACGAAGAGGAACCGTGCACCGATAGCCCACTTTTCTCCCTGCCGGGGGTCCTCTGCACGCCCCACCTCGGCGCCAGCACGGAGGAGGCGCAGACGCAAGTTGCCGTCGAAGCGGTTCAATTGCTGATCCGTTTTCTCACTGCCGGTGAGATCCGGCATGGCGTGAACATGGCGGCTATCGACCCGAAAACCGTCAGACCAATGCTCGGAAACCTCGATGTCGCGTATCGGTTGGGGCGGTTGCTGGCCCAATGGAATGGCGGTGGTCTCTCCACCTGCGAATTAAACTACCGGGGCGAAGTCGTCGACCAGGATACCAAATTGCTGACCGCCTCGTTCTGTGCCGGACTGCTTGAACATTCGCTCGATGAAGAAGTGAACATCGTCAACGCGGAAATGCTCATGAAGGAACGGGGCGTTCAAATCATTGAAAACCGCGAATCCGAAATGGAGGACTTCAGTTCCTCGATCTCCGCCCAACTGGTCGCGGACGAGGGCACCTGGCGCGCCGCCGGCACGCTGTTCGGCAAGAAGATGCCCCGACTCATTCGGTTGGGCAACTACCGCCTGGAGGCCTACTTGGACGGGATTCTCTGTATCTTCACGCACCAGGACGTGCCGGGCATCATTGGCAAGGTGGGGCTCAGCTTCGCCAATCATAACGTCAATATCGCGCAAATGTCCGTCGGACGAGAAGGCGTTGCACCGGGCGGTACGGCCATCGGCGTGCTAAACCTCGACTCCATCCCGCCCCAAGAAGCCATCGACGAAGTCCTGGCGATCGACGCCGTACAATCCATGCAGCTCATTGAGCTGCCCCCGGCCGGACAACTGCCCAATTGGCTGGAAGGTTTGCAGTAGCCCAGACGTCCTAACGCCCCTTGTGCCGCGGACTTTCGCACGTCCGTTGCACACCTTGAAGGAAGGCGTTTCAAAATGCAAATGCCACGGGCTTGTCCCGTGGTGGATCACGCTCGCCGCTACAAATGAAAATGCCACGGGCTTGTCCCGTGGTGGATCACGCTCGCCGCTACAATGAAAATGCCACGGGCTTGTCCCGTGGTGGATCACGCTCGCCGCTACAAATGAAAATGCCACGGGCTTGTCCCGTGGTGGATCACGCTCGCCGCTACAATGA
>JBNJEM010000353.1:0-8069 GCA_051745935.1 Planctomycetota bacterium
TTGTAGCGGCGAGCGTGAACCACCACGGGACAAGCCCGTGGCATCCATGCGGGCCTTGCGTGTCCAGGTCATGTAGCGGCACCCGTGAACGGCTACCCCAAAGGAAACCGCTGATGAATCCGAAACACGCCCCGGGATTGCCCTGGAGATCGTGACGCTTGTTGCCACAAAAGCGGTGCAAAGAGAACCAGATGAAGAATTCGAGTCAACTCAAGAGTCGAACGGCATGTCTGAAACAAAATGAGAAGGGCGGTCAAAACGCTCGATTATCATACGGCTGCAATCCCGGGGGATCGTTTTGCAAAAGGAGAGTAGAGATGAGTAACGAGAACTGGCACATTCGGGCAGCGGGAGCATGCACGGGCGTGCCTCATGGCCGGTATTTGCTGACATTCGTGTTCCTGGTCATGGCCGCGGCTGGTGGAACGGCGACGGCGAGCGGCTGGCCCACCTATCGGCATGACGTGGGCCGGAGCGGCATTACTTCGGAGAACGTGTCCATGCCGATGGCGGAGCGTTGGGTTTATCGCCCGTGTCACCCGCCAAAACCGGCGTGGGGAGACCCGAATCCGAGGCCGGTCGGTGGCTGGCACGGTCTCACCGAACGGCGACGATTCCACTTTGATGATGCGTTTCATGTGGTCGTCTCCGACAACGCCGTCTATTTTGGATCGTCGGCGGATGGGCGCGTGGTGTCACTCGATGCTGAAACGGGCAACCCTCGCTGGCGCGCGTTGACGGGTGGCCCCGTCCGCCTGGCGCCTACTATTTGGAATGGCAACGTTTATTTCGGTTCGGACGACGGGCAGGTCTACTGTTTGCGCGCCGAGGATGGGAGCGAAGCGTGGAAATTTCACGCGGCGCCGGCGGAACGAAAGGTGCTGGGAAGTGGAAAGATGATCTCGTTATGGCCGGTGCGGACCGGCGTATTGGTCGACAAAGGCACGGCGTACTTTGGCGCTGGGATCTTCCCGGCCGAAGGCGTCTACATGTACGCGGTGAATGCCCGAGACGGGCAACTCAAGTGGTGCAATGACACAGCCACCGCCGCGCCCCAGAGTCGCATTTCGCCGCAAGGCTATCTTCTGGCTTCCCAGGACCGGCTATTCGTACCGCTCGGTCGAGTATCGCCCGCGGCGTTCAGCCGCCAAGACGGACGTCTGTTGCACGAGTCGTACGTCGAGCACATCATCGGCGGCACTAATGCAAGGTTGGCGGACGACAAACTGTTTACCGGCACCGAGCAAATTATTGGCTATGATCAGGCATCGCACCGTGACCACTCGAGTTGGTTCTGGAGTCACCAGCTCATTGTTTCCCCGGATCTGTTTTACGCCGCCACGGGCGAGGAGCTATTCGCTGTCAAACGCGACGCATACGGACCAGCCAGTCTTCGCCGGAAAGAGCTTCTGGATCGCAAACGTGATCTCAGCGGAAAACTGGCGCGTGCAAGGAGGGGCTCGGAATCGGAGCTAAAGGCACTCCAGGAGCAGATGGATGATTTGAACAAACAGCTTGATGAAACCGAAGCGGAAATGGCGGCGGGCGAAATCTGGCGAGTGAGCTGCGATTGCGAGGAATCACTCGTGTTGGCCGGGAACGTGCTGTTGGCTGGTGGTGATGGGAAGGTATTGGCGTTTGATTCCACCTCGGGCCAATTGCTCTGGAAAGGGGACGTGGACGGCAAGGCACGAGGATTAGCGGTATCCGACAACCGCTTATTCGTCAGCTCGGACACGGGATCGATTCATTGTTTTGGTTCCGGAGAGGGCTCGACGGCTAACGTGATCGAACAGCGGACCGATGATTCCCCGTTTCCGGCCAACGAGTTGGACGACGTGTTGGCGGCGGCCGCCGAGCGAATCGTGCAAACCACGGGGATTGATCGCGGTCACTGCCTGGTATTGGGGTGTGGGACTGGCCGTTTAGCCCACGAACTGGCGCGGCGAACTGAGCTACGGATTTGCGGCATCGAGTCGGACCTGGAAAAGGTAAGGGCGGCCCGGCAGGCTTTGGACGCGGCCGGGTTGTACGGAGAGCGGGTCGTGATTGAGCATGGCCAGCTCTCCGACATTCCGTTTTCCGACTATTTCGCCAACTTGATTGTCTCGGAAACCGCACTGCTGTCAGGTCGCATGCCGGGGCATGCCGAGGAGGTCCTGCGAATGCTGAAACCACTCGGTGGGCGGATTTGCATTGGGCAGCCGGCCACGGCTACCGGCGGCGAGATCAAGACACTGTCCGCCGGCGCAATGCGAGAATGGTTTGCTGGAACCCAGCTGGCCAAGGGAGAAATGTCGGAGATGGAAGATGGCGTCTGGTTCGATTTCGAGCGAGGTCCATTGCCGGGCGCTGGCAGCTGGACACACCAATATGCCGACCCGGGAAATTCAACGTGCAGCGACGATCAACTCGTGCGTTGCCCGCTGGGGGTATTATGGTTCGGCGGGCCGGGGCCCCAGCAGATGGCCGAGCGGCACCGCCGAGCCGCGTCGCCGCTGGCGATCAACGGACGCTTGTTCGTCATGGGGGAAGGCACCGCCGATCGAATTGGCGGCGGCAAGAACTCGGTGAGAGCCTACGATGCCTATAACGGCTTGGAATTATGGGAGCGGAGAATTGGAGGGGCGTTACGGGTTAGCGTGACGCACGATGCCGGAAACTCGGCAGCCAACGCTGACAGCCTCTTCGTGGCGGCGGGGGAAAAGTGTTTGCAGCTCGACGCGGCGACGGGGAAAACGAAAGCCACGTACACAATCCCGCCGACCAAAGAAGGCACGCCAGGCCGCTGGGGCTACGTTGCCGTGGCCGACAACGTACTTTACGGTTCACGCACCGCGAAAGGGCGAACGGCGGACTGTATCTTCGCCTTTGATCTCGCCACCGGCCAGCGGATTTGGAAACATCAAGCCGCCGGGATCAGCCAAGGGTCGATCGCCATCAGTGAAGGGCGGCTTCATTTCGCCGCCTCCGACGTGACGGAAAAGCAGCGTCAACAGGCTTTGGCCCCTCGCGTCAAGGAATTGCACCGCCTCGATGACACGGAACGCGCGGCCGTGCTGGAAGAACTGGAAGAAGCCACGGTGTACAATGTCGTCACATTGGACGCCATGTCGGGCAGAACCTTGTGGGACCAACCGGTTGAAGTGACGGGCGCCGCGGGGGGCGCGTACTGGCGTTCGCTGGGCGCGATTTGCAAGAATGATGTCTTGTTGCTGTTCGGCGTGTTCCTCGATGGACACTACTGGACCCAGTTCCTGGAGGGGGAATTTGAATCGCGTCAAGTCGTGGCGCTGTCAGCCCAGAACGGCGAAACGCTGTGGCGGAAAAAGATTGGTTACCGAGTCCGGCCCCTGGTCGTGGGCAATGTGCTACATGCGGAACCATGGGCCTACGACCTCAAGACCGGCGAACAGCGGACACGCATTCATCCAGTGACCGGACGAGAAGAACCGTGGCAATTCGCCCGGCCCGGTCATCATTGCGGCGCCCCGGCCGCGGCGCCTCATATGCTGCTATTCCGTTCGTACGAGCTCGGTTGGTATGACCTGGACAAGGACTTCGGCACGCAGCACTTCGCCGCGCTGAGGCCCGGTTGTTGGATCAATTTCATTCCCGCGAACGGGCTGTTGATGATGCCGGAGGCTAGTTCCGGTTGCATGTGCCCCTTCGCCAACATGTGTACCGTGGTCTTCAAACACAAGAAGAAAAACCGGCAGTGGGCCTACTTCAGTCAGCCGGGCCCCATGACGCCTGTAAGACATCTGGGCCTGAACCTCGGTGCTCCTGGAGATCGAAGAGACCAAAAAGGATTACTGTGGCTCGGATATCCGCGCCCCCGGGGAAGACTGGTGCTGCAATACGAAGCCGGTCTCTCGTTTTTCCGCGGCGGAGAGTCATTTTGCCACGACCCGGCACGATTGGACATCGAGGGAACCAGCATCCCCTGGGTGTTTCGTTCCGGGATGTCCGACGTGCGGCAATGCAGAATTCCGGTGGGCGAGGCAACGGATGAAACGGCTCGTTATCGCGTGCGATTGGCGTTTGCCGAGCTGGAACATGAGGCGGAAGGCAAACGCGTGTTCGACATCGCCATTCAGGGCGACATCGTCGCCGAAGACTTTGATATCGTCCAGCAAGCGGGGGCCAAAAACCGGGCCGTGGTCAAGGAATTCAACGGAATCGAGGCCACTGAAACGATCACGGTTGAGTTCATTCCCAAACTCGACGATCCAGCCGCGAACCAACTGCCCGTACTGCAAGGAATTGAACTCGAAAGAGAACACGGGCCCACGGTCGGTCTCTCCGGTCCGAGATTTCCGCGTGAGCCGTCTTGGAAGCCATGACAAAACCGTGCGGGTTTGCTGTGATCCAAGGAAGTTTTGGAGGCGGAAACCCGGTCTTGTCGCGGGCTGTCTGACGGTGTGTAGCGGCGAGCGTGAACCACCACGGGACAGGCCCGTGGCATTCATGCGGGACCCCGTGTCCAGGCCGTGTAGCGGCACCCGTGAACAGCTACCGAAACTAAACGACGGCCACGAGCCGCGCACGTCTAAATCCACAGGTGCAGACGCCCGCCTAGCATGTCGGGTAACGCTTTCTCCACACAGGCACGAACCTGGCGCGGGTGATAGCGCGTACTGAAATGAGCCAATATGATTCGCTCATTCTCAAATCGATCACGACGCGCCACGATGTCTTCCAGATGCATATGGCCATGTTTATGAATCACGTCCGCCCGATGAGATGCCGTCACGAACGTCGTCTCGGCGATCAGGATCTCGGCCTCGTACATCCGCGAACAGTTGTCCAAACCGGCTGGGCTACTGTCACCGAGATACGCCACCCGCGGAATACGGGTTTCCCGCGAGACCTCGACGCCGGACAAACGGATATCCCGGATTTCGGGGCCGCTCAAGTGTTGGTATTCCGGCTTCAGTTTTTTTCGTCTTTCCCAGACGATATACCCGAGTGAGGGGACGGTATGCGCGGTCGGGTGAGCAGTCACCACCAATTCCCGCGACAGCTTGATTTCATCGCCGGCTTGCACGGCGACCAGTTCGCACGGAAGCCGCCCGCGATCCAGCCGACTGAATACTCGCAATAACTGATGAATTGTATCCACCGTATGCGCGGGCACGTAAATCGTCGGTGGATCCATCTTCATCATGCGGCGCCGCGCGACATAGACGGGCAGGGCGGCCACGTGGTCGAGGTGTGTATGAGACACAAACCACGTGGCGGTTCCCATGAAGTCCCACGGTTGGGCTCCCAAATCAAACCCGAGCTTCAGCTCCTGGATGCGCCAGTACGTCTGAACCGCGGCTCGTGAATACCCCTCGATGGTCAAACCGTTGTGGACGAGATTCTTGACAGGGGCGTTCTTGGGCATCGTGTTTCCCAGTAGCTGGAACGTGGCATGCAACCCGGGTATGCTTCAGGCGTATAGAAAAGACTTGGCCTTTAGCCAAGTGGCGGCGATCTATCTCGGCCTTTCCAGGCGGAACGGTTTTCAGGCGTCAGCGGGAGGGCACGGTGACTGACGCTCGGCCTCTTGCCCTATGATCCCTGCTGGACCGAATAGTCGTCCACGTTGGACCAATCCGGCCCGGAGCTGAACTGGGAATCGGGTAGGATCCAGATTTCACCGTGCCCGTCCCCCTGCTCCGTGCGAACACTGTGGTGGCGCACGAGTTCGAGCACAGCCAGAAAAATGCCAATCAGGGCACTCTTGTGGGTTCCCAATTCGAACAGTTCGGAAAACGAAACCCGGTCCCGGCCTTGTAAACGCTCGTGGATCTGCTGCATATAGGCCTGGATGGGGGTTTCGTCATAAACGAAGCTTGACGGCTGCGTCGCCTGGCTTTCTCGCATGATGCGACCAAACGCGTTGACCAAATCCCACAACTCCACCTCGTGGATCGGTTGATCGCCTGGATCCACGCGCCGCGGCGGCAAATCATCGGCCACGCGCGCATATCGCATCTGCCATTGGCGACTTCGTTCCTCGAGCATGCTCGCCGCGTCCTTGTACTTTTTGTACTCCAATAGCTGCTCGACCAGCTGATTGTGGGGGTCTTCGATCGGTTCTTCTTCCTCCACGGCCCGGGGCAATACAAGACGGGACTTGATTTCAGCTAGCGTGCTCACGATTTCGAGGAATTCGCCCACCGTATTGGCGTCCAACGCGTCCAAAGCCTCGAGGTGCGTGATGTATTGCTGAGCGATGGACGCAATGGGAATCTCCATCACTTCCACTTCGCGCCTGCGCACCAAGTAGAGCAGAAGATCAAGCGGACCTCGATAGCTGTTCAAATCAACGCGAAAATCCATGAGCCTCCCGTGATATCTGACCGCCGTTACAAAAGCCGGCTCTCGCGTCCAAACGCCTGATCGGCGGCAAATCTGGATGATCCTGTCATGGCCTTTTACAGCCCCAAAACAAAACGGAACCCTCGCTTCCAATCCCCCTGGATTATGGGGGCTCTGCGTGGTTTTATTATAGGTGCCTAGCCTCAACTCCGCGAACCACCCCCGGTCCCTCCCTAAAGAGCAGGCCGCCATGGGGCCTTTCCGAGGGGGGTGTGCGGCGTCATTCATGCCGTGCGGGCTTCGTGAATTCTAGAGCGGTGCGAGAGCGATGGCTAGTTGTGCGAAGCGTACTCTCCCATGGTATAATCGGATGCATCGGAATTAACTCTTCAATCGGAACAATGACGTGTATACGCGAGAAGGTCACGAACGAGACGAACGTGCCATCCGATTTCCGGTTTGAACGGCCGGCGAGAAGGGCTTGGTGACCGCTGGTGGAATTCGGCCCCGCCGGTCACTCGGTTCCGTGAGTTTGGGCAGGCGACTGACCGAGCGAAGGGTGCAAGGACGAGCCAAAAGATCCATTGATTTTAAGAAATTTCCGTTAGGTTTGCAGCGGAAAGTCTGGTATATTCGTTTTTTGCAGCCGGTAATAAAGCGTGGCTCCCGTTTCCAGGATCCGTCTGTCAGCGGGAAGCCACAAGGGTCTTATTTACGTTTTTTTTTGGTTTGGGTGTTGGACGTCGAACAACTGCGATTGCCCCCTATCAGTGAAAGGAGTCTAAATCGACATCGGGGTATTGAGATGCGCTTCCGGTTGTTTTTCCGTTCGGTCACCGTTAGCCTTTCCGGGCGCCCATTTTGAGCGGGGTCGAGGGGATGATTGAAATTAAGCACAAGGAAACGGGCCAAGTACTCGTGAGGCTTGATCAGAATGGTTCTCAAGGATGTTCTCTGGACAGTAGCCGATTGGCCGGCGCGGATTTTTCCGGCAGGCAGCTTGTCGGCGCCGATTTTCACAATGCTGATTTGAGGAACGCGGTTTTCCGAGGTTGCAATTTGGAGGGAGCCAATTTTCAGAGCGCCGGTCTTACGGGGGCGATTTTCGTCAATGCCGTGCTTCGAGAGGCCAATTTTACCGACTCGTTGCTCGAAGGCGCATGCTTTTGCGATGCCGATTGTTCAGGTGCCATCTTCCGTTATGCTCGATTGCTAAACGCTGATCTAACCGGAACGAACTTGTGCGGCGCGGACTTGAGTGTTGCGGATTTACGAGCGAATCTAAACGAGGCCAATCTGTCGCGAGCCGATCTTCGGGGGACGGACTTGAGCGGAGCAAACTTGATTGGCGCCAATCTGATGCTTTCGAACATGTTCGACGCCAAGATGACCGACGCCAAACTGTCGCGAATCAAGATGGAAGGTGCCATCGGACCACACGGCCAGCGGGTAGGGGCCCAGGCAAGTGCCCACCGGAAAACACCGCGTCCCTGGTGGCAATTCTGGGGTTGAGCCAGGGTATCCGGCTGGTGGTCGGGATCGATGCGCTAGGCGGCTTCGGCTTGGACGAAAACGAGTCGCTGTTACCGCTTGTGAAAACTTAGAACCCATAACAAAACCGTGCAAATGTCCCGTAATCCAACGGATTTCGGGCGCGAGAGCTCGGCTTTGTTGCGGGCGGGAAGAGTTTTTCCTCACCCCACCCTGCCCCTGGGATGGCGAAAAACTTTAGGTCCTTGTAGCCGGTTTTGTTGCGC
>JBNJEM010000354.1:0-8068 GCA_051745935.1 Planctomycetota bacterium
CGCGGAAAACCGCCACTCGTTGAACGGGAAGTGGTTGCCAGTGTTGCGGTTTCTGGTGTTGCGGTTTCTGGTGTTGCGGTTTCTGGTGTTGCGGTTTCTGGTGTTGCGGTTTCTAGTGTTGTTGTGCGCGAGCTGGGCTGCTGGGTCTTTCAGGATCTGTCGTGCCCCTGTGGTTTACAACCGGACCGTAATCCACGCGTTCCTTTCGGTCCCTTTGTTTTTGGTTCAACGCGGGCAAGGATGCAAGGGGTAACGGAATGGCTGACGATTCACGTCTTTTCGTTGAAGGAAGACGGACGACGAGTATCCTGAAACGCTCAAGGAACAGGCCATTACAGTGTGAATGCCCACAGTTCGTCAGGACGCGGATCACCCACCTGCTTTCGGGTCGGCGGTTCTCCGTATGTGCCATCAAGATTAACCATTCCCTGACCGGCAGACGGACATTGAAATGCATCTGGGTCTGGCACAACAGTCGGACCAAATAGATATCCCAGGATGCGTAGCCGTCCATTAGATGTATATTCTTGACGAGGCAAGTCACCGCTCCGGGACCCCTTAACGCGTCATCCCGTTCATGGCCTTGGTGATCGGGGATCCGTCTATTCGGGCCGTTCGTAGTCGAACCGCACGGATCGCGTGTCCTTCTCATGTCCCGTGGGCGTCGTGAGGGAAGAATACAATTCCGGGCGGCGGGCGCGAATCCAGCGCGCGCCAGTACACCGGTCGCGAAGCGACCTGTCCAGATCCGCGGTGATCCTGGTATCGGCCGCTTTCCAGGTTTCGGTCATGATGCGACCGTAAGGGTCGAGAATCATGGCATTTCCCGTCCGCACCTCGTCGTCGTCCACGCCCACGCCATTGCTGAAGATCACGAAAACACCGTTATCGTGGGCCCGCGCCGGTAACCATCGCAGAAGCCACCCCCGCCCTTTGTCGCCACGAAACTCAGCTTCAATCGCTTCGGGCGAGATGTGACGATTGTCCCACAGATTCGGGTCTATGAGGCCCATGGCATGCGGGCTGCCGGAACGGCAACCGCCCGTTTGGTGCGGCGCCAGCAAGACTTCGGCTCCAGCCAGCGCGCAAGCGCGAACGTTTTCGATGATGTTGTTGTCGTAACAAGTCAGTACGGCCATCCGCCATCCGTGCGGCGTGTCAAAGACGGTAAAAGACTCACCGCTGGAAAGGTGTTCGCTAATGAAACAGTGCAGCTTGCGATGACAGGCCGCCCGGCCATCCGGCAGCGCCACCACCACGCTGTTGTAGAGACGGCCGTCATCGGCCACTTCCACCAACCCCCCGGCGACTGTCATGTGGTGCCGTTGAGACCATTCACGAAGCCGTTTCACGCTGGGCCCCTCCGGTACCGGTTCAGCCAGTTCCAGCAACTGAGTTCGATCCAGATGACGCAGGTGCCAATAGCCCGAGATACAACACTCCGGAAACACGATCACCTTCACCTGTTCCCGCGACGCGTCGGCCACGAACCGCTCCATGACGGACAGATTGTACGCCTTGTCACCCGGCGCGTGTTGAAATTGGACGGCGGCGACCCGGAGAGTGTTCATGGCAAGGTTGGATCCTCGGAACTGTACGCCGCCGGAGGGCGACCGTGACGCTCTCCGGCTACCCCCTGGCGAAACGACCATACCGGGGTCATTCAGACTCTTTTGACTCGGCCCCCGCCCCTTTCCCCGGCTCGTCTTCACTGGTGGCTTGGTCAGGCGACGTGGCCGTGCCTTCCTCGATATCGAGGACCGGAGTTTCGGTGTCCGTCCCTGGAGGGGGCGTGGTTTCGGATTCACCGCAACCAACCACCATCAAACTGCCCGCGGTCAACATCGACAGAACAAACATGCGTCCGAGTCTCAACATCGTGTACTCCTCGCTTCGTTGAAATTGTTGTTAGGGGTTTAGGCCGTGAGATGCGCGCACGGCGCGCGCATGCTTGGCGTGAGCGACCAACGGGAGCGCACCATCCCTGTGCGGGGTCCCTATTTGGTTGGCGGCCCTGACGCCTTAGGTTATGTTATTCTTGAGTGCATCCTGCGAAGTGGGCTCAATCGCGAGCCCCCCACCCCCGTTTCCACCTCCAAAACGCACTGGGGGCGGGAGACATGCATGGTGTTGTCATGGCTTCTTGCGGCCCGGAACAAAACCGAGCGTTCGCTTCCAAAACCCCTTGGATTGCGGGGCATCCGCAGGATTTTGTTACGGCGTCTTAGTGTAGCATTGCGTCTTAGTGTAGCATTTCATCCGGCAGCTGTCGTGCCCTCACATCCGTCCGCCGGCCGAACGCCAGGCTGACCTTACCCCGGCGTCCGCCGGATGCGGACTCGCCCCAGGTCGTGTTCGGAGTTCGTGTAGGCTAATGAGGCGATTCGCCTCGCGTCACGCGTGGCTCGCCCGCGGCGGGCCGCGGCACTCAACGCGACTTACAGCCGTTTTAAGAACCGATTTAATTCAGCATGGTATTCTTTCGAGCTCGGACCATTATGCGTGACCTTTGGCATGGTAACGAACTGTTTGTCCCGACTTCCCGCGGCCTCGAAGAGGGCTTTGCCGAGCGAAAGCGGGACGATTTCGTCCTCGGTGCCGTGACTTTGCAGGAGTGGACCGTGATAGGCGCTAATGCGTGAGAGGGAGTCAAAACGATTCCGCATCAGGAGTCTCACGGGCAGCCACCAGTAATGGCGAGCGGCAACGTCCGTCAAACGGGTGAATGTCCGTTCCAGGATCATGCCTCGAGCCCCGCCGTCCGCGCCCAGGGCAACGGCCACGGCCCCACCAATGGAACGTCCCCACAACACAACCTCCTCCGGCTCGATGCGCGCGTGCTGGGCTAACCACGCTCGAGCCGCGCGAGCGTCGGCGATCACGCCAGCTTCATGCGGTTTCCCTTCGCTCCGGCCATATCCGCGATAATCAAACGCGAAAATCGAAACCTGGTACTCCTCTCGCAGGCCATCCATGTAATCCCCCAGGTGGGCCAAGTGCTCGCCGTTTCCATGGCAGTAAAGCACGTGGGCTCGTGGATCGGGGTGCGCGAAATACCACCCATTGAGCCGAGTACCATCCTCGGCATGAAAGAACACGTCTTCATATGAAAACCCGGTCGGATTCCAATCGCCCGCGGGAATCTGCCACGTTGGAAAGATGAGAAGTGTTTCGCACCACATTGTCCCAAAAACCACAAGCAGGTAGGCGACGGCCACGACACCGACCCGTTTCACGAGTTGCCGCCACCGTTGGCGCGATCGCGCCGGCGAAGAAGCCGTCGCGCCAATGGATCGAGCGTCTGAATTGCCTTCATCTGACATGGTTGACACCATGAACCGAAACACGTCTTCGCGGACGCAGCGACAACCGGGGGAACCGTGCCGGGAGGGCAAAAACACCATGGGGCGTCCAGCGGAATTCGCGCGCCTCGCCAAGACGCGAAGCGCCCCAACGATCTCGGAGCGCCAAGGTCACGATGTTTCGCGATTCGCGTCGAACGACAAGGCGAGTCGCCTGCTGCTACACGGTGGCCCGTTCGAGGGGGGCGGTGGGCGCTCACCCCTGTGGGCGCCGCTCCGGGCTGACACTGACCGGCTTGCCTTGGTTATCCAGCTCTTGTGACAGCGACTATAAAGCCCGCCGGCACTAGCCCTGGCCATTTCGCGGACCTTTTCGCCCCCCGGCTTGGCGGCCTCAGAAATTATAACTAGGGTTTGTGTAATCGAAGTCCTCGTCCGTGAACCCCACGTTGAGCTTCAAATTCAGGTACGTGTACTCTTCAATGAGCTCGGGAGCGCCATTGGGGCGAGTTGGCCACTGATATGCCGCGTACCGAAGGGGAACGTTCCGGGCATCATCGATAAAGATCTCGGCCACGTGAAAGTCATAATAGTCGCGGGGATAGGGATGGGTGACCCGCAACAGCGTGCACTTACAGCCGTTAATCTTCGCACTTTGACGGAATTCGACAACACACTCCTCGGGACTGCCATTCCGTTTGTCCCGATTCCCTTTTTCGATCAACCGCCGAACGAGTGTTTCCAAGCCAATCTCGCTAATCGGATACCGATTTCCCCGCATCGCCAAAGCCCCGTCCGGCTTGAGCCAAATCGAGCCGAACTTACCCTTGAGAGAATTGGGCGGTTCGTGGGCGATCATCTTGCCGTCGTTCTCGCCGCTAACGTAAAGAACCTCGCGCCCATGGAGTTTTTCAGGCTTGAGAAAGTACAAGTACACCGAAAACGGAGTGACAACACGCTCGTCCACGACTTTCTCGTTCCGGATCTTGGTGAACATGTATTCATAGTCTTGGATGGTACCGTCAATCCGTTCCCGTTTCACCAGGGTCGCGGAATAGTCGCGAACGTTTTCGCGAATGTTTTGCAATCCGTCCTGGGCCAGTGCCAACGCGGGATCCAACGGGTGCTTGTTCGCCGGGTCATCCCGGTCAATGTCGGTCTTTGCCCTTGCTTCCCGATACAGTGGCTCCACCAACCCTCTGTTCGATCGCCGAGGCCCCTGAGCCACGGCGGACGTTCCCGCCGCCAGCAGACCAAGAGCCGATGTACAAAATGTTCGCCGGGTAAAGACGTTAGGGGCGGCGTTCGTGCGCCTCATGGGATTCACTCCTTGCATGAGAGAAGCGGCGGGCGTGGATCAGTGGGCAGCACGTCCACACATCAGGTTCCTTGCTCTTCAACGGGTTCATCCAACCGGTAACAGAACCCGGTTTCCGCCTCCAAAACGCCTTTGGAAGCAGGAAATCTGGCTGGTTTTGTTCGGGGCTGTAAAACTAAGCTGGGACGAACCACCAGAACACGGTCGCCATCGATGGTCGCCACGCCATACGCGCCCAGCACTCACGAATCCGATTGGGCCGCGGCGCCCTGGTCGCGTGACCGGATCAGGCCGGATATACGGTAAGTATCGCCCGAGCTGGACGGAATAATTACTTTTCACTGTAATTTTGGCGCAATTTGCCCGATCCGCAAGGTGCTCTCGATCACCCGTTGCGCCAACCACACCATCCCACCCCAGCCATCTCGCCTCCGGCCCACCCTCTGGTGGTTCCATTCAACGTCCGATACCCTGTGCATTCTATACCGGTCGCGGATGAGTTTCTCCGCCGCGAGTCCGACCAACGGGAGGGCGGCTGGCGCCGGGCAGCTTTCCATCCGGAAAAATCCAACCGCCTGAAATATACCTCAAGACGCTATCCTGAGCGATATGAGTTTTCCACCAAAAATGAATGCTTGTTGGGAGAATCCAGATGAGCTCACAGCTTGTCGTGCACACGGTCGTCTCCAAAATGTTTGGCCAGAATGCGTTTTTGGTGAGCTTGGAGCAGCGGAATGATTGTGTCGTCGTGGACCCCGGTTTCGACACCAAAGCCATTGAGAATTGTCTCTCGGAGCATCAGCTCACGCCCAAAGCGATCCTCAACACGCATGGGCACGCCGACCACATCGCTGGCAATTCGTTTCTCAAGCAGGCGTGGCCCGACTGCCCCCTGGTCATTGGCACCCACGACGCCGACAAATTGACCGACCCAGAGGCCAACCTGTCGAGCCAATTCGGGGAAAGTTTGTACAGTCCGAAGGCGGATCACCTGGTCCACGATCGGGAGGTGTACGAGCGTGCGGGCGTGAGCCTCGAGGTGCTGGAATTGCCCGGTCACTCGAAAGGGCACGTGGTTTACGTCTGGAAGGGAGGCGATCCATGGGTTGTTTTCGGCGGGGACGTGCTGTTTCAGGGCAGCATTGGGCGCACTGATTTCCCCGATGGCGACCCTCGACAATTACTCGCTTCAATTCGCACGAAACTCTTCGGCATGCCCGCGACGACGAGAATCCTGCCAGGCCACGGACCAGCGACCACGGTCGCCGAGGAAAAAGAGCTTAACCCCTTCGTGGGGGATCACGCGTTGGGGATCTAGTCATGTCCGACCCTTCGTCAATTCACGTGCCGGTCTTGGCGTCAGAAGTAGTGGCGGCACTTGCTCCTCGGCCGGGACAGCGCGTGGTGGACGCCACCATGGGGGGCGGAGGACATACGCGTTTGCTGATCCAGCAGGTCGTTCCGGGAGGGGAAGTCATTGGCGTGGATTGCGATCCCCACGCGATTGCCCGCGCCGAGCGGGAATTGGCGGGCTCGCCCCTCCGCGTGGCCCAGTCCAACTACTGCGAATTGCCCGAAGTGCTTGCCGCCGTGGGGATCTCGCACGTTCACGGCATTTTGCTCGATTTGGGACTCTCCAGTGATCAATTGGCGGACGAGAAACGGGGGTTCAGTTACGAGGCGGATGGGCCGCTGGACTTGCGTTTCGACCCTCAACGCGGCGAACCGGCCTGGCGCCTGCTGGAACGTTTGAGTGCCCAACATTTGGCGGACATCATTTATCAGTTTGGGGAAGAACGTCACAGCCGGCGAATTGCTCGCAGAATTGTACAGCAGCGCCGCGGCCGACCCATCCGTCGGGCTCGTGACTTGTCGGAGCTGGTGCGAAGGTGCGTGCCCCGGTCCCGAAACCATCCCATCGATCCGGCAACTCGCACATTCCAGGCCTTGCGAATCGCGGTCAATGATGAACTGAAATCGCTGGAAATCGCCCTCCGGCGACTCCCTGATTGCCTTGCGCCGGGCGGAAAGCTGGCCATTATCAGTTTTCATTCGTTGGAGGACCGCCGCGTGAAACAGGCCTTTCGCGCCGATTCGCGATTGCAGCCGATTGCTCGCAAGCCAATCCGGGCGACCTCGGAGGAAACGAGACGCAACGTGCGAAGTCGAAGCGCGCGGCTGCGCGTCGCGGAGCGCGTGGATGGATAATCAGGCTTTCGCTTATATACCGGTCGCGGACGACTTTCTCCGCGGCGAGTCCGACCAACGGGCGGACGGCTTGCGTCGGGCAGCTTTCCACCCGCAAGAATCCAACCGCCTGGAATATAAAGCACCCCCCCCATAAGCAGACGAACCCAGATGCCGAGGAAATATCCGGAACGAATTGTATCGGGAGGCCAAACCGGGGTTGATCGCGGCGCATTGGATGCCGCCATCGCCCTGGGATTTGCCCACGGCGGCTGGTGCCCTCGCGGTCGCCTGGCCGAGGACGGCGTCATTCCCGCACGTTATCAGCTGCATGAAACCGACTCGCCCCGCTATTCGGCTCGAACTCGCCAGAACGTAATTGATTCTTCCGGTACGCTGATTCTTTGTTGGGGACCGATGCAGGGCGGAACTGATTTAACATACCGCCTCGCCCAACAATGCCAAAAACCGTGCCGAGTGGTCGATTTATCGGTGGACGTGAACGCGGCCGAGGTGCGTCGCTGGATCCAGGACCATCAGCTGCGGGTTCTCAATGTCGCCGGACCCCGGGAAAGCTCCACGCCCGGTATTGCGGCACAAACCCAGCGATTCCTCATCGAGCTACTTGAGGGAACCGGCCCCATGAGGCGGGCTGAATGATCAGTGACGGATAATGGACCATTCAACCTAGACGATCGACTTTCGCGGTGAGGGGCGCGGTCCGTCCCTGTCCGGCTCCGTGCCGGGCGATTCTCCTCGTCAATATCCGCCGTCCGTCCCCCCCTCGCGGGATTTCATGACCACGATTCGCGAACACGAGCGGGCGTTCGATGTCCCGGCGGCCTCGCGGCGACCTGCCTGGAGGTGAGTGATGCGTCGCGTGCCGTGCTCGCCCCCCTCTCGCCCCCTTGACCTACCCATGTCTCGGGACCAGACTCAGGGTGTGGGAAGTCAGGTCGCGTACTCACTGATCCCGCCATTTGTCGGTGTATGAAATCGAGGGCGATCCGGCCGCTTTCCGAAAACCGCCCCCCACTCTATTACTGGGCTATACCGGTCGCGGATGACTGTGTCCGCAGCGAGTCCGACCAACGGGAGGACGGCTTGCGTCGAGCAGCTTTGTACCCGCACGAATCCGACCGCCTGAAGTATGCTGGGCAATTATACCGGTCGCGGATGACTTTCTCCGCCGCCAGTCCGACCAACGGGAGGACGGCTTGCGTCGGGCGGCTTTCCACCCGGAAAAATCCAACCGCCTGAA
>JBNJEM010000355.1:0-8032 GCA_051745935.1 Planctomycetota bacterium
CGCGGCGGCAACTTCCCCGTCTCTTACGTCGCGTTGGAGCGGTACGTGCGACGCAACGGCATCGAGGGGCCGCTTCAGATGCTTTCGCCCGGCGAGTTTCATGCCGACACAACCGAGTTGGTTCAGATGTTGCGAGATGGCAGGCACTACGGCGTCCGGCTGGATGCCGATTCCTGGCGGAAGCTGATCACTTGGATCGATTTGAATGCGCCGTGTCACGGAACTTGGTCGGCCGTTGGAGCGGAGCCAGCCGCGCGGGTCACGGAGATCAACGAGCGGCGGATGGAACTTGCCAAGCGGTATGCGAACATCGATACCAACTTCGAGGAACAGGACCCGCTTCCGGAGCCGGTCCCATTCCAGCCGCCGCGACCGTCTTCCGTTCAGCCAGCGGAGAAGGCCGCTTCGGTTGCCGATTGGCCGTTCTCCGCCAAGGACGCCGCCCGCGGGCAGGGCGCCGACGCGACGATGTCCGTGGATTTGGGCAACGGCGTCGGCATCGAGATGGTCCGAATTCCCGACGGCGAGTACGTCAATGCGGCCGGTCGACGGACCGTCGTCGAACAGCCGTTCTGGATGGCCCGATACGAAACAACCAACGAGCAGATGCGCCGCTTCGAACCGGCTTTCAACTCGCGGCGCGAGGATCGGTACGGCTACCAGTTCGGCCGCCTGTGCTACGGCATGAACGGCGACGAGATGGCGGCGGTCCGTGTCGATTGGAACAAGGCGAATGCGTTTTGTCACTGGCTCTCGGAACGGACCGGACGCCGATTCACCCTGCCCTCGGAG
Organism: Planctomycetota bacterium; assembly: GCA_051745935.1. Lineage (GTDB taxonomy): Bacteria > Planctomycetota > Planctomycetia > Pirellulales > Pirellulaceae > JBNJEM01. Next base: position 793 of record JBNJEM010000355.1, read on the forward strand.
AACCAGTGGGAATGGGCCTGCCGCGCCGGTGGGGGCGGTGACTTCTGGTTCGGCGATCTGGGAGACGACTTCGCGCCCTACGCGAACTTGGGCGATGTTCGCCTGCGCGAGTTCGCCGCCAACACGAACACGGGCGGATACACGACCACGTCGCTGATCGAGAACGCCGGGAAGTACGACGACCGCATTCCACGCGACCGGCGATTCGACGACGGCGTTTTCCTCACGAACCGCTTCCCGCGAGACGAAACCGGCGTGATGCTGGCGACTCCCATGTATCAAGCGGATCGTCCCGGCGGGTGCGTGGGCATGCCACAGACCAAGATGTTCGTCGCGAATCCCTGGGGTTTGTACGACATGCACGGAAACGTCTGGGAGTGGACGTCGACCGAGACCCGTCAAGGCCGCAAGGTCGCCCGCGGAGGTTCATTCCACGACCGGCCCAAGCGATGTACCGCCGGCAGCCGCGTGGACTACCGACCGTATCACAAGGTCTTCAACGTCGGTTTTCGCGTCATCTGCCACTGACGGATTGCCATGTGCTCTGGTCGGAGGATCTCAACCCAGGCGCGCATGCCGATGATCTGCGGCCATGGAATGTTCGTGCTCTGCTGTCGTTTCTCGTCGGATACCCGGTAGGCCGCCTCGCCGATGACTTCGACTAGGCGAGTCAAGGCCAATTGAAGCACACCGATCTTGGCGCAACGCTTCCCGGCTCCGGTCGCCGAGCAATTTGGCCGCTTCCTGGGCATGCGCAAGCATATCGTGAAGGCTGGTTTGGTCGTTACGCGCCCTCATATTGCACCTCCGCGACGTCCAGCACCTCGCGGCGAAATCGGGGGTTCAATCCCTTGGGGGTATGCAGCTCGGCCTTGCGCCCAAGCAACCGGCTCAATTCGATTTCCATGCCTGCCAGCGTAATCAGTCCCACGCGCGCCTCCGGTTCGAACTCGACCAGTACGTCGACGTCGCTGTCCGGGCCAAAATCATCACGCAGCACCGAACCGAAAAAAGCCAACCGGCGGATTCGATTGCGGCGGCAAAACGCCTCGATTTCCTTGTGCGGAGTATTGATTCGAACACTCATCGGCCAGGCCTCCATTTTCGAAAACACCTGAGTCCTGAAGACCGCTACGACGCCAGGACGCCCGGGATAAAAGAGTCGCCGTTAACAAAGACGTCGTCGCCGATCTCAGGCGATTTCTTCTTAATGCCGAACTTGCGGTCCCGTTTCAGGCCATTCCTCCGCCTCCTGGACAATTATACCGGTCGCGGATGACTTTCTCCGCCGCGAGTCCGACCAACGGGAGGACGGCTTGCGTCGGGCAGCGTTCCATCCGGAAAAAACCAACCGCCTGAAATATACTTACTTTGCGTTTCATGAATTCAGCTCAATCCCGTCGAAGCCCTCGAACGCGCGAGCTGCGCGAATAGCCTTGACGCGGCACTAGTTGCTTTCTCCTGGCTCGGATTCCTGGCCCCGCGTGCCGCCAAACATGTCGAAAAAGGGGAATTGGGAACCGGCGGCGTCTGTTTTGCGGTGGAGGTCCAGGTGGCCGCTCAGAACCAAGCGGTCGGGGTGTTTGACCACGCGTGCCCGCAGGCCACGAAACCAATGGAGCAGCGGCGTCGTGTAGTCAGCGGGTGGGTGGGCATGGCGAGCGGCGGGCCAGGCGGTCGATGTCCAGAGATTCTCGTCGCCGCGGCGCGATACTTCATATTTCCCACCCAAGGCACAGACGAGTTCAGCGTCCAGAAGTTGCTCCGCGACGCCACGGGATTCGGACTGCGGCACCTTGAACTGTTGAGTGAGGATGCTCATGAGGCGAGCATTGGCGACGGAAACCTGGTACGCGCGTTCATGTCCAAGTTGGTTCAGCCAGCCGCGAAACTTGGCATTGCGCAAATCTTTCACGTGAATCCGAACCTGGGCGGAGTGATCTTCTTCGACGAATCCGAGCTGCTCGCTCGCTTCGGTCAGAATGTCTTGATCCCACGAGAGCACGGAGAATCCACGGCCTTGCCATCGCAGCAGCCCGAAGGGGATATTCGAGATTCCCTCGATGTCTTGCGGTACGAAGGGAACAGCGTCCAGAAAGCCGGGCTTGGGCCAGGCTCCCAGGAACCCTGGCGCGGTGCGGAGGATGCGTAACCACCTCAGCACATCGTCGGGGCCCGATTCCGTCAAGGGTTCGCGATTCTGCACGCCTAGAAAGAGCCGGTGCGGGGGGACGTCGGGGGACAAGGTGGCGCCACGGACAGCGGCGTCGATCAAGATGAGGTTATCCTCGGGGGGCACCAGCTTATACGGTGACGGTTCACCGAGCAAAGAGAGCGGCAACCGGTACTTGAAGCCCTCCACGGGGGTCATGAAGGCATCCATCGTGATGCGTTCGCAACCGTCGTCCTCCAAGTCGTGGCGTTTCAACGCAATCAGAATCGGGTCGATTTGTTTCGGGTGCTCCGCATAGTAATCCGCTCGTTGCAGATACCTTTCACGCTCAACGGCGGACACCGCCTTTACCGGCGTGTCCGGAACCGGAGTGAAAAACCCGTGTTGACCACGCCGCGAATCCACGACACGGGAGTCCTCGGTGATGGGGCGACTTTGCCCCGGACGGCCCTCGAACGTGTCCGGCAACAAGCCGCTCGCGACGAGCTCCTCGACGGTCTCCCCCGTCCTGCCTTCGCCCCGCGCGGCCAGACGCGATAGCATGGCCAGTTCGAGGCCAGTCGCCGCCCGCAGCCGCCGATCCAATTCGATTTGATAGCGAGGGCTCAGCAAATTCCGGAAAAACGCCGACGAAAAGTAGATAAACATCGTGTCTTGCCGATCGATGGGCAGGACCGAGCGGGCATGATGGAACTCTCCGCTGGCGCCCAACGAGCCTTTACCGTCGCCAACGTCCAAAAACCGTTCCACGATTTCGCGCGTGTTGGTGACCAAATGGAATTCGTCATCGACCACGTAATACGACCGCAACTGGTTGTGCGGCGTGGACAAAAACGAAACATCACGGCCTCGGATTTTCACGCTCGTCACGGTGGCCCCGTTTTCCTTGCCGCGAGCGAGCGCCATTTGCCGCTGCCGGAGCAGGTCGACGCCGAGCAGTGGGCCTTGCGTCTCGAACACCACGCCAATCGCGGCTCCTTCCCGCGTGAAGGTGTCCATCCCAATGACCGCCACATCAACAATGGCCTGAGAGCCCAACAGTCTAGCCAATGGGCCCTGATGTACGGCCAGCTGGTCGTGAATTCGCTGGTTCACGCCTCGTCGGTATCCACGCGCTGAAATCATGCTTTTCAGCTCGCCACCGTACTCTTCAAGCAGCGTGTTGAGCCAAAGCATGTTGGAATATTGACCGAAACGAATATAGAAACACTCTTCGGGCACTCGCTTCGCCAGAGGTTCGATCGTGACCTCCCGCTCTGGCCTTGGCATCGGCTTCCGGTTCCAATCGAGTTCGGTCGGTAATGGCAGCTCCGCCACCCGTGACGCGGACTGTTCTCCGAGACTGATCGATTTGGTCATCTGCGACTTCGCGGCCCCGGCCCCGGACAGCAGTTCCAGTACACGGTACCCCTTGTTCTCGGCTCGATCCGAGATAAGTTGTCGGACGAGCGGGGTTTGCAAGTGGAGACGTCTGGCCAGCATCGAGGTCAGGTACGTTTGGATCAACGGTGGATGGTGACTTTTTTCCGTCAAGCTGTCGAGAGAGCGACGGTAGCCGCGCCACCACCGCCGCAGCATGGCGCGGTAAACCAGCCTCGAACGGCGTTTGGGAGTCACGGTGACTCTCTGGCGTGTCGGAGTGCCGAGTGTAAGTTCGAAGGGCGTGTCGCCTTCAAAGAGAAACATGACCGTGAGGTCGGCGCCGCGCCGCAGTCCGCCGCCCAGTAACGGCCGCCGAATTCCGTCGGTGACCGCCGGGTAATGGACGCGGTTCGCCGGCTCCACCAGCCTCACGGCCGCTTGCGCAAGGGGGAGCTCGCGGTCCTCGGCGGGAAAAGGCAACGTGACTCTCGCCACGCCGAACGGCGATCCGGTAACGGCTTCAACTTGTGATGCCTCGGCGCCGTGCAACGAGGGGACCGAGAGACAGAAGAAGATGAAGAGGATGTAATCCCATGGCAAACCGCGAACTCGCATCGAACGCACTCCTGAAAGATTTTCCACCGTCGCACCGCCAAAAAAGGGCTCCCTGGGCGGCGGATTGGAGATGGCCCCCGCACGCGTGCATCATTCTCTCTTGAGGACCGTTGGTCAAGTGGGGGCTGCGTTGCGCCCGGCCCGCACGTTATGATGGCTGAAACTAGCATGCGTTGATCTCGTTCCCTGCCACGGACCAGATTTTTCTCAAGTTAACATCCAGCCATGAATTCCCACTCCCATCGCTACTACGCGGCAGCGTGTCAATTTGACTTGCCGAACCCGAAACACCGGGATGAAATCCCCGCGCGGGTGCAAAAAATGCTGACCATGATTTCCTGCGCCGTGACCGGTTATGAGCCGTTTCATGATGTCCGATTGGTCGCTTTTCCCGAGTTCGCGCATGCCGCTCCCATCTATCCGACCGTTGAAGAACTGATCGACTTGCTGGCCGTTCCCATTCCCAACGAACATACCGACCGCTATGTTCAGGCGGCTAAAGAACTGGGCATCTACATTCAAACCGGAACCTTTCTGGAAACGGATCCCAAATGGCCGGGACACGTGTTCAACACCACCTGTCTCATCGGGCCGGACGGTATCCTGTCCAAGTATCGCAAAGTACATACATGGGTCCCCTGGGAGATACACACCAGCCCCCATGATCTGAGTCATTACGATGAACCCATTTTTCCGGTCACTGAAACGGAAATTGGACGGATTGGCGCCGCCACCTGCTATGACTGGCTGTTCCCCGAGGCGATTCGGCAATTGGCGCTGGCGGGAGCGGAAGTGCTCGTTCGAGTGTCGGCTTACATGGATCCCTGGGGGACCGCGGCACCGTTGGATTGGTGGACGATGGTCAATCGGGTGCGAGCGATCGAGAATATGAGTTACGTGGTGGCTGCCAACCAAGCGGCGTCGCTGGAAAACTACCCGCCGTTCAGCTGGCCCGGGGGCAGCATGGTGGTCGACTACGACGGGCGTCTATTGGCCCAGGCCGATCCGGGGCCGGGAAGCGCCATTGTCGTGGGGCCCATCGACCTGGAGGCACTCCGACAGGAGCGGGAGCGGCGACGCGGCCATCAGATGCTCGCCCACCTGCGGAGCGAAGCATACGAGGCATACCGCCAGTCCTATTACCCGCCAGGGCAAGCAGACGAGGCGCCGGTGTCGGTTGCCATGAACCAGCGTTCCACGGCCCGCGCCTGGGCACGTCTACGGGAAAGATGGCAGTGAGCGGGGAGCGAGGGCGGTGGGGGATCCGATATGCATGGGTGGCGGAGCAGTGAGCGTTTGTAGCCGATTCCGCTGCGAGGCGGGGCTCGGGATCGGGTTGGGCCCGGGTTGCTGAAAACCCTGGGACGGGACAGTCCCGGGACGGGGGATAGGAAAACCTCCAAGTCAGTGCGATCTGTTTCGTCGCGCCCTGTTGGGTGCGTTCAAACGCATGTTCCAGCTCTACCCCAACGTTGCAAAAAGGAATGCGTAGGACGGGTCTCCAGGCCCGTCTATCACAGTGGAAAATGGTCATCTTGCGGATGTTTGCACACTTCACGTTTCGTGAACTTTGCAGACAGTGAATCAAAGTCGGTTTCGCACGCCAAGAGACGGGCCTGGAGACCCGTCCTACATCAATCGTTATGCAACTGCAGGGTCTATTCTCGCGTCCGTTGTTTACTTCCAACCGGTTAGCGCGGTTCACGGGCGGAAACGTAGCCACTCAATGTTTGGGATAAAATCCGATGTATTTTTCTTGCATGTTTTTGTTTTGAAATGACAGCTAGACGAAAAGAGGAGAGACAAGAAAACGTCCGCCGAGATCAGGTTATCCGAGGCTGTTCGCCGTGCCGTTCCCATGTGGTCGTTCAGGTTCCATTGGTGGGCGAGGTATCTTCGGGGAGGTACAGCAGCGCGCCGCAGGTGCTACAGAAGCAGGCATCTCCCTTCATGAGCACGTTTAATGTTTGCGGGGATACTCTATGGTAACAACCGAGGCAAACTTCGCGATCGACCGCCGCGAGTGCCTCTTCGCCCCGCGAGCGGGCGAGTCGTTGATAGTTATCTTTGATTTCGGCGGGCAGGGCCTGTTCCGCCCGTTTCAGCTCATGCGTGACCCGGTCCAGCTCCGCTTTCAGTTCTCCGTGTTGCGTTTCGATCTTCCGTCGAAGCTGCTCCAGTTCCGCGGCAACCTCTTGGCGTTGTTTGTCCTCTTGCGCAAGCAGGGTTTGCTGTTGATCAATTCTTTCGAGGCCTTCCAGGATTTCGTCCGAGAGGACGTTATTGGCCTGTTCGTCCGCCGCGATCTGTTCCTTGAGAGTTTGGTATTCTCGATTGGTGTTGCAGGTGTTCAGTTTACCTTTGAGATCCTTGATTCGATCCTCGCGTTGCTGCAACTGCAATTGTTTGCTGTCGGTTGACATTTGGGTTCGTTGGAGCGATTCCTTGGCGGCGGCGCATTTTTCTTCCAGTTCCCGCAAGTTGGCTTCCGTGGCTTTCAGCTGCCGTGGCCCCCGTTTCAGGCGGCCACGCAGGTCTCCGATCTGGCGGTGAATCCGATGAATTTCGCGAAGAGCTGATGCGGTGGCGGACATAGTGGTCAAGTTCCTTTGTGCTTCACACGAGCGTAACTGGCACCAAGCGGATTACCAGCCGGTAAGAAAGTGGCGTTCCCGCGTCCAACACACCTTTGATGGTCGGAAAGCTTCATGGTTTTGTTCGCGCTGCTAGAGTCTTACGGTGTAACATGCGCGCATGCTTGGCGTGAGCGACCAACGGGAGCGGTTCATCCCTGTGCGGTGTCCTATTTGGTTGGTGGCCCTGCCAGCTTAGGCCGTTCGCGTACCCACCCGACAGGAGCACGGATGACACCCATGCCGTTAGGCATTTGGCCCCTGAACGATCGGGACGAGATGCATGACGCGCCTTCGTGGCAGGGGAAAAGGTTGGCCGGCCCCTCGTAAAACGGGCCAAGCCGGGATGGGAGAGCTGGGGTGGGGTGAGGAAAAACTCCAAGTCGTTGCCATCCATATTGTTGCGCCGTTCGTTTCGCCGGTATTGAGACGAAAGGACCTCTAAGAGACCTAAAAA
>JBNJEM010000356.1:0-8020 GCA_051745935.1 Planctomycetota bacterium
GAAATGTGAGATCTTCAAACAACCGCAAAAAGACATTTATGCGCTGTAAAAGACGGGCCTGGAGACCCGTCCTACGCCGTCTTTATGCAACAATAGGGGTTACCTACCGGAAACGAAAAGAGACCACCAACGGGCGCACCACCCATTCTCCCTTCCGGATTCGCCCATTCGCCGATTGCGATATCCAAAAAACCGTACTATAACTCAAAGTATAAGCGTTTCGCGCCCTTCGAACGACTCAGACGCTGGGAAAGCCTGGTTTCAGGTCGTGTCCAGGTGGATCGAATGCGAACCCGTGACGGGTGCGGTCATGGCCGAAAAGGCCCCGAAAGCCGGGCTTTGCCAGTTAGCCCAGACGCGAAGCTTACAGATACGGCCACCATAACCACTTGCACAGCGGCACGGTACATGTCAATCTACGGATTATATTTCAGGCGGTTGGATTTTTCCGGATGGAAAGCTGCCCGACGCAAGCCGTCCTTGACCGGCGGCGTGAAAACGAAGGGGGCCCATGGCGACTCCCTCCCACAGTTTCCTAGGTGAAAGGAAGCCTGACTGGTTTTATCACGGCTTTCTACCATCGGTATTTGGCCGATGATTTACCGGGCCATCCAGCACCCGCGCGGCCAACACGACTGAACGTCACACCTTCACTAAACTGGAGATCACACCATGAAACGCTTCACATTCACACTCGCTACTTCCCTCTTGGTCATGTTCCTGATACCGGCGGCGTTACTGGCCGCGGACCCCATCAAGGTCATGATCATCGGCGGGCAGAATAATCATAACTGGAAAAAATCAACACCTTTCATGAAGCAGTTATTGGAGCAAGAGGAGCATTTCCAACCGGTGGTGAACAACGCCCCGGAACGGGGCGCGCCGGACGAGGCATGGGACGCGTGGCGGCCTGATTTCGAGACGTTCGACTGCGTGGTACTCGATTACAATGGCGAGATGTGGCCGGAGCCGGTGAAGGAAGACTTCGTCGACTATATCGCCGGTGGAGGCGGGGCGATTGCCATCCACGCCGCCAATAACTCGTTCAACGGCTGGAAAGAATACGAACAAATGCTCGGTCTGCTCTGGCGAAGTCCAAAATCGGGTTACAGCCTTTACGTGGACGACGACGGCAAGGTTGTGCGAGTACCGCCTGGTGAGGGTCGCGGCATGGGACACGGCGGTCAATACGACTGGGTGATGACCACGCGTGATGCGGATCACCCCATCACCAAAGGCATGCCCAAGAAATGGATGCACAAGAAAGACGAGCTCTACCACGGTCAGCGCGGCCCGGCCGAGAACGTCCATATCCTGTTAACCGCCTATTCCGATCCAGCAGGGGGCGGCACCGGGAAAAACGAACCGATCGTTTGGTGGGTCCCCTACGGCAAAGGCAAGGTGGTGACCAACGTGATGGGACACGTCGGCAGCCTGCAACCCATGCAATGTGTCGGCTTCAAGGTCCTGTTGTATCGCAGTGTGGAGTGGCTGGCCACGGGAGAATGCACAACACCGATCCCGGACAATTTCCCCACGGCGGATCAAACCGTGATTGAAGAATAGACCCTATTGTTGCATAAAGACGGCGTAGGACGGGTCTCCAGGCCCGTCTTTTACAGCGCATAAGTGTCTTTTTGCGGTTGTTTGAAGATCTCACATTTCGTGAGATCTGCGGACACCAGATCAAGTACGATTTCGTGCTTGAAAAGACGGGCCTGGAGACCCGTCCTACATATACTGTTTGCAACGTTAGGGTAGACTCTATGATTTCAGACATGATTTCAGACCTCTTTTGAATGTTTCTGATTTCCGTCGACAAGCGTAGCAAAGAACGTGAATGACCACGGGACAAGCCACGTGGCATCACACTTTTTTGCAACGTTGGGGGTAGATACACCTTGGCCCTCCGCCGCAGCCGCGGCCTCGAACAACCTGATCGCGGTGCAAGGCTAGCGCGGTCATGGAAAACAATCTTCCTGTCGTGAAATTTTCCTGTCCTTAGATTTTCCGGTCGTTCATTACCGTGCAAAGTGCAAGCTGATGGAGAGTGATTCGGGCCCAGTGGAGCTGGTGGAGTGGACTGGCGGCGTTCCGTTTCTGGAAATCCTGGACATTTTCGGCGGTGGGTTCGACAGGAAGATTGCGCGACGGGAAAATCGTGTTTAGGTCCACTACCGCGTCGACCCCGCCCCCAACGACCTGGAACCCCAAACTGTTTTGAATTCGCCCCATGAATAGCTACCGACTGTTCCCCCTGTTTCTGCTGTGCTCCGTGCTTCCGATACCGCCTGCTTCGGCCCAGGATCCGGTCATCAATCCGGTCCCGCGAGAAAAAAGGACCGCCATTGTGCGGGAATGGGATTTCGACACGACCGTTGAAGGCTGGAGCGCGCAAAGCCAATGTTCCCTGACCGCGGCGGACGGCCACCTCCGGATTCAAGCAACCGGAAACGATCCGTTCTTTCACGCACCGGTCGATGTTCCGGGTGGGCGTTTGCGAGTTGACTTGCGCGTTCGCGGCGGGAAAAGCACGGTGGGGTCGGTGTTCTGGACAACCGATCGCCAGCCGCATCGCGGCGAAGACAAGAGAGCCGACTTTGAAATGCCGGCGAACGGCGAATGGTTGACAACCAGCGCGCGGTTCACCGCTCCCGGCCGGCTCACGGACTTGCGTATCGACCCCGGCACTCAGCCGGGCCGTATCGAAATCGATTGGATCCGGTTGGTCCAGGAACACCTTCACCCGCTTACCGTTTCCAGCGTCAGGCAACGCGAGAACCAGGTTGACTTTGAGGTGACCAACCATGAAGAGGGCGCCGTCACATTCCGGGCCGCCGAGAAGGAATACACCCTGCCAGGCAACCAAACACTGACTGTTTCCAAACCAGTTTCGGGTAAGAGGCCGCTGGAATCCATAACGATCAGGTTACGCCATGCCGATTGGCCGCCCGTGCATCGCACCGCCTGGGTCGTGAATCCGGACGCGGAAGCGCAATGGCTGCAAAAGTCGATGGGCACCGCGACGCTGTCGATCGCGAGTGACGGTTCGGTGGCAGTGATCCGCGAAGCCAACCAGCTCCTTGCCACGCTCGGCCCGCTGGTAACGATCGACGGTGAACTCCCCCAGCTTGAGCTGGTCGAGAAAGAAGACAATAGTGTCCGCTTCCAAGGTGCCGGCGTATCGATGGGTTTGGATGTTGGGGCTGGAGAAATCAAATTCGAGGTGGAAAGTGAACAACCCTGCGAAGGACCGGTGGTACGAGCGGCAGGAGGATTGGAACAGGGGCTTTTTGCCGGGCTGGAGTATCTGGGCAAGGGAGAACACAGCTCTTCCAAGCTGGACATTACCACGGAGGAGCACATTCGGTTTGCCCCCGACCCGCTGAAGGTGACCATGCCGCTCATGGCCTTTGTCACCGATCGCGCGTCGGTCGCACTCACGTGGAAAGACATGACGCTGCAACCCGTCTATGCCACGCCCAATTTCTTCGACGGGACTGACGATCACCGCATGACGTTACAAGGCAGATCAATTCATGCCACCGTCCGCGTGGCCCACGATCCGCTGGTGGAGTCGATCGCGTGGGCGGCTGCCAAGAAGGGGCTCCCCGAGCTTCCGGCTCCACCCCGCACGAAAGAGGAGCAGCGGGAGATTTGTCTCGCCGCGCTGAACGGACCACTTCAAAATGAAAAGGGGTGGGGGCACTGCGTGCAAGAACGCTGGGAGCGTCGCCCGTACTCGGACATGGCCTCGACCACCTGGCGGCTGGGGGGAGACGTACCGGAGTTCGACCGATTTGCTTACGGTGGCGCTCACATCCGAAACGGCACAATCTACTTTGTCACGGGGCGCGGCCAACAGTGGCTGGACATTCAACGTCAAGAGGCGCGGAAACACATTCAGCGGCAACAACCGGATGGCTCGTACCGTTATCAAGGCAAATATGCACGGGGGCATTTTGAGGATACGGCAAGCGGTGTTTGTGCCCTCCCAGCCGCCCGACTGCTTGAGTTCGCCTATGTTACCGGTGATCAGGAGGCGCTGAAAGCGGGGCTGCGGACCTTGGAATACATGAAACGGTTTCGCACGCCGCGCGGGGCTCAGGTATGGGAGTGCCCGTTGCATACGCCGGATCAGCTGGCCTCGGCGTACCTGGTGTGGGCCTACACGCGCGGCTTTGAACTCACCGGCCGCCAGGACTATCTAAAAGAAGCCCGGAAGTGGGCGCTTTCGGGCCTCCCGTTTACCTATTTATGGAGCCAATACCCCATCATGCGTTACGCCACTCCACCCGTGTACGGCGCGACCAACTGGGTCGCCCCCAACTGGATGGGACTGCCTGTGCAATGGGTGGGCATGGTGTACGCGTATGCCTTGACAAGACTGGCGCCGCACGAGGATACAATGGACTGGGACCACGTGGCGCGTGGAATCCTTATCAGCGGCCAACAACAGCAATATCCCGAGGGGCCATACATTGGCCTGCTGCCCGATTCCTTCAATATCCGTCACCAGCGCCGCCAGCCGGCCGACATCAATCCTTGCGCGCTGGTGAGTCTGCGAATGGCGTTGGACAACGAAGTCGATTTTCTCAGCGTTGATCGCGATGGGAACACGGTTGTGGCCGCCCCGTTTCCCGTCAGCATCGGTGATGGCGTGGCACGTATCGCCGGCCGCAAGGGTGTATCGTACCAGGTGCTGATCAACGGCCAAGAACTATTGGACGTTGAATCATCCGGCCAGGACGTGGTGCCACTAAACGCTGGCCCGTGAATTACCGTCGCCTTTCGTCAGACCAGCAAGAGTGCTTGGGCCCCGACCCCTACTGTTTCGTCGTTACGAAATCAGGAGCGCAATGATGGGACATCTAGGCGGTTGAAATCAGGATATCGAAATCCCGAACTAAAGCCGTTTTGCTTTTTACTCAAAGTGTAAGCGTTTCGCGCCCTTCGAACGACCCAGACGCTGGAAAAGCCCTGGTTTCAGGTCGTGTCCAGGTGGATCGAATTTGAACCCGTGACGGGTGCAGTGATGACCGAAAAGGCGCCGAAAGCCGGGCTTTACCAGCTAGTCGAGACGCGAAGCTTACAGTTTGAGTTTTTAGAGCCCGTAACAAAACGTGATTCCCGCTCCCAAAATCCCCTGGGTGAAAGGAAATCTGGCCGGTCTTGTTGTGGCTTCTTAAGAAATCTGCAACACTTTATACTGGTCGCGGATGACTTTCTCCGCCGCGAGTCCGACCAACGGGAGGACGGCTTGCGCCGGGCAGCTTTCCACCCGGAAAGATCCAGCCGCCTGAAATATAACCCATTGGCACCGATGTACGTCAGCCTTTCCGGGCTGACGCTCGTTGACAGAAGTTTGGATCACCGAGTGCAATTTTGAAACACTATCCCGCCGGGGAGACCGTTGCACGACGCGTCCAGGGAGATCACGCATCACGTCCCGGCCGGCGTGTTGTCACGCGAGAAGGGAAACCAATCGGTATTAGACCACTGTTCTGGGAGAAACACACATGAAACGCTGGGTCGCACCGTCCAATCAAACCGTTCTCGTCCTATCCCTGCTAGTATTCGCAGCCGGGGCGGATCAAGCCGCGGCGCAGCGTCAACCGCTGGAAGGCCTGGTTCCGGCCGGCGCGGTGGCATCGCGGCCGGCGGCACATCCCGCTGAAGAGATGGCGGCCGAGAAACTCGGTTCGCGCGATTCGCTCGTCTTATGGTATCGTCAACCAGCTGAAAAATGGTCCGAAGCCCTGCCGATCGGGAACGGTCGCTTGGGCGCCATGGTCTTTGGCGGACTTGAACAGGAGCGTATTCAGTTCAATGATGACACGGTTTGGACGGGAGAACCTCACGAATATCACCGGGAGGGCGCCGCCGAGTACCTGCCGCGGATACGCCAATTGTTGTACGAAGGCAAGCAAAGTGAAGCCGAAAAGCTGGCCATGCGCGAATTCATGAGCGATCCGTTGCGACAAAAAGCCTATCAGCCATTTGGCGACGTACTGATCGAGTTCCCGGAGCATGGAGAAGCGGTTGATTATCGCCGGCGGTTGAACCTCGACACCGCCGTAACCTCCGTATCGTACCGCCTCGGAAACACGCGCTACCAGCGCCAGGCCTTGGTTAGTCGTCCCGACCAGGCTCTCGTATGGAACATGCAAAGTGACACACCGGGCCAGGTAACCTTCTCGGCGCGTCTGGAGAGCCCCCACGGTCAAACCGAAGTCAGCGTCCGAGACAACGATTCCCTGGTGCTCACCGGTCAGGTCGAAGACGGGGCCATTCAATTCGAAGCGCGTCTGCGGATCAACGTCGAGGGGGGGCAAACGAGTTTCGAAAAGGAGGAAATCCGCGTTGAAAAGGCGGACGCCGCGACCCTTACGCTGGTTGCGGCCACCAATTTCAAGAACTATCGCGACGTGAGCGCCGATCCAGCGGCACGATGCAAGCAGGCGATGGGGGACATCAAAGGAAAAGACTTTGAAACGTTGCGTGACGCGAATGCAGCCGATCATCAACGATTGTTTCGCCGGGTGTCGCTCGATTTGGGAACGACCGAGTCCGCGCTGCTGCCCACCGACCAGCGTGTCGCGCGGATCGCCGAGGAACCGGACCCGCACCTGGAGATGCTTTACTTCCAATTCGGCCGTTACCTGTTGATTACCAGCTCCCGCCCGGGCAGCCAGCCGGCCAATCTGCAAGGTATTTGGAATGATAAACTGGATCCACCGTGGGAGAGCAAATGGACCACGAACATCAACACGGAAATGAACTATTGGCCGGCGGAAGTTTGCAACTTGACCGAATGCCACGAACCATTGTTTGACTTAATTGAAGACTGCGTGGAATCAGGTCGCAAAACCGCTCAAGCTCATTATGACTGCCCTGGCTGGGTGCTGCACCACAATACCGACCTGTGGCGTGGAACCGCCCCCATCAATCACTCCAACCACGGCATTTGGGTCACGGGAGGCGCCTGGCTCTGCCAGCATCTTTGGGAACATTACCTGTTCTCGCGGGACAAGGCGTTCCTGGCCGAGCGGGCGTACCCCGCCATGAAAGGCGCGTCGAAGTTCTTTCTCGACTTTCTCGTCCGGGACAAGGAAACGGGCTGGCTCATCAGCGGTCCATCCAACTCACCCGAAATCGGCGGGTTGGTCATGGGACCGACCATGGATCACCAAATCATCCGGGCCCTTTTGACCAACACGGCGGACGCGGCCAACGTGCTCGATGTTGATGCCGAGTTTTCTCGGTTGCTGCGAAAAACGGCCAAACAAATCGCCCCCAACCAAATCGGCCAGCATGGCCAGCTACAGGAGTGGCTGGAGGACAAAGATGATCCGAACAATCATCATCGCCATGTTTCACATCTGTGGGGCGTCCATCCCGGCAAGGAAATCACGCCTCGAGGCACACCGGAACTCTGCGCCGCGGCCAAACAGTCGTTAATCTTTCGCGGGGACGGGGGCACCGGGTGGAGTAAAGCATGGAAAATCAACCTCTGGGCTCGTTTTCTCGACGGTGACCATGCCCATAAGATGCTCGTGGAAGCACTCGCCGGAAACACCTATCCCAATCTGTTTGATGCCCACCCCCCTTTCCAGATCGACGGCAATTTTGGCGGCACTGCCGGAATCGCCGAAATGCTGCTGCAAAGCCACAACGACCAAATCGAACTCCTCCCCGCACTGCCCGCCGCCTGGCCGGAGGGGGCCGTCACCGGCCTTCGCGCGCGCGGAGGGTTCGAAATCGATCTGACATGGGCCGGCGGCCAACTGACCCAGGCCACGCTCAAAAGCACGGGGCCTGGATCATGCAACGTGCGATATGATGGCCAAACCGTTGACAGGGAAATCCCAGCCAATGGGGTGCTGAAACTCGATGGCGACCTGAACCCCAAGGATTGAGGTGGGAACGGAAAGGCTTAAACAGCCATCAAAAAGCCAATCAGCCACCACCTGAAGAGCAGGTGGTCCGAGGAAGGCCGCTAAAAGGGGCCCGTTATCCC
>JBNJEM010000357.1:0-8000 GCA_051745935.1 Planctomycetota bacterium
TTGAGTGCGCGGGTGGCTCGAGCACGTTCTTGGTCGTTCGCCACCTGGTCGATGAAATACCTAATCCTGGAGATATCTCCCCGCCCGAAAAAGAGACGGCAGTGGGCGGGATCACCGTCACGGCCCGATCGTCCCGTCTCCTGATAGTAGCTCTCGATATTCTTGGGAAGGTCGCCATGCACCACGTAGCGCACGTTGGACTTGTCGATACCCATGCCGAAGGCGATGGTTGCCACGACCACGGCGACCTCGTCGCTCGCGAAAGCCTCTTGGTTTCGCGCCCGTTCCCGATCAGTCAGACCGGCGTGGTAGGGCAGCGCGTCCACGCCGTGTTCCCGCAGCACGGCGACGGTCTCTTCCACGCTCCCGCGCGTGGTACGGTAGACAATGCCCGCCTGGTCGGGACGCGAGAGCACGAACCGCAATATCTGCTCCAACACGTCGGTCTTGGACTCAATGGAGTAAAACAGATTGGGGCGGTTGAACGAGGCGCAATGGACACAGGGATCGCGAAGCCCAAGACGCTTAATGGTGTCCTCCCGCACCTGTTGGGTCGCGGCGGCGGTAAAGGCCGCCACCGGGATGCCCGGCAAACGCTTGATCGCCTCGGACAGATAGAGATAGTCCGGGCGGAAATCGTGTCCCCATTCCGAGATACAATGCGCCTCGTCGATCGCCAGCAGGCAGAGGTTGGCACGACGCAGGTGCCCCAGAAACTGGTCCATGGCCAGCCGTTCGGGAGACACGTAGACAAGATCGAGACGACCTTCGGAGAGTTTCCGAAGGACCTCTAATCGCCCGCGCTGGGGCTGACTGCTGTTAATAAACGCGGCCCGCAAACCGGCCTGCAGCGCCCGCCGTGCTTGCGAGAGTTGGCCAGACAGATAAACTCGGTTATAGATGACATAAGTCCAACCCCGAGAATTCGTCGACGAGATATTCGCCCACAAGTCGGCGGTGGCAATAGTCGGCCGTGGGTTCGGAACAGAGCAGACAGGCCTGATCGAGCAGCTCCGGTTCGAGTGCCGTTTCGATTCGCCGCTGTCGCATCAAGGCCTTGAAGTCCTCCTCGAACCGCTCCCACGTGCCTTTGTGCTTCTTGTAGGCTTCGAAGATCTCGGGGGTCGGCGCCAGGTCGGGACGGTGGACATAGTCGATGGCGCATATCTCGCGCAGGAAATAGATCAGGTCATCGCGTTTGGCGAACGCGGCGAGTTGCGAGGTGTTGTTGAGACGGATATCGATAATCCGCCTAACCCCCGCGGCGCCGAGAGCCGTGAAGAACTCCTCGGCGCTTTTCTTAGTGAACCCAATCGTAAAGAGTTTCATTCCATGGTCTCCGGCTGGGGTTCACCGCCGGCACCGCCCTCCTGTCGGTACGCGATCTTGCCGCCCTGGATATCGTAGGCCTCCTCGACAAGTTCCTCCCGGGTGGCGAACAAGTGGTTTTCCGCGATATCCAACTCGCGCATTAATCGCCGTTCGGCGTCGTTATTGTCCTCCAACTCACCGTCTTCCAGAATATGGGCAATGGTCATATCGGCGTCGCGCAGATGGCGGCACACCAGAATCATGCGATGGCAGCCGATCGGGTCTTTTTCCGAGCACATCATCGCGATACGGTATGACTCAGCGCCCGCGCGAAGACGAGTCAGCCCGGCCTTGAACAGGTCGGTTCGCGCCACGCGTTCGAAGGACACTTGGCTGTTTTCGTAACACGACGGATCCTCGCGCCGCGCACCGAGCTCGCTTCCCACAAAAACATAGGCGATCCCGGCCTCTTTCAGCGCTGCCTGGAGCACTTCGCGGTTGAATTGAGATGCGTGGCGGCTGTAGGGCGAGGAGCGCACATCGGCAATCGCCGAGATGTCGTGGCGCTGGAGCAGCTGGAGGAAATGTTCCACCGCGTGGTTGGAATGGCCTATCGTGTACAGTGTGTGCATGGTAAGCTCCGTGTCGCTCCCCCAGTTTCATCGGATCGGCACGAGGACGCAACTGACGAACAACAACTATCGTGACACGGCGGTCGAGCGGAGCGACGTGCCAAGCTCCCATCCGAAAAGTCCGTGACGGACCGCTCCATGACGGACAGCAAGGTCCATGGTACAGCAAGATCTTCGGAGGGACTCCAAGCCCGCTGACGTATTGAAACCACTATACCGGTCTCGGATGACTTTCTCCGCCGCGAGTCCGACCAACGGGAGGACGGCTTGCGTCGGGCAGCGCTCCACCCGGAAAAATCCAACTGCCTGAAATATAATCTCCAGCAGACCGTCCCCTTCCACTCGCCCAGGGCACTGACTGACAAAGATTCTGACGGGAAATCCGCGTCGGTGCAACCCTCTCCCTGACGGCATGGGGGCAAAAGGGCTTCGACGTGAAGAAGTCGGCGTCAGCTCGGCGGCTGGCTTTGAGCGCCAACTCCAGCACGGCTCGGTGCGTTTCCACCCATTCCAGATCCACGCCTCCCGGCTTCGGCGGCGGCTCTGAGCCTGCTCGATCCGCATTTGAATCATCCTGAGCCATTGACGATTCGTCCTCTGGCGGTACGAACCGCTTCAAGTCGTACAGCGCCCAAGCTCGTTCGTACGTCCTCACTGTAACGCGTTCCTCCGCCGTGGCCGGACGCGCATCCTGCCGGGGCGAAAAGCCGGGTAGCCGTTCACGGGTGCCGCTACATGACCTGGACACGCAAGGCCCGCATGGATGCCACGGGCTTGTCCCGTGGTGGTTCACGCTCGCCGCTACAAACCGGCCAGACACACCACGCCTGCCCGTCGGTAGCGTGGAACGTAACGGACCACGGGACAAGCCCGTGGCATTTGCACCTGGAAAAGCCTTTCCTCAATATGTGCAACGGACGTGCGAACGTCCGCGGACATTAGTCTTTTGCTCGTGAACGGTTACAAAGCCGGGCCACACCAACGGCACACTGTAGACGCGATATGTGGGAACCGAAACCAGCAAGGCAACCGTGGGCAGCCCGAGAAACATCCCCGCGGACTGGCGCCACTGTCGCCAAACCAGTCTGCCGAACTCACCGCCGCTTTGTGATGTCGAAAGGACTGCCTTCCTTTCCGTGCGACGAACCGCATCCTTGCGCCATTTTCCGAAGATGCCCTCCGGCCCCAACGGGAGTAGCACCTCCCATGGGACATCCCCAGTCCACCGACTCGCGGAGCTTCTCGATTTCCTCCCCGGCAGTGCCATTGCAAGGGATCTGAGGCCGTCTTCTTGCCGCGGTTCGGGCGCGTCCGTACGGATTCGTGGAACGGAATTCATTCCGTGCCACGCACCGGCGTGGCGTTCGGTCACGATAAGTCCCGTCCCCTGCTCGCTGCCGCCTCCACAAGCAACTGGTAAACCAGCCAGTTCGGGAAGTCCATCTCGAACCACGGGCCGTCGTCGTTGTAGTAAATCCTGGACAGCGCCGCCGCGACGGCGGGGGACCGCGACATTCCGATCTCGCAGTGGATCAAGATGGTTTCCACCTTGCCCCACATCCGCTCGACGAATGCCAGGATCTCTCCCGCCTGGGATGCGGTAAACGCTTGGGAATTGTCGGGATTCGCCGTGTCGTCAAATACAAGCTGCAAGAGTCCCACACGGTTCTGTTCGTCCAGCGCGGGGTGGTCATCGCGGGAGCTGATCGAGATCGCCGCCCAGGGGCGATCCGATCGGAAGAACTCGGCGTTCCTCGCCGAGCGAACCTCGAAGTGCTTGCGTGCATCGGTGGCTATGTCCGCTCTCCGGAATCGTTCGACGATCACTTGCCGAACGCGGACGAGTTCGCGGTCGGTGTCCGGGTAGGGCGACTCGTATTTCGCGATTGGTATCCATTGGGCCACTTGGTCGTCCACGACATAGTCGCGGTTGTCATCCACCAGAAGGCAATCGCACGGCCGGGCATCGGGGATGTTGTCGAGGTCTTTGCGATCGTGATCCCACTGAACGAACGGCACGTCCAGAAACCACTCGGGGGCGGAGTTTTCAGAGACGAGCGTACGAACGATCGCTTCGCCCACGGCATCTCGTACGGCGGTGTAAAGAACCAGGCGTTCGAAATGCTCGCGGCAGAACTCGAGAAACGCGTACAACCCCGGCCGCGGGAATTGGCTGACCGCGTTGGAGATCAGCGTCCCTTCCAGGTCGAGTGCAAGGATGGATTCGCGAGGCATTCGGTGGCGTCCTTGAGAGATCCGGGCACTGGTCAACGTAGGGGCGATTGGGCAGCCTGCCCGTCATGGGCAAGTATGTACGGAAGCAGGCGGACGATGTTCCGGGCGTCGTCGATGCCTCGGTGGTGGGTGCCTTGCAGCGGCAAACCGACCCGGCGCAGCGCGGGCGCCATGCCGTCAGGTTTCCGGAGGCCCATGGCCTTGGCGAAGCACCGTTTCACGTTCAGGTGGTCTTCGAACGGGTACCGCACCCGGTGGAAACTGCAATCGCGGGCCAGTTGCTTGCGGTCGTATTCGCCCCACGAGCTGAACAGATGGTTCGGGTAGGCAGCGGCCCATTGGATCAGTCCAACCAGCACGTCAGGAAAGCCCATCGCGCCGTCGACCTGCTGCTGGGTGATGCTGGTCAGTTGACTGCAGAACTCGGTCAGTATCGGATGGCGAACAGGCCGGACGAACGCACCGAACTCATCGACCGGTTGCAGCGACCGGGCATCCGCCATGACGGCGCCGATCTCGATAATCTCGGTCTCGCCTTGCGGAACAGTCTCGGAGTCACAACACGTGGCTTCCAGGTCGATTACCAGATAATAGTCGTATGCCATGGCATTCAGCCTACGGTTTTCAAGTCTTTTGGCCCTGGGGGAAGCCGTCGCCGGGCACGTCAAGGAATCCTCGAGCATCAGCACGTCGGTTCTTCGAACACAGCATGAAGCAGTGTACCGAAAGCAACTCTCTCTCATCAACGGAAGGCGTCGGCATCAAGTCAATACCTGTGCGAGACAGTGCGAGGGAAGGAGCACGTCATTCGTCCCGGTCCAGCGGGTGTTGAGGTATCGGGTTTATCTCGCGAATGCGACCGTTGACGTAGTCCGTTCTTTCGGCGTGCCCATCGTTGTAGAAGGTTAGTTCGCACAGGCAGTCCTCCCGGGTGGGCAGCGTGACTCGACGTTCAACGATCAAACCTCCGTCCGGCTCGGGTACTATGTACGTCGGAGGTTCTTGAGGGAACTGATTCCGGAGATAGGCAATCCAGGCCAACGCCGCCCTCGTGGCAACGTGGTTTGGCCGCGGATCGTCGCTGTCCAGCGCGGAGCATTCCGAGAAAACCCTCAGAAGAGCGTCAATGCATTCCGCCCAGGCAGGACTCTCCGCTTGCTGCGACTCGGTTGCGATACTGTCCTGATCCGTAAACGGCCGGTCAGACGCCCCTAAGTCATCTGCGGAACTTGCGATGCGATCAATCCGAACTCTCATCCCGATTCCATGCTTTCTTGGCGTCTTCTGAAGCCATCCCGTCAAATGTCGAGACGATCAGAAAGTGGACATGGTTCATTCCAGCTTCGATTAACTCGGAAACGGTTGCGTCGTCCGCTGCTGCCCCGTTGTCAGGCGAAAGCACAGGGGCCGCGCGCCGTCAAAACCACGAGCAGAACATCCTGCGGTGGTTGGTCCCTGGACTTGCCCGGCTTGGGCTCAACGTAAAGTCGAGCGACGGGGGTCAACGGACTCCCACACCCACTGGCCTTGGAGGCCCCCAATTTTGCCCCTTCGACGCTGGCGAATGCGCCACCCCAAAGGCCGGGCAACACTTTGGGCCAGTCGCTTGGCGATTCCCACAGTGTGTCTTTTGCTATTCGATTAACGTAAGTTAAGTCCCAGAGCCGTGGCTTGAGCATGGGAAAGTCGAGTTCAACCAGGAAGGCCTGCCAGGACGGCGAAACCGGCTCACTGCATTCGAGATCAGTGTGCCTTCGAGGTCGAGTGCGAGGACTGTTTCACGAGGCATTCCGTGGCATCCTTCACCAAAACCGTACAATCGTCGAACCGTCAGCCAGGTAACGCCGTGAGCGTTTCCGCTCCGCTCATCGTTCGCACGCTTCCAGCAGCTTGCGACGGGTGGAAACCTCCGGGTGGCCGGTGGCAAGTTCCAGGATGGCCGGGATGCTTTCGGGATCGGCGATATCGCCGAGCGCTTCGGCGGCGGCGTAGCGAGTGTCGACGGCGTTGTCCATGTTGCCCGCCGCTTCCAGTAGCGTGGGGACCGCCCGGCGGTCGCCGATGCGGCCCAAGGCCCACGCGGCGGCCGCGCGCCAGCACGGCGTCGCCTCCATTTGAAGTAAATGGATATTGGGCTCGGAGGGGTCGGGCCGGCCATGCCTCGCTTCGTTCAGTTCCGGCGTCAGCGACGCCATCAGCGTTTCCACGGCGGAGGAATCGCCCAGGTTGCCCAGGGTTCGTCCCACGAACAGGAGCACCCAGTGACGTTGGGGCAGTTTAACTTGGAAAGTCGTGGGATCGTCCATCGTGCGTGGGAACGTCTCTTCCGGCTTGGCCCGATACCGCTCGTACACCGCGAGCACGGCCGGGACGTAGCGCGGGTCGCGGCAGGTGGATGCCAGCAGTTGCGCAGCCCGGTTCTCGGGGGAGGGGTGTCCGGCCCAGGCGTTGACGGTATCGGCGAGCGCTGGCCGCAGTTCCTCGGACGCTTCCGCGTCGGGGTCGCCCAGCATGGCCAGACACGTTTCGATCAGCTCGTCCCCACGACCGCTGCGCCGGATCACCCGCCCCGCGAGCAACTCGTAGGTGTCGGTCTCCAGGTACAGAGCGCGGTCGGGATCGGTTGGCACCGAACGGATCAGGTGCGGCACGATGGGCCCCGCGCGCGTCGAACCCATGCGGTCGAGCGCCTCGATCACCCGGGCATGAATGGGCGAAGCATGGCAGGCGTACAGCGCCGGGTGGTCGCTGTACCAGCCCACGTAGCTCGCATAGTTTCCCAGGCGGGCGAACGTGTCGATCAGCACGGTCTCGGCTTCCGGCGTGCCGATCCACCCGAGTGCCTCGACCGCCGCCTCGGCCAGGAACAGGTTGCCGGTCTCCGGGTCGATATGGTCGGCCAGCACTTGCCGAAGCAGCGGCACGGCTTCGGTATCGTTCAGGAAGCCCAGCGCGCGGGTGGCCGCCTGCAAGGTCCGGGGGTTCAGCGGCGAGGCGGCGTTGAAGGTGAACGAATCGGTGCGATTTCCGCCGGTGAATCGGGGATACGGATTATTGTCCTTCTCGCTCGCCACGTACTGGCGCAGAGCCGCGCGGGCGGCGTCACCGCCAATATGGCCCAGGGCAACGATCGCCCGGCGTTGTTCTCCGCGGTCCTCGCTGTCGATGCGCCCCACGAGCGCCGCTTCGAGTTTCGGCCAGGGATTCTCGCTCAACCAGCCTCGCCATGCGTCGGCTTGGCGGCGCCGGGCGTCGGCGGTCGCGGGCAGATCGACCGGCACGGCGTGCGCCGTGAGGCTCTCCATCGCCACGGCGGCGGCCTGGGCGACGTGGTAGTCGGGGTCCTCGAGGGCGTTGAGCAGCGGCGTGACGCTCTGGCGCGTGCCGCACGCCGCAAGTGCCATCGCGGCCGCCACGCGCACCTCGCGGCTTGGGTCCCCAAGCACACCGACCAGCGCCGAGGCGGCCGCCCGGTCGCGGAACAAGGCCAGCCGGTTCGCGGCCGAAATGCGCGTGTTCTCGTCGGCACGGCCAAGCTTCTCGACCCACGCCGAGATTTCCTTCCGGCCGGGTTCCAGCGATCCGCCCGTATCGCGGTACCGGTTCAGTGATGCCACCTCGCGAAATCGTTCGAACTGCACGTCCATCATGCCGGAGACGCCGGCGTTGTTCCCTCGCCACCGGTGCGGCTCACCCGGGCCGAGCAGTTTCAGCGGCCGCGAGCGCTGCGATTCGGCCAATTGGCTTTCCACCTCCACCGGCGGCGTGGTCCGGCGCGGCTCGTGGCAACCCGTGCAAGAGCGTTTTTCGCCCGGCCGAACG
>JBNJEM010000358.1:0-7994 GCA_051745935.1 Planctomycetota bacterium
TCTTCTCCGTGACCCGTGAACGCGTTCGCCAGATCGAATCCAAAGCGGTCCGCAAGCTGCAGCAGCCTTACCGTTCCCGGAGCCTGGCCGGCTTCGTGGATGGCCTCGACGCCAATTGCGCGGCAGACTCGGCCGGCGGGAACGCGGTTTCATGACGGGCTGTCAGATCTGTTCGGCTGCTTTGAGCACGGCTAGGGTGGCGGGTGATTTATTGAGCACGTAGAAGTGCATCCCGGGCACTCCATGCCGCACCAGATCCCGCACTTGCTTCGCGGCGAACTCGACGCCCACCTGATACTGCCAGTCGGGATCGTCGTACTGGGACAGCCGATCGACGAATTCCTCGGGGAGCGAAGCGCCGCAGAGGGAGGGGACTTTTTGTGCCTGCCGCAGACTGCTTACCGGCAGGATGCCGGGAATCAAAGGAACTGGGATCCCCGCCGCTTCATACCGTTCACGAAATCGCAGAAACTCCTCGTTGCGGTAAAACAGTTGCGTGATCACCGCATCCGCGCCGGCGTCGACCTTCCGCTTGAGGTTTTCCAGGTCCGCTTCCGGGCTGGGCGCCTCTTGGTGAGTTTCTGGGTAGCCGCCCACGAAGATGTCGAATTGAGGGAATTCATCCCGGATCAGCGCGACCAGCTCGTTCGCATGCGCGAGTCCATTTTCAGGGGTTCGGAATTCTGTTTCTCCGCGGGGCGGGTCGCCACGTAACGCCCCGATATAATCGACGCCAATTCGGGCCATTTTCTCCAGCTGTTCCCGCAATTGATCGATGCTCGCGCCCACACACGTCAAATGGGCCGCCACCGGAACCTGAAAGTGCGATTTGATCCGAGAAATGATATCCAGAGCCTTTTCTCGCGTGGAACCGCCAGCGCCGTAGGTACAGGTTACGAAATCCGGTCTGCACGCCATCAACAGTTCAAGACGCCCGATCACCAGAGACTGACCCTTGGCCGTCTTCGGCGGAAAGAGTTCAAACGAGAGGCCAAATCGTTCGGAGTCGTATATGGAAGCTAACGACATGAAAACCTTTCCTGGTCGTTTGACCAATACCTGAAGGCTCACGAGACGTTCATCAACGCCGCCGCTTCCAGCGGGAAGGCGGCCCGCCGGGGTGGCGCGATACGAAACTCCATGACTGGCGTGGACCCTTTTTGTCCTGTTTTTCTTCCTCGGACTCGAGCTTCGAACGGCCCGCTGGCTCCCGAACGAGCGTCTCACGGAGAATAGGGTAGCATCAGATTGCAATAGCCAACGTGGCTGCTCTACAAACGCCCCTGCAACAGGTCAAAGCTCGAGAGATTGCTGAATAGTCCCCGGAGGAGCCGCGAACCAATCGGTTCCAGCCCGCGGGCGGCTCGTTTTCAATCGTGCTGCTCGCGGAACAAAATGGGATGAAACACTTTAGCCGTCTGAAGTAGAATCCTAGCTTCGTGATCACAAATCGCTTATGACGTACCCCGTTTAACCGCAAGGCCAGAGTCCGCTCGCCCGGGCGTTGGACCGGCAGGGATCATGACAGCGGACGGCGGCCTGCGCGCTCCACAGGGCCGTTGTCCAACCCTCATTGCCTGGAAGAGCCTTACTTCAGTTCGCCAAAAAGTTACAATGCGATGAAACACAGTCACCGCGCAGCGGCCACTTTTGTGTCAGCTCACCACGCGGGGCTGCCCCTCATGGTATCAGCCATGGCGTGAGTTTCCAAGGTGTCCGCGCCCGAATTGGCCCCGGGGAGCCGGTCTGCCAGGAGGGCAAGTCGTGGGCCAGGGCTAGTCAAAGCTAAAATGGTTTCCTCCCACCTGCCCCTGGTCGCACGTTAAGCGGTGCATGCTGCGGATCAATTGTTCGTCGCAATCGCGTTGAATGACTTGGCGGCGCGCGAACATGCGACGTTGCGAGGTGATCATGACCTCGAGGGGCATTTCGGTCACTTGTCCGAACAGCCGGGCATAGTTGACGAAACTCGGGACATTCGTGGTGACGAAACCGTACAGCATGCTGCAGACCCCGATGACCTTTCCCGTGAAAATACCCGTGTTAATGGCGGTTTTCGTGTAGTCCCCCATGATACACCCCAAGAATTGCATGCCCGTGGAAACCCTGCGGCCCTCGTATTCCATATTGATTTTGCCATAGGTGTTTTTCAAATCACTGTTGCATGTCCCGGCGCCCAGATTGATCCAACTGCCCAGAGCACTGTGTCCCAGGAAGCCATGGTGTTGTTTGTTGGTGTAGGCCTCGATGACGGAGCCTTCGATTTCCCCTCCAATTTTCGCCGTGTGGGCAATGCAGGTCGCGTCCTTGATCGCGGCGTGCTCGATCACGCGGGCGCGAGCTCCGATGTGAATCGGGCCCCGTAAGAACGCGTGGGGCGCGATACGGACGCGGTTTTCCAGTACAATCGGTCCCTCCCGCGTGTCCGTGGCCACGTGCTCCCCAACTTTCGTCTGTTCCGCCGCGAATACCCCGTCGGCGATCTCTTGGTACGGACCCTTTCTCAGCCGATACTCGAGGTTATGGTTGAGCGTTTCCTGGTTGTAGTAAACCACGTGATGCGGATACTCCAGCAGGGGAAGGTCCGCCGAAAGGGGCGGTAGATCGCCGAGGCCACACTGATTGAAATATCGCTCCAAGGAACCAACATGAAGATTCTCGGGGACGGGAGGTTGGTTCGGGGGGAAAACGACCGCGGCCACGCTGGATCCCACGCGGGCCACCCCTGGTTGAGCCCGATCGCGTACTTCGCGCAGCGCCTTATACGTGGCTCGCGATGGCACCAGACGGGCGTTAATCCACATCGTCGGTTCAGACAGGGGCACGCCGCGGCCCAGCGGCTCCAGGCCCGGATAGTCCGCCGTTTGAAGATCATGAAGATAGTCGCGAATCACCGATCGCGGGGCGGGCGCGAGCTTCTCGATCCAATCAATGAGCCGAAAGCTGCCACAGAGCAGCGAGTACGCCGGCCGCCCCAGCGTTAGAGGGAATAGCCGCGGGACGAATTCGTCTTCAAAAACGATAAGCTGCATGGTCGTAGCGAGTCTCGGCAATTACAGGATTCTAGTCTCTCGAGCCATTGTTCATCGCGGTCACCGGGGCCACCCTCGGGTGAGGAAAAACTCCAAGTCAGTGCACTCTATTCTGTTGCACCTTGCGGGTGTTGAACCAAGGACGAAAGGGACCGAAACAACCAAAGGGAACACCGTAGGCGCGGCGCATTTCTCATCCGGGCGCCAGAACGAAACGGTTTCCCAGTCCCGTCGAATAAGCCGATCGGTACCGTTGGATGCTGTAACGGTTTCCACGGTTTGTAGTGTTGTTCGATCACAACCAACGAAGAACGCGATCAACGACAATGAAATGGCGATTCTCATGGAGGCTATCACCGACATTCGGGGTTGTTTAGCGACAGAACATCGAATCAACCGTACCACGCAACAGACCTCTAACAAGGACACATTGCCTCGGAACGTGTTCCGGAAACCAACTGGCCGATTTCGACAACTCGCGGCCGCATCTCCCAATGTCAATCTCCTAATGTCAGCCTGGAGCAAGATGGGCCAAATCCCCTGCTCCCGTTTTTTTCCGCCTGGTTCTCGCCGCAGTCACCTAACTGATCTGTCTTCCGGCCCCCCCCTTGTTGCCAGGCCAGTTCGGTTGCCCCACCGCCAAAGGCATCCTATTTCTTCATGAAGACGAACTCGAGTGATTCAGGCTCTCGCGCATTGTACTTCGCGTCGAATTCCTCGTCGGACATAACCAATAATAGGATCCCTTCCACGAGCCCCACGATTGCTCCCAATCCAACGCAACAGCTCAAAACCAGCACAATGATTCCCGCCGTGATGGATCCGAGATAGAAGTGGTGGACGCCGAGCCCACCGAGCACGATTCCAAGCACGCCCGCGGTGACTTTGTTCTTTCCACGTCCTGGTGTCTCGGTTGACATGTCGCTCTTTCCCCCATGTGTCGCTTGTGATTTACGCTACAAGACTCACGCTTTGTCACGGCTTAATCTTGACGTTGGGAGTACGGGCTCCGCGATTACAACCTTGGCGAGTAGGCGAAAGCCCACGAGCCGAGCCTCCCGAATTCCTAGCCGTGACAAAGCAGAAGACATTAGTGAAGTAGTCAAACACGAACGCGCGGACGTCCATGCCTGGTGATCGTCTCCCAAACATCCGGCAGTGGCGTAAAAGGCACGCTGCTTCCACCGGCACCCCGCTCGCCTATGAGTATGAAGGGGCCACAAACGGCCGTCAAGTTGGCAACACGAACTTTACGCACTCCCGTGGCCGGCCGCCCCGGCTCGCTCGCTCGTCGTTTCCGGCACCCAACCGCCACCGGAGACGACAGGGACCTGGTTTGTGACCTATGCTTTAACAGGGTCCGCGTCATGAGAGCCACGATCACGGTCAGGGGAACGCCCTGGCTTCCCGACAACCGGAATAATTGATCGTAACCGTTCACGGGCAAGAGACTGGTATCCGTGGACGTTCGCACTTCCGTTCCACGTCGTGAAGGAAGGCTGTCAAGGTACAAATGCCACGGGCTTGTTTCGTGGCATCCAGGCGGGCTCTTGTGTCCAGGCCGTGTAGGGGCACCCGTGAACGGCTACAATTGATCTCATTGAAGTGAATCCGATTCATTAAGGCAAAGGCACGGAAACGGCATGCCCGTGGCCGAACGCGTGAGAGTTCGGTCGTCAGAAGTCCGTACGACTTCTGCTACACGGCGCGGGGGCATTTCCATTGTCCGTTTGCCAACCCCTTCGTGTCAGCTGATGTTCGATTTCCTTGGACAGTTTTCCGCTTTCTTTGCAAACGGCGTGCTGGCCGCCGCGCTCATTGGAGCGGGGATTATCCTCGGTTGGGCCCTGGCACGGACGCGTGTCTCGAAAGGCAACTCCGGCCACAATGACGTCGAAAGCGTGTTGGAAACGCTTACTCAGCTTCTTGACTGGACCCGCCATGTGGCGGAAGACATGAGCGAGTATCGAGCCGTCCTTTCAGGCGTGTCGACCCTGTTTCGCAACAATGACGAGCCGCTGGACGACCAGAAACGGATGGCAACCGTCGGCCTTCTGTCTCAACTCGTGGAGGCCAACGAGCAGTTGCAGAATCGCTTGAACCAAGCCGAGTTGATGCTACAAGAGCAGGCGGGCGACATCTCGACGTATATGTCCGAGGCTCGCACCGACCCACTCACCGGCTTGCCCAATCGCCGGGCGTTGGATGAAAGTCTCTCACAGCGGTTGTGCGAATGGACGCGACATGGACGCCCCTTGTCGGTGCTCATGATCGACATTGACCATTTCAAGACGTTTAACGATACCTACGGCCATCAAGTAGGGGACGCCGTGCTGAAACAGGTGGCCGAGCTGTTAAAGAAAGCCGTTCGCGAATCGGACATCGTCGGACGCTTTGGTGGCGAGGAGATGGTGGTCATCTTACCTGGTACCGAGGTGCGGGAAGCCCGTGCAACCGCGGTGCGAATCCGCCGTGAGGTGGTCGAAACACCCTTTATCAACGGCGGGCAACCGTTGCATATCACCGTTAGCGTGGGGACCGCTCAATGCCTGGTCGGGGAACTCGCCGAAGGCTTGATCCGACGCGCCGACGAGGCACTCTACGCAGCCAAGGAAGCGGGCAGAAACCAAGCGTTCTGGCACGACGGCCACTCGGCCCACTGTTTGGAGCCGGAAGGAGAAGCGGAGCCAGCAGGAGAACACGGGCCTCGTGAAGCTGGCCCTCAAGGCGCCAACAACCCCGTTGCTGCCAATACTGAGCGTTCCGCGAGCCCATCGAGCTGTGCGGCGGCCTCCTTTGCCCAGGTTTGCGAGGATCTTCGAGAACGATTGGAGGAGGTAACGAACGGTTTCAGCAGAAACATGCCTTGACAGCAAAGCGGCCCGTGACCACGCGAAGGAATGACGAAGCACGAAGCACCAATAACCAATTAACCAATGATTAAGCGGTTTTTACAGGTTAATCCTAGGGGTGAGTGCCACTGATTTCAGCGGCGCGCTGTTGCTGGATGGGCGGAGGAGCACTGATGAAGGGGGCGCCGTGGTTTTCGGCCATGACAAATCGCCCATAACAAAACAGTGGCGCATTTCTCGGTTTTTGAACCGCGTCGAGGGGAGGTGGGGGGGACTCAGCTTATACGTCACCCAATCAAAACGACACAGATGCGCGGTGCCACTCGCGGCACGAACGACCAGAACGGCGTGCCTTATGGCCGTTCGCGGATTGTGTCACCGTTGCCCAGAAGCGGCTATAGACCGCTCGCGGATGACTTTGTCCGCCGCGAGTTCGACCAACGGGAGGACGGCTTGCGCCGGGCAGCTTTCCATCCGGACAAATCCGACCGCCTGAAGTATAAACCGCCGACCTCGCTCATGAGCTCACCCACTGATCGCCTCCTCGATGGCGGCGCTTGAACTATCAAAACTCGCGGCTGTTTCGGTTGACAGGGCCTGTACGCTGGCTAAGCAGGCAATCACGATCAAAGCCAACATCACGGCGTACTCCACGGCGGTGGGCCCCTGTTCTTCCCGGAACAACCGTCGCAGAAACACTCTTGCGGCTGATACAGTGTTTCCCTTGCAAAGAGACTTGGCGGAATTCACCTTCCGGTTGGGCGAACGTTCCATGCGGCACTTGTCGGGGGTTATATATGTCATGATGTGTCCAACTTGAGCGATAGCCCCTGACCGCGCAAATCAAGCGTGCTTCGATGTCGCTCACCCAACGGTCGCGTTGCGCCTCCGTATACCCAACACTGGCGTGGATTATGGCAATCCCCACACGACCGGGCGGAGCGTTTCCGCAACGGCGGTCTCCCGCCCTGACGCATGCGCGGCAACAGGATTGGTAATATGTGCTTCACACAGGGTCGGCTAGACCATGCGTGGGTAGACCGTTCCTATTCAAACCCTATGTCATGAATTGGAGTCGAGCAAACGGTCGGCAGCACTTTAGAGCCCTGAAATGGAAAACTCGCCACGAAGCGGGACACGGTGGT
Organism: Planctomycetota bacterium; assembly: GCA_051745935.1. Lineage (GTDB taxonomy): Bacteria > Planctomycetota > Planctomycetia > Pirellulales > Pirellulaceae > JBNJEM01. Next base: position 7,030 of record JBNJEM010000358.1, read on the forward strand.
CCCGCACGCAGGCCGCCGCCGGCTGCGAGGGAACGCCGGTCATGGGAAGGAAACTTGGATTTCTTGTCATCACCCTCGAAAAGCTTTATGCCGACCAGCTTGGCAACGCGGTCTTCCTGATGGTGGCCGGAAAGGCGAACGTTGATGGGCTTCGACCGCCACCGAATCCCGTGGTGGGAAACGCCAGCAAAGAACTCATGACCGCCACCGCGACAAGCCGACAACCGTTCGGCGACGAGTGGAAACCGCTCGGCCTAGTCCGATTTTGCGTAAATCACGGCATGAACTGATAGGATGTGAATCCCAAGACTTCATCCATTCTTTCATCGGTCGGCCAGACTGAAATCGGGGCGTGGTTTTCAAGGTGTTCCTCTTTTCGCTCGCGGCACGAGCTTGTTCCGTGCCTCCGAAAAGACGCCCGATGCCTTCATTTGGCTGTCTTGGAAGCGCGCGCGGATGGAAGGCCAAGCTGGGCTTTCCACTGCGCGACGCGGCTCGCGTGATCGGCCGGCTCGCTATCCCAGCAAACAGCAACGAAGTCGCCCTGCTGCCGGCGCCACTCGCTGAGCGCCTGGCGCATCCGCGCCAGCACCTCGACATATCTCCATTTCGCGAGGGTGCGTCGCCCATGCCGGGCCGCTTTGCGGGCGGTTCGAATTTGCCGTCATTGTTTACCCTGCAGTTGCATAACGATTGAAGTAGGACGGGTCTCCAGGCCCGTCTCTTGGCGTGCGAAACCGACTTTGATTCACTGTCTGCAAAGTTCACGAAACGTGAAGTCTGCAAACATCCGCAAGATGACCATTTTCCACTGTGATAGACGGGCCTGGAGACCCGTCCTACGCACTCCTTTTTGCAACGTTGGGGTTTACTCTCCGTTGTTTAACAGCCCCTAACAAAACCAAGCTCTCGTTTCCAAAACCCCTTGGATTACGAGACATCCGCATGCTTTTACTATGGAGTCT
>JBNJEM010000359.1:0-7955 GCA_051745935.1 Planctomycetota bacterium
CCGTCCCGGCGAAGGCCGCGAGTTCGGGCGTTCAAAGTGGGGTTTCTGTTAACCGTGCCCACCTATTCTGTGGGCTGAGCGTTTTGGTTGAACTTTTTGAAAGGAACGGCCTCCCGACCGGGCATTTTTCGCCAATACCGCTTCACTTCATCCGGCGGGGTAACCGTTCACGGGCAAAAGACCGATATCCGCGGACGTTCGCACTTCCGTTGCACGTCTTGAAGGCGCGCTTTGTCAGGTGCAAATGCCACGGGCTTGTCCCGTGGTCCGTTACGTTCCACGCTACCGACGGCCAAGAGTAGTCTTTCTGACCAGTTTGTAGCGGCGAACGTGACCCACCACGGGACAAGCCCGTGGCATCCATTCGGGCCTCGCGTGTCCAGGCCGTGTCGCGGCACCCGTAACGGCCACCCCGCGGGAAGCCATTTCGTTGAATCCATTCTCCAACCACGCCCCATTTGACGTTGGAGCATCTCCGACTATAATCCCAGGCTGACATGGGTGCCGGTCTGGAGGCGTATCCAGACCAAAAAATAGGGAAAACGGTGCAAGTCCGTTGCGGTCCCGCCGCTGTAACCGGGAACGAAAGCTACAGTTGGCCACTACAGTTCGGCAAATCCGTCGAAACGAATTTGTCCAAGGGTTCTGTGGGAAGGCGTAGCGAGTAGAGCGATCCGGAAGCCAGAAGACCTGCCCAGAGTCGGTATCGCGAAGAGTCCGCCCGAACGAGGTTGGACGCGATGACAATTCAATCCGCTCTCGCTTTGCCTTCCGCTTTTGAAGCGGCGTTTTCCGAAGCAAACGCGCGGATGCTCATCGGTTCGACCCACCGGGAACCGCCATTCCGCGCAGACAACTCTTCGCTGTCCGACTGCGTTTTTTCGCTTAGAGAAAAGACAACGAGGAGATTGTCGTGCTCGGTATTCTTTTGTTTCCGTTTTGTCGCGCGCATTTTCGGTCCATTGAATTCGCGGAGTTTGCGTGCCACGCTTCCGGTCGTCCCTGGTATTCGCGGCGGGGATTCACGCTGATCGAACTACTGGTGGTGATTGCCATTATTGGAATTTTGGTGGCGTTGCTGCTTCCGGCGGTGCAAGCGGCGCGCGAGGCCGCCCGCCAAACCCAATGCAAAAGCAACCTGCGGCAGTTGGTCTTGGCCTGTCACCTTTATACGGACACTCATGGGGGGTATTGGCCTCCGGCCTCGGATACGACGGGCAACCGCCGCTGGTTTGGAGCGCGGGATTCGGCCGACGAGCCGTTCGATTCGCACCGAGGCCCTCTGTCTCCCTTTTTCGAAAACAGCGTGGGGTTAAAACGCTGTCCTTCCTTTGGTAACTTCACGCGCGACCAACAGGGAAACCCGTGTAACGGGAACGCCAACGCCTTTGAAGCGGGGAGTGGCGGCTACGGTTACAACCATAATTACGTGGGAGGGACATGGTACAAACACGGTTGGGCTTCTCCCCTATCGCGGACTGTCTCGACTCAAACGCGCGAAATCGGCTCACTGGCCCGGACCGTCGCGTTCACCGATACCGCGTTTACCTGCGGAAACCCCGATTCGGTGGCCATCGAATACAGCTTTGTCGAGCCGATCTATTTCGTGAACGGTCCGCATCCCCTGTTGGAACCGGCCACTCCCTGGCAAGCCTCACCGTCGATTCATTTCCGTCATGGCGGCAAAACAACCAACGTCGCTTGGTGCGACGGTCGGGTGACAACGGCCGTCATGTCGGGTACGACAGGAGGGAGCAGCTATTACGGAGGCGAACCGCACGAGTTGAACATCGGTTGGTTCGGCCCGCTGAGTAGCAACGTCCTGTTCGATAACCGGGACAAGTTGGAAGCCGATATGGGAGGGGTGCGTTGATGAGAAGCATTCCCTTCCTATTTGTTCTTGCGGTGTGTGTCGGGTTGAGCGGCTGTGGGGAGCCGGAAGAGCCGGTGACCATGTTTCACGACAATTACCTCAACGTGATCGACCATGAGGGACAACAAGAAGCGGTTCCAGCCGATGAGATCGTTGACCAGGAAACCGGTGAACCACGAGTACAAAGCGTTTGGGTGATCGATCGCCGGACCAATGAAAAAACATGGATCTCGGTTGAGGAACTGGTTAACGCGCCTCCGTCGATGAGCCGCTATCAACCCGTCATGCAGGCCGAGGCGGACGCGATCTCGAATCGGCCTCCCGCGCCGGCGCAGGAAAAGACTTCGGATTAGCTTGAGAATTCTGTTTGTTTGAGGACTTCGCGCCCTTCCCAGGGAGACGACAAAATGACCGGATACACGTTGCTTATCGGGAACATTGATCGCAGGGCCTTTTCGGAAACGGTAGCCGTTCGCGGGTGCCGCGACACGGCCCGGACACAAGAGGCCGGATGGATGCCACGGGGTGGTATTGCGGTCCGTTACGTTCCACGCCATTGACGGGCCAGCCGTGGTGGGTCTGACCGGTTTGCAGCGGCGAGCATGAACCACCACGGGACAAGCCCGGCCGTTTGCATTTTGAAGCGCCTTCTTTCAAGATGTGGAACGGACGCGCGAACATCCGCGGATATTAGCCTCTTGCCCCTGAACGGTTACCGGAAAGGGAACAACTATTCTCGACCAAGAACGCATAGACCGCCACCTGAATCAGTTGACCAAGCCACGCGGGAGTCTTGGCAGGCTCGAAAAGCTGGCTGCGCGCCTGTGTCAAATCCAGCAGACATTGAAACCGGAAACGACTCCTCGGCGATTGGTCCTTTTCGCAGGGGATCATGGCGTTGCCGCCTCGGGCGTGACGGCCTGGCCTTCGGCTGTGACGGGTTTGATGATTCAGAACATTCGCAACGGAGGGGCTGGCTCGTCGGTACTGGCTGCACGGACGCGGACCGAGGCCGTCTTGGTCGACGTCGGTTCGATATCGGGAGAAACAGCGGAGCGATTTGAATCGGGGGATGGACTGTCCAAGCCAGATCCCCGTTTTTCCGTTGTGTTCCGAAACCGCCGCCTCCGAGCGGGGACCCGCGATTTGTCCCACGAGTCGGCTTTGACTGGGGCGGAATTCGAGCAGGCCTTGGAGATCGGCCGTCAGGAAGCGCGGACCGCGGCCGCGGACGGAATCCAAATCGTCGCCACCGGCGAGATGGGAATCGGTAATACGACCCCATCGGCCTGTTTGTCGATGTTGTTGGCGAACGTGGAATTACAGAACGCCGTCGGACGAGGAGCGGGAGCCGACGAAATCACATTGGAGCGCAAACGGCAGGTGGTTCAAGAGGCCGTCGAGCGTGCTCGAAAGCTATGGAAAGTCGATTCGTTGACCGCCCTGGCTTCGGTCGCTGGTCTGGAGATTGCCGCCATCGCCGGCTTTTTCCTCGAAGCGCGTTCCGCCGGATTGACAATTATTCTCGATGGATATGTCACCACGGCCGCGGCTCTCATCGCCCGGCACATACGACCCGGCATCGAGGAGTCCCTGATTGCTTCGCACCTCTCGGCCGAACCCGGGCATCGGATGGTTCTCGAACATCTCGGGCTGACGCCTTTTCTAGAGTGGGATCTGCGGTTGGGCGAAGGGACGGGCGCTTTGTTATTGATGCCCTTGCTCGATGCCGCCGCGGCCGTCGTCGGGCGCATGGCCACCTTCGCCGATTTGGGTATTCAATCGACTGGATAACGAAACATGAACGAACTCGAACGAGTGGGACTTGGCAACTGGCATCCATGGGGAACGTCCCTTGTGGCGGGCGGGGCGTGGGGACGCTGGATGGTTTCAGGAGGCATGGTTCGGCGTCCTCCCCTCCAAAATCGTAACAGCCTTTCCAGCGACATCGGCGGTCGTTTGCCTCTTCAAGGAACTGGCCGTCGCCACCCTTGGGTGCCTGCCCGCCGCCGTCCCTTTCGCCGTCTTGATGTTCGGGCATTATCTATTGGCGATCCGTCTGTTGGTTCCGGCGCTCGCCTGTTTTGTCCATTGCGCGCGCTCGACGTCGGGAGGTGTGACCGGCGAGGCCTCGGTCGTAAGTTCGTCGGATGCTCGCAGTGTCGAAAAAAGCGGTGCCACGCACCGTTTCCGCTCTGCCTAAAACAGAACAGGCACATTCGTGGTCTCCTTCATTCGCGCGGTGCGAAGATGGCCGATTTTGGGGCCCGCGCGAATTAAGTTGACCGCGAATACGGCCTCGGTCGTAAGTTCGTCGGATGCTCGCAGTGTCGACATAAATCGATCGTGGAAAAGTCCAGGTTTGGGGCTTCAATAGCGTAAAATCGCGGACCTTTCTTAGGAGCCGATAGAGTGAACAAACACCCCTCCTCTGGTCTCGCGCGGACCAAGTCATGGCCAAGGCCGACCGCCGCTTGTCTGGGCTGCATGGGCTATCTCAGCCAGGTTCTGGTGCTGCTGGCGGCCGCGGCGGATTGGGAATCATGGAGTTGGGTATCATGAACCCCAAACTGCTCTAAAGGTTTACGTTTGCCATGGCCACAATCAACTTGATATTAGGCGGCGCCCGCAGTGGAAAGAGCCGATTCGCCCAACAGTTGGCGGAGAAGGTGGGAGGCGATGACGTCCTCTTCGTGGCGACCGCTCAAGCCGACGATGGCGAAATGACCCGGCGGATTCAGAAACATCGAAAGTCCCGCCCCGCCGGTTGGGAGACCCTGGAAGTCGCCCATAACGTCGGAAAAAAATTGACTGAAAGAGACAAGAAGAATCGAGTGATTCTCATCGATTGTCTCGTCCTGCTCGTCAGCAACGTGCTTCTGAATCAGGGAGACGAGCCGGAACCAGAAACCGCCGAGCAGGGCATGCGGACTGAAGTGGACTTGCTTTTGAAGGCCTGCCGGGAGTCCGCCGAGACTGTTATCATTGTATCGGGAGAGGTTGGCCAGGGACTGGTGCCGGATAATCCCTTGGGTCGACTGTTCCGCGACCTGCTCGGCTGGGCCAATCAGCGGATTGCGGCTGAAGCTTCAGCCGTTTATCTGCTTGTCGCCGGTTACGCGGTCGAAGTCAAATCGCTGGCGCGAAGCGTCGAACAAGCCGCCGCCGAATGTTCTTCTTTTTCCAGCCCAGACTGACCAGTGAGTTTCATGAGATTCCTTTCCACGAATTCCTTCATCCTGGTTTTGATTCCGACGATCCTTGCCGGTTGCCAGGAAGCGGAGACGTCTTTGTCTTCGGCTCGGATGAAAAAGGACCGGGGGTCTTGGAATGCCGATGCTCCCAACCCGTCTTCCTCCGTTTCGTCGCAAGAATTCCCTCTGACGATCCGCGACAGTCTCGATCGCCAAATCAAGCTACCTCGTGAACCGAAGCGCATCATCTCGATCGCTCCCAAGAACACCGAACTCCTTTTTGCCGTCGGTGCCGGTGAACAAGTCGTGGGAGTGACCAGTTATTGTAATTACCCACCAGAGGCTCAAGAAGTAGATCAGGTGGGGGGGTTTTCGACTCAAAGCTTGAGCATCGAAAAGATCGTCAGCCTGAAGTCCGATTTGATCTTGGCGGCCGGCAGTTTTCACGATTCGCTTATTGGCGAATTGGAACGGCTGCAGATCCCGGTCGTGGCCATGGGAGGCGAATCGATTTCCGACCTTTTCGAAGAAATCCAACAGGTGGGCCGAATCACCGGTCATGCGCGACAAGCCGAGCGACTCGTCCGCTCCCTGCGAAAAGAGATCGACGGGGTGAAAGCGACCGCCCAAACGATTCCCAAAAAAGAACGAGTCACGGTTTTCTACCAAGTCTGGGAAGAACCCCTGTCGGCAGCCGGCCCTCGGTCGTGCGTCGGGGAGTTGATTGAAATCTGCGGCGGCGTGAACGTCTTCGAAGAGGAATCGAGGCCCTATACCCCCATCAGCGAAGAGGTCCTGTTTGACCGCAATCCCCAGGTTATCCTGGCCCCCAGGGCCCACGATGTTCCTGTCACGGTGGAAAGCATTGGCCAAAAACCGGGGTGGGACCAGCTGCGGGCGGTCCGAAACAACCGAATTCATTTGATTGGCGGGGATCTAGTCTCGCGTTGCGGCCCGCGCGTCGTCCATGCGTTGAAGCAAATAGCCCATGCCCTCTATCCTAGCCATTTCGAGAAGCCGGATGCTCCTCCGACCGGCCGGTCATCTTCGAAGGCAAAGGGGCAGGCCCCATGAGATCGCAAATACCCTGCCTTGTTTTTTTTTTGACGCTGCTGCTGTTGGCGGGCATCGTCGTCAGCCTGGGAATCGGGCCGGTCATGATCCCTCCCCAAGAGGTTCTCCGCGCCCTGCTTTCTTCCGATCCGAGCGTGAACTCGACTCATGCCACCATCGTCTGGGAGTTGCGGCTGCCCCGCATTCTTCTGGCTTCGCTGGTCGGAGCCGGCCTGGGCGTTGCCGGTGCGGGATACCAAGGTCTTTTCCGCAATCCGTTGGCCGACCCTTTCATCATTGGTGCCTCCAGCGGAGCCGCTCTGGGAGCCACGTTGGCCATCGTGTTGGGACTACAGGGGAGTTTCCTGGGCCTGCAGCCGATCCCCGTGGCCGCGTTGGCCGGCGCTCTCTTGGCCGTGACGGCCGTTTACGGCGTGGCTTCCATCGGCAGAGAAGTTCCCATCCTTTCGCTTCTTCTGGCGGGCGTGGCGGTGAGCAGTCTGATCGGGTCGGTTGTCTCGCTGTTGATGTTTCTCAACGACGAGAAGCTGACGACCATCTTTGCTTGGCTGATGGGCAGCTTAGCGGGACGCGGCTGGCCCGTGCTGAAAACCACGTTCCCCGCCATTGTTCTGGGAGGCGGAATCCTTTGGCTGCTCTCCCGCTCGCTCGATTCGTTGACCTTCGGCGAAGAATCGGCCCGGTCGCTGGGACTTCGGCTCGAACGCCTTCGCGGACTAGTCGTCTTCGCCGCCAGTTTGACGACGGCGGCCGCGGTGGCCGCCGGCGGGATTATCGGATTTGTCGGCTTGATCGCCCCTCACATCGCCCGTTTGCTCGTGTCCCCCCGTCATGCCGTCCTCATTCCGGCCAGCGGGCTGGTCGGCGCGATCTTGCTGTTGGTGGCCGATAACCTGGCACGGACGATTGCCGCGCCCGGCGAACTTCCGGTGGGCGTGGTCACGGCTCTTCTGGGAAGTCCCTTCTTCCTCTACCTCTTAAAAACGCGCCAACGGGAATTGGGGAGACGATCGTGAACGGACTGGAAACACACCAACTCAGTTGCGGTTATCCGAACCGCCGCGTTCTCGAAGACTTGTCCCTGGACGTCCAGCCGGGAGAAGTTCTGGCCTTGCTGGGGCCCAACGGGTCCGGAAAAACCACCTTGCTGCGAACGCTGGCCCGCTTGCTCGCTCCGCAAAAGGGTTCCGTCGTGCTGCACGAACAGGACATCTGGGCCATGCGGGCTGATGAGAGCGCCCGGCAGGTGGCGCTCACCCCTCAGACCGAACGCCGCGATTGGCCGCTAAGCGTGGAAGAATCGGTTGCGCTGGGGCGGGCACCGCATCGAGGTTGGTTGCTACCTTTTACCGAGGACGATCGAAATCGGGTCGAACGCGCTTTACACTGCACGGGATTAACCGAACTGCGGCACCGGCCTATTCCCGAACTCTCCGGAGGGGAATGGCGGAGAATGGTCTTGGCCCGGGCCTTGGCTCAGGGGGCCGGCGTTCTTTTACTCGATGAACCGACGGCCGGTTTGGATCTGAAATACCAGGTCGATATTCTCCACCTGGTCCGCGGCTTGGCCGCCGCCGAAGGACTGATGGTCGTCCTTACTCTCCACGATCTCAACCATGCTGCCCTGTACGCGGATCGGATTGCCGTACTATCCGAACACACATTGATTGCCGTCGGTTCTCCCGAAGAAGTCCTCACCGCCGACTCGATCAGCCGCACTTTCGGCATTCCAGTGACCGTCACCCCACACCCCGTTTACGGAACTCCGCTGGTCGTTCCGCTGGTCAACGTTCGGGACGGTTTTGCTTCCACGG
>JBNJEM010000360.1:0-7940 GCA_051745935.1 Planctomycetota bacterium
CTTCTGTGAACACTTGATGGACCATGCGGATATTCCGAAGTACGAGGGGGTTCGTGGCCAACGCTACGTCTATGCCCGCTACTTCCAGAACCTGCCGGAAGGGGAGTTTCTTCACGATCTCAAAAAGGATCCGCTGGAGTTGAAAAACCTGGCTGATGATGCCGCCCATGCCGACATCCTGGAACGCATGCGGGCCCGCTGCGATGAACTGCGGGACCAATTGGGTGGAAAGTACTCGCTCGAACGGATCCCCACTCAACGGTATCTGAATAAACAGAAAAAGCAGTAACACTTTAGCCGTCTGAAGTAGAATCCTGGCTTCGTGATCACGAATCCCTTATGACGGACCCTGTTTAACCGCAAGGCCAGAGTCCGCTCGGCCGCGCGTTGAACCGGCAAGGATCCGTGACAGCGGACGGCGGCCCGCGCGCTCCACAGGGCCGTTTGCCAACCCTCATTGCCTGGAAGAGCCGTACTTCGGTTCGCTAAAAAGTTACCGAAAGCAAAAGTCCGGCAAGCGGTAGGTCTCACCACTGCCGCCAGCGGACATCGCGGATTTGTCCGCGAAAATGCCAGTTGGCCAGTTGCATTCAAGGCGGATTGCGATCAGAATTTCCTATCGGGCGAGGTGGTAACTGGACCGATAAAAAGTAGTTGTTGGGCATGGAGTGTCTTTTATCCTGTTCCCGCTTGCGAAAGACACGCGTCGACACGATGCGTCATTTGTGCCCACACCTCCAGGTTTCGCACATGTCCGTGGTGCGAGCCCTGAACCAGTATGGCGATTTCACCAGCGTGAACCCGAACGCCGCTGCCGAACTGAGGGGCTACAGCCGGACCGCACGCATCCCCGGCCCCCCACGAGCTTGTCTCGTGGGAGCCCAAGACTCCCAGGCTACAGCCGGACCGCACGCATCCCCGGCCCCCCACGAGCTTGTCTCGTGGGAGCCCAAGACTCACAAGCTACAGCCGGTCTGTCAAAAGGTATCCGTGGGAACCGGTGGGCGACAACACCAATGACAACGTCAAGTCATATATCGCAAGCCAAGTTGTAAAAGAACCGGTCCTCGATGAACGGTTCCGAGAAACATTGCGACAGTTCACAGTCGTCCGTGCCGTACCGTCTGTAGCTCGCGAGTCTGATTCACCCACGAGATGAACTCGTGGGGGTCTGGGAGGGGTTAACGCGGGGGCGGGGATAGGAGCTTGCCTTTGGCACGTGATCAGTTTAACATCACGTGCTGAATCACTTTGTGGCATTTGGGCCCGAGGTGTGTCAACCAACCACGCCTACCCCAAGGGTAAGCAAAGTAATTCGCACCGGATCCTGTTGGCAAAACAGGAACCAGTAGGCGGAACAAAAAGTCAGTGTACGGGGCTGCCACTGGTCGCCGCTAACCGCTCGATTTTTAGCAGCCCAGGTGGTAACCGTTCACGGGCAAAAGACTGGTATCCCCGGACGTTCGCACGTCCGTTGCTTATATTGATTGACGAAAGGCTTTTCGAGGTGGAAATGCCACGGGACCAGCCCGTGGCGTCCATGCGGGCCTTGCGTGTTCAGGCCGTGTAGCGGTATCCGTGAACGGCTACGCGAGGTGGTCCTGGAACCGACGTGGCGGAGGTCGTGCTCGCGGGACTCGCCTATCGGGGCCCGTGGGCCACCAAGGGGCCAGTCAACGTGGCGGCCGGGGGGGCCAGAGGGGACCACCTTTGCCCCAGGGGGCGTCGTTCTATGGTAAGATGGGGTTTACGCCGCCCGGCCCGAAATTCAGGGCCCCTGACAAAACCGCGCCGATGCCCCCCCAATCCAAGGTGGTTCGCGGGCGAGGCCCTGGTTTTGCGAGGGGCTGTAAAGAGTTCAATGGCCGCATCGTTCCGGAGCTCGCGCGCAGGAGGGGCGGCTGCGACTTGTGGATAGACCAGACGCAATAGGATCGGCGATGATCGCGTTCGACAATGTTTCCAAGACCTTCACCGGCGGGGTGAAGGCGGTCCGCAACTTGACGCTGGAGGTGGCCGAGGGCGAGACACTTGTCCTGCTGGGCACCAGCGGAAGCGGCAAAACGACCACCATGAAGATGGTGAATCGGTTGATCGAGCCGAGCGCGGGCACGATTTCCATTGACGGCCAGAACATCATGGAGACGAACCCGATCGATTTGCGGCGGGGGATCGGGTATTCGATCCAACATATCGGTCTTTTCCCTCACATGACCGTGGGAGGAAACATCCACATCGTGCCGAATTTGCTGGGCTGGACGGAAGACCGAATCGCCGAGCGCATCGACGAACTCTTGAAACTCGTGGGATTGAAACCAGAGGATTTTGTTGATCGGTATCCCAATCAGCTCAGCGGCGGGCAGCAACAGCGAGTGGGCGTGGCCCGGGCCCTGGCGGCGGATCCCCCCATCATCTTGATGGACGAACCGTTCGGCGCGCTCGATCCGATCACCCGGGACCAACTCCAAAATGAATTCTTGGCGCTCGAATCCGTCATTCGGAAGACGATCATCTTCGTCACGCACGACGTGTTCGAAGCCGTGAAAATGGGCGATCGAATTGCCATTCTTGACCAGGGAGAGTTACAGCAGCTGGGAACGCCGCGTGAGATTGTTGAACAACCCGCCAACGAATTCGTGGACGATTTTTTGGGCCAACAACGGTTCCAGCTCTCGCTTCTCACCCAGACCGTGGAGTCCATGGTGGAGCCGGCCGTGGCCGGCCAAGAGGTAAAAGAAACGAAGAGGGGGGAATACCTCCAGGCGTCCATGCCTCTGCTGAGCGCTCTGGATGCGTTCAAGCGGTACGGGCGGCGGCGATTGCGGGTCTACAAGGATGACCGGCTCGCCGGCCACCTCACCAAGGACACGCTGCTGGCGAAGATTACCGAGGTGATGTCGACTCTCGAGCGGGAAACCGATGCATAAAGACAAGGTATACTTCAGGCGGTCGGATTTGTCCGGATGGAAAGCGGCTCGACGCAAGCCGTCCTCCCGTCGGTCGGACTCGCGGCGGACAAAGTCATCCGCGACCGGTATAATGACGACCATGGGACGGGACGCCATCTTCCGGTATGTCCTGACCGGGTTGCTGGTAGCGGCGGGGTTCGGCGTTTGGGAGACGTCACGGCACGCGCTGGCACGGGAGTCAGAGGGCGGAAAAGGACCGGTGGAATTCCAGGTGGAATCGAAGACTGCACGCCCCGGCGTTTTCCGGGCGCTGTACAATCGCCGCCGTCAAGTGACCCGTCAGGTCAGGGAACACTTACAACTGACCATGCTGGCCATGGGGTTCGCGATCACCATTGGCGTCGCGACGGGGGTGATTCTGACGCGGTTGGAGAAATTCGCAACCGCGGTGCTCGGCATTGCCAGTGTCATTCAAACGGTGCCCAGCCTCGCGCTTCTGGCATTGATGATCCCCTTGCTGGGGATCGGCTTGCCGCCCGCTGTCATGGCCTTGTTTCTCTATGCGCTGTTACCGATCATGCGCAACACGTATACAGCCATTCGAGAAGTGGAAGACACGATCATCGAAGTGGGGCAGGCCATGGGCATGACGAATTTGCAGATCTTGTGGCGGGTCGAGATACCCCTGTGCGTCTCGGTCGTCATGGCGGGCATTCGAACGTCAACGGTCATCTGCGTGGGCATTGCCACCTTGTGCACCTTCATCGGCGCCGGCGGGTTGGGAACGTCGATTATGGAAGGCATGCAAAACCGGGGCAGCACCTTGATCATGGTCGGCGTCTTGCCCGCCATCGCGCTCGCTTTGCTGCTTGATGGATTCATGGCCACCATTCAAAAGCTGCTAACCCCCAAGGGTTTGAGGCTGCAACAATAAGAACCCATGACAAAACCACGCCGATGTCCCGTAATCCAAGGGATTTCGGGAGCGAGAGCTCGGTTTTGTTACGGGCCGTAAAACTGGCGAGAAAGAGATCATGACGAAGAAACCATTGTCTTTCAGGCGGTCGGATTCACCCGGATGGAAAACGGCTCGGCGCAAGCCGTCCTCCCGTTGGTCGGACTCGCGGCGGACAAAATCATCCGCGACCGGTATATACTTCAGGCGGTCGGATTTGTCCGCATGGAAAGCGGCTCGGCGCAAGCCGTCCTCCCGTTGGTCGGACTCGCGGCGGACAAAATCATCCGCGACCGGTATAGGCCGCCGTGGGGCAACCATGACAGAAGTCGCGAGGGGGCATGTCCCGTCACGTTCCGGCCGTTCATGCCGGAAATGCTTGACCACGTGCGTGCCGTTTGCGATCGCGATGGTGTGGATGGTCGCGCTGAGCGGCTGTGGGGATGGCAAGGATCGGATTGTCGTCGGCTCCAAGCAATTCACCGAACAGAAGATCCTTGGTGAAATGGTTTGCCAGCTGATTGAAATCAATACCGACTTCCGTGTCGACCGCAGAATCGGACTGCAAGGGACGAAAGTCGCGTTCGCCGCCATCCGTGAAGGGGATATCGACATCTATCCCGAGTATACCGGGACCGCCCTGATCAACATTCTCGAGCGGGATTATGACCGGGACATGAACCGGGATCAGATTTATGATCTCGTGAAGCGTGAATGGGCGGAGCAATGGTCGCTCCGCTGGCTCGACCCGCTCGGATTCGACAACACCTATGCTTATTCCATGCGCGACGAGCACGCCGCCGAACTTGGCGTCACCAAGATCTCCGAACTCGAGCCGCACGCCGATTCAATCCAGGCCGGCTTTGATCACGAGTATTCCACGCGTCCCGAATACAAGCAATTCGAGGACGTGTATGGGTTCGTGTTCGAGAATGTCACGAAGCTCGATCCCGATTTGACCTACCGCGCGCTCCAAGATGGTCAAGTCGATATCATCGATGCTTTCTCGACCGACGGACGGATCCAGGCGTATGGTCTCCGGGCACTGCAGGATGACAAGGGCCTTTTTCCGCCATACGACGCCGCCTTCGTGATCAGGCAGGATGTGGCCGACCGGCATCCGGAAATCCTCGAACAGATGAAAAAACTCAGCGGGAAGATTTCCGCCACCGAGATGCGAAAGATGAACTATGACGTCTCGGAGAATCTCAAGGCTCCGGCCACCGTCGCCGCGGCGTTCCTGCGGCGAAAAGGCCTGGTCGAGTAAGCACGCGGCTGGCTTCCTACGGGACGCGAGTACATTTGAAAACAGCCAAACCTTTTAGTTTTCCGGGCGCGTCAATGGTAAACGTATCGTCGTCTAGGAACTTGAAGGTCCGGTCCTGAATGTTCCCTTTCGGGTCCGTGAAGCGAATGGTTACTTCCTTGGCATCTTGCCTCACGACTTCCCATTGCCCGTAGGTATCTTGAGATAACGGTCCAAGTTCCATTGTCAAGGTGAACTCGCCGTCCCCCTTCAGTTCGCAATCCATGGTGCCGGACTCAGCGGCGGTGACGAGCTTCTCGACCACGGCTTTCGTGATCGGGTTATTCGCCTCGCCCAGCTTATCCTCAACCGCCTCGTCATCGAACTGCACCCTACCGTGCCATCGCCCCACCAGTCTGTCCCGGGGTGAGCTGCCGCATCCGCATAGCAGGTTCAGCAGGCTAAAGCACAACAGCAAGTGAGCTACGTTGGGTTTCATGAGAACAACCTCGCCTTCGGAATCTCAGGGCAGGCGATCAATGAATCACGCACGTCGACATCGCAAACCTGGGTTTCACGATCCATATGCATGCCACAACTCTTCAGATTGTTTTTCTCCAGCAGCTCGCGCCAGGCCGCCGCGTCGTGGCCGTAGTAGCTGTGCGCCAATTCAACGGAGGTGTAGCCCATCTCGGCCACCGCTTGCAGCACGCCCGGCAAGTCCTGCTCGCACTGGTGGCGAACGGACCAGAGTTGCAGCCCCAGGGGGATCTCGCTTTTCACGGCCGCGAGTCCGTCGCGTGTCCACTGCGTTCCCGTCATCCACGCCGCCGTTCCGGCAGCCGTTAGTTTGAACAGTTGTCGTCGTGTCAAGCTCATGCTTTTCTCCTCGTTGAAGGCTAAGTGCGACTTTCGCGTTTTTGGTGGTAGCAGTCTTGCCGAATTCGATGACCGCATACAACGCGAGCTTTTAACATGGACGCCAACCAATGAAGTGTAGCCGATCGAGCGTTGGAAAGAAATCGCACGCCATTCCGGATTTGAAGTTCGAAAACCACGTGCTGACCTCGTTTTCAGGGTTGGTTATTGGTTTCGGTTATCTTTCAAAAGTTTTTTGCTGCCATTGGTCTTAAATCGCGGCTGTCGGCTTGTTGTCGGCACATGGCCGTGGGAAAGGTGTTTACAGCCCGTAACAAAACCGAGCTCTCGCTTCCAAAACCCCTTGGATTACGGGACATCTGCGTGGTTTTGTTATGGGTTCTTAGTCCTACCACGGTATTCTTACAGCTGATCCTGCATTGTCTGTTGGGCTACCCAAGAATTGCAGGACTGCCGTTACTAGAGGGATGACCCCCTCGTGAAACGAGTTCTGGGGCTCCAGCGGCTTCCGGATGTGTCCACGTTGAGCCGTATGCTCAAGGAGGCGGATGCCAAGAGCGTGGCAAAGCTCCGTGGTTTGTTGCGAGAGATGATCATGGATCGGCTGCGGCATATGGCACTCGCGAAGCACGACGGCCAAACGGGCCTCATTTTGGATCTTTGAGAGCATGGAAACGCTTCGCAAGACACTCATACAGCGCGCGGGGAAACTCACCCGGACAGGAGGTGTGTTAACCCTCACCATCAGGCGACCTTGTTTTCACCCGCCTTGTAATCCCAATCGATTCCCCTCGTAGACATTCCGCGTCACCTGATCCATCCAACCGCGATGGTTGAGAAACCACTCGACCGTTTCTTTCAGCCCCGGTTCAAATTCGACCAACGGCTGCCAATCCAGAAGTTGCCGGGCCTTCACGCTGCTGATGGCATAACGCTGGTCGTGACCAGGACGGTCCTTCACGAAACGAATTTGTTCCGCGTAGGAGCGGCCAGTGGCGAGAGGGCTGAGTTGGTCAAGGTAGACGCACAACGCCTTGACGATATCCAGATTCGATCGCTCGCAATCCCCCCCAAACAAGTACTCCTCTCCCGGCTCGCCCCGTGCCAGCGCCATTTCGAGGCCTCGTACATGGTCGTCGACATGAATCCAATCGCGCACATTTGATCCGTCGCCGTAAACCGGCAGCGTCATCCCTTCAACCGCTCGCCGAACCATAAGCGGGATCAGTTTTTCCGGATACTGATAAGGCCCGTAATTGTTCGAGCAATTCGTGACGAGGGTGGGCAAATGATACGTGTGGAAGAAGGCCCGGACAAAGTGGTCCGCGGCCGCTTTCGAGGCGGCGTAGGGAGAGCGAGGGGCATACGGAGATAACCGGGTAAACTGCCCTTGCGAGCCAAGCGATCCGAAGACCTCGTCGGTCGAGGCTTGCAGCAAACGAAACGCGTCTTGTTTGGCGGACGGAAGCCGCAGCCAATAATCCAGGCAGGCTTCCAGCAAATGACATACACCCACCACGTTTGTCTGGACGAAAACCGATGGGTGATCAATTGAACGATCCACATGGGATTCCGCCGCCAGGTTAACGACCCAATCCGGCGAGTAGGTCTGCAGCAAATGACGCACCAGCGCTTTGTCACCAATGTCGCCCCGCTGAAAATGGAGCAGTTCGCTGTCCTCGACCTCCGCCAGATTCTCAAGTCTCCCGGCATAGGTCAGTTTATCGAGCACGATGACTTGGCACGCCCCCTCCCGGATTAGACGCCGAACCATGCAGCTTCCAATAAACCCCGCTCCACCTGTAACCAAAACCGCTCGCAAAATGATCCCCCTAATTCCGTGACGTCACCCAATTATACCGGCCGCGGATGACTTTCTCCGCCGCGAGTCCGACCAACGGGAGGACGGCTTGCGTCGGGCAGCGTTCCATCCGGGAAAATCCAACCGCCT
>JBNJEM010000361.1:0-7929 GCA_051745935.1 Planctomycetota bacterium
CGTGGTCATCGGTGCCACTAACGCGCTCGAAGCCGTGGATCCATGTTTCCTTCGCCCTGGCAGGTTCACTTATACGATTGAGGTGAAACCGCCTGGAGAGGTAGGCCTCGTCGAGATCCTCCTGATTTGTCTGGAGATTGCCGCCCGGCGGGCCACACGCAACGACTTTCTCGAAGATGAGTTGGAACAGGCGGTTCTTGCCCCGCGTCAACAGTGGCTCGACCAGGCATTCCAGCACGACACAACCGGCGTGATTCAGGTGGCCCGCGTCGCCGCCGACAAGGAACTCGTGGGGGACGACATACGGGAGATCATCCGGCGAGTTATTGATGAACGCGTCATGGCGGACATTGACGGTATCGATCTCGGACCGATTACAACAGCAGACCTTCAGCGTCACGTGGAAGAGTACTGGCCCGTACGAGGATCATGATCTATGGACATCTGGCCGGGCGTGAGGAAGTTGCCGCGGCATTGCGAGTGAGGTTTTCGCCGCATGGCGCGGCGACGCACTGAAAGCCCGACCTACGATAACCTCTGGGGGCACCATTTCACAGTTCCTGTTTCAAGTAACCACACTTTTTTGGCGGCGAACGGCCGCGGAGGAATCATCTCATGAGCACTAAGCATGTTTACCAATTCACCACTGGGAAAGCTGACGGAGATGCCACAATGCGAATCCTGCTCGGAGGCAAAGGCGCAAACATCGCCGAAATGGCGACGCTCGGTTTGCCGGTGCCGGCAGGGTTCACGATCACTACGGATGTCTGCACCTATTACTACGATCAGGCGCGAGTGTACCCGCAGGGGTTGGTCGAACAAGTCGAGGCCGCAATGCGAACGGTCGAACGCGAAATGGACCGGCAATTTGGCTCTACAGACAATCCGCTTCTCGTGTCCTGCCGATCGGGCGCTCGGGACTCAATGCCAGGAATGATGGATACGGTGCTGAACATCGGGCTGAACGACGTTACCGTCGAAGCACTGGCACAACAATCGGGTGACGAACGCTTTGCCTGGGATTGCTACCGGCGGTTTGTGCAGATGTACGGGGACGTGGTGCTCGGCATGAAGCCTGAGAAAAAGGAAGACACAGATCCGTTTGAGGACCTTCTCGGCGCAAAAAAGAAATCTGCCCAAGTTGAGCACGACCATGAGCTCTCGCCCACTCACCTGAAAGAGTTGGTTGCTGAGTTCAAGAAAATGATCACGGAACGAACCGGTTGCGCGTTTCCGGATGAGCCAGAAACACAACTCTGGGGGGCGATGGGCGCCGTATTCGACAGTTGGATGACTAAGCGGGCCGTGGCCTACCGGCGCATGCAGGGGATTCCTCATGATTGGGGCACGGCTGTGAACATCCAAGCTATGGTGTTCGGCAATCTCGGCGATGACTGCGCGACGGGCGTGGCTCTGACACGAAATATCTCCGATGGCCGGCCTGGCCTCAACGGCGATTACCTCAGGAACGCTCAGGGAGAAGATGTTGTGGCAGGTGTCCGCGTGACAAAACGTATTGAGGAAAGCCTTGCGAATGAAGGATCCATGCCGGGGATTTACCAGGAGTTGGAGGGGCATGCGGAGACCCTGGAAAAGCATTACCGGGACGCACAAGACATCGAATTCACGGTGGAGAAAGGAAAACTCTGGCTGTTGCAAACCCGCACCGCGAAGCGTACCGGATTCGCTCATGTGCGGATAGCCGTCGACATGGTCAATGAGGGGTTGATCACCCCAGAGGAAGCGCTTGACCCGAAACGGGTCCCTGCCGAGTCGCTGACTCATGTGTTGCGTCCCGTGTTTCGTCCCGAAGCCAAAAAGGCGGCAATCAGCGATGGTCGTTTTCTGACGGAGGGCGTCAACGGCGCGCCGGGAGCAGCTACAGGCCAGATCTGCTTCTTCCCCGACGAGGCAAAGGCGCGGGTCGACGCGGCCAGGCGAGCTCAAAAGGACCTGAAAGTTATTCTTGTGCGGCGCGAAACGACGCCGGAAGATATTCATGGGATGGCGGCGGCGGAAGGCATCCTGACCGCTTTCGGAGGGGCGGCGTCTCACGCCGCACTCGTCAGCAAACAGATGGGTAAGGGTTGCGTGTGCGGTTGCGCTGGCCTGGAGATTGACTACGCGAACCGGGTTGTAAGAATGGGCGGCAAACAATTCAAGGAGCGTGACCCGATCTCCATTGATGGGTTTACCGGCGAGGTCTTCGAGGGCGCGATTGAGACAATTCCGAGTGAGGTTGTCCGCGTCGTTGTCCAGAAATCGCTCGACCCCGGAGATTCCGAGGTGTATCAGCGATATCATCAACTAATGAATTGGGCGGACCGGTACCGTCAACTCCTCGTGAGAACAAATTCCGACCTACCAGAGCAAGCGGGTACGGCCTTGGCATTGGGGGCACAAGGCATCGGATTGTGCCGTACCGAACATATGTTTTTCAACCATATTGATGAATTCCGCCAAATGATCTTGGCGGATTCGATGGAAGATCGCGAGAAAGCCTTGGCGAAACTACTGCCGTATCAGCGAGAAGGTTTCTCTGAACTGTTTCGGTTGATGGAGGGGCGCCCCGTTACGATCCGCCTGCTGGATCCGCCACTGCACGAGTTCCTGCCTCGCGACGCGGCTGACCAGGCGGACTTGGCGAAAAAAATGGGGCTGGAGGTGGGACGCGTCTCCCAGCGAGTTGACGAGCTGGCCGAAGCGAACCCAATGCTCGGTCACCGTGGCTGCCGGCTGGGAATCGTGTATCCGGAGATAACGCGCATGCAAACTCGGGCGATATTCGAAGCTGCTTGCGACGTGATGGCCGACGGGGTGGATGTTCATCCGGAGGTAATGATCCCGTTGGTTGGCTTCGTTGATGAGTTCAAACATCAGGAAGCGGTGATCCGCGAGACAGCTCGAGAGGTTTTCACGGAGAAGTCGGTGACCGTCGAGTATCTCGTGGGAACAATGATTGAAGTGCCACGAGCGGCTTTGACAGCGGATCAGATCGCCGAAAGTGCAGAGTTCTTCAGCTTCGGAACCAACGACCTGACGCAAACCTGTTTAGGCATCAGCCGTGACGACGCCGGATTCCTCGCCAACTATCGGGATAACGACATTACCACGCACGACCCGTTCCAAACGTTGGATGAAGTGGGTGTAGGTCACCTGATGAGATTCGCCATCGAGGCCGGCCGGAAAGCTCGAACGGACATCAAATTGGGCATTTGCGGCGAGCACGGGGGGGATCCGACCTCCGTGATGTTCTGTCAGAACATCGGCCTGCACTACATAAGCTGCGACCCGTTGCGTGTTCCCGTGGCCCGACTCGCTGCCGCCCAAGCCGCGTTGATTGAAAGGAGCCGCGCGGGGAATTGTGACGGCAATCAGTGACAATGCGGTTCTCGACGCGGCCTGCGATATAGTTGTCCAGAATCGGTATGCTCGCCGCGCATCAGTTATGAAATGTTATCCTGTTTAATCTTGCGCCAATGAGAGAAGTGGCGAAGAAAACAGCCGGGCTAATTGGACCGCGCCGCTTAGAGGCGGACAGAAAACTCCGGCAAGCGTTGCTAAATCGTTCACATTACAAGGGTTCGCGGTGACGTTTACAGGGTTTCTGTCCGCTTCTTAGGATCTTCTCGCACAACTCGGCGGCGAAGAGGGCGCGATACTTCCGCCCGCTCCGCGTCTTGAAGACGATGTGCAGGATTTCGTAACGGTTCACGGGCAAAACACTGATGTCCGCGGGCGTTCGCACGTTTGTTGCACATTTGACGAAAGGCTTTTCGAGGTGCAAATGCCACGGGCTTGTCCCGTGGTCCGTTACGTTCCACGCTACCGACAGGCAGCAGTGGTGTGTCTGGCCGGTTTGTAGCAGCGAGCGTGAACCACCACGGGACAAGCCCGTGGCATCCATGCGGGTCTTGCGTGTCCAGGCCGTGTCGCGGCACCCGTGCACGGCTACCGGATTTCTTCTTCATGGTCCGCGTTTTCCGGGGCCATCAAACAGCTCTCTGGTCGCTCGGAAAATCAGAATTCCAGAAACTCCGCCCGCATCAAGTATTTGACACTCTCTTGACTCAGCCTTCAATAGCTACCCTCCTTCTTCATAAAAAGTACTGGACGTGGAAAGCGGCTACCCTATGACCTCCAGTACGAGCGCACGCTCGTCTAAAGGGAATTCGGCAAGAGAGGCCGGGCGCGCGGAATATCAACGCATCCACACTGAAATCGCCCCCTCTTATCCAGGCCAGACAGGGGCATGTCAGCCTTGATTTGCCGCGCGCGAGCCGGGAACCACTCACCCTCTCCACGCTTCTGGAAGACAACGGCGGGCGTCGGCCGGGATCGACCGGCGCCTTCCCGCTCGGGATGACCATCGACGGTCGCGTCTATTGGGCCGACCTCGCGGAACCGACCATGACAAGCATCCTCATCGGCGGGACTTCGGGGAGTGGAAAGAGCGTGCTCCTGCAGTCCATCGTGGCGGGGCTGGGCTTGTGCGCGCCGCCCGGAAGTGTGCGATTCGTCCTTATCGATCCCAAACGCGTCACGTTTCCTCACTTTGCCGACCTTCCGTGCGTGGAGAACCCGCTCTACCTGGACGCCGAACCCGCACTGAAACGTCTCAGCGGGTTGGTGGACGAGATGGAAGAGCGCTACCGTGTGCTGGAAGAAGGCGCTGTTCCCGATTTGCGGGCATACAACGATCACGTCGATGAGCCGCTCTTTCGATATGTCGTGATCATCGACGAATACGCCGACATGATCCTGGATCACGACACGCGATCGGATCTGGAGACCTGTATCCAGCGCATTGGCCAGAAAGGTCGGGCCGCCGGTTTCCACCTCGTGCTAGCGACGCAGCGTCCCGACTCGAAGGTCGTGACCGGGGTCATCAAGGCAAATCTGCAGCTCAAGATCGCGTTGAAGGTGACCAACGCCGCGAACAGCCGGATCATCCTGGACGAACCGGGAGCCGAGTACCTGATCGGCCACGGCGACATGCTGGTAGGCGGCAGCACCGCCGTAGAGCGCCTTCAAGGTGCTCTCGTCACCAAGACTGAACTCCAGCAACTGTCCAGGTGCTGAATCCGCGGAGGTTGGGACGCTTGGAGGTCCTGGTTTTGTTGGGCGACCGCGGAGGTTACGGCATCGGAGGCCGAAAACCACCGTTGCCGGGGTCGGCGCAATAAATGCCCGTCGAGATCGAGCCCATTTTTGAAGCCATGACAAGGCAATGGGATTTCCCGCCGTCCAATGGGTTTTGGAAGCGGGAGCTAGGTTTTGTTTCGGGCGGTTGGATTTTTCCGGGTGGAAAGCTACCCGACGCAAGCCGTCCTCCCGTTGGTCGGACTCGCGGCGGAGAAAGTCATCCGCGAGCGGTATAACGGCGATCCCTTACTGAGAAGGCCCACCATCAACATCACATCCCGCCTTCACTTCGCTTATTCCTTCATCCATTGACCGGCTCAGGGAAGATCCACCTCTGTTTGTACAGCCGGTTCAAGCTTCGCCGAGACGACTCGCTGGTTGACCAGGTCCGTGACGTAGGCACGATCGTGGGCGGTCTCCACCGACAGCGGCCAGCCGTATGCAATTTCCGGCTCGGGATGGGGGGAATCGGGACCACGATTGTCCATGTTTCCGTGTCCGCCAAACTCCGTTATCCGGTTTCCTTCGGTGTCCAGAACCAGGATGCGGAAACCGAAGGCATCGGGCACATGAATCCGGATTGCAAAGAAGCAAAGAAGCGTGGAGCGAGTCCCTGATCTCGCGTCGACACCTGTTCCGCCGCGCCGGTGCGTTGACCGCCGCCGCGACGGGGGCCGCTCTGCCCACTCAGTTCGGTGCCGGCGACCAAGACGGTCCGGCCGCGGGCCTCCGACGCGCCCTCGCGACCTGTGATGTGCGGGCCGAACGAGAACTGTAGCAGCGAGCCGTGATGGACGCGGATCAACGCTAATCCATTCTCCACCGTCAGCCCCCGCTGTGAGCGCGCATCAGCGTGCATTAGCGTTCATTGGCGGTTCATGTGGTTGAACGCCGCGGCCCCAGTTGTGAAAATTAATGGTACGGCGCGAGATTATCGTGAGTGAACTTTGGTCACGCTTGAGAGACCTGTGAGCGGGGCAAGTCCATGTTACGCCACGTAAGGATCAGCAGACGAACGTTCGTCCGCATGTCGGCACTGACTGTCGGCCTGGGGACGGGGCTGGGGCTTTATACGTGGTGTTGCGAGCCACACTGGGTAGAGTTGGCGGAACGCCGTCTGCATGTCGCCAACTTGCCTGACGAGTTGTCAGGAGCCCGGTTGGCGCAGTTAAGCGATTTGCACATTGGCCCGCAAGTGGACGATTCCTATTTGATCCGGGTTTTTGAACACGTGAAGAAGCGGGGACCGGAGATTGTGGTTTACACGGGGGACTTCACCACCTACGAGCCGGACGGTTTTGACCACGTTCGTTCGATGGTTCATCATTTGCCGCTGGGAGCTCGCGGTACGTTCGGCGTGTTGGGCAACCACGACTACGGCCCCGGCTGGGCACATCCTGAAATCGCCGACGGCATTTCCGCGTTGGCAAGCGACGCGGGCGTTCGAATGCTACGCAACGAGATGACGGACGTGGATGGTTTCCAAATCGTCGGCTTGGATGACCTTTGGGCGGGGCGTTTTCGGCCCCAGGAACCGATGGCGGCGCTCGATCCCAACCGTGCCTCTATTGTGTTAACCCATAATCCAGATACCGTGGACCAACCGGGATGGAAAGACTATTCGGGATGGATTTTGGCAGGTCACACCCATGGTGGACAGTGCAAGCCGCCCTTTCTCCCGCCTCCCCGACTCCCCGTGCAGAACCGGCGATACACGTCGGGAGCGTTCGATTTGTCGGATGGACGCCGACTGTACATCAACCGAGGAATCGGACACCTTTTGCGGGTGAGGTTCAACGCCCGCCCGGAAGTCACCATTTTTCGTCTGGAACGGGCAGAGGAGCCGTGAAGTTGTGTCAACGGCAACGGTCGACGCGTTTTGCTCTTGCGGCATTCCAGTTGAAGCAATGATGCAAATGCTGCTAAAGAAAACAAGTAACACTTTAGCCGTCCGAATCTTGATAAGTGCTACGCCATGCTAGCGAACTACGCAGCGAATCGGCCGATAGTCGTTTAGTTTTCCCCGAAAAAGCGCGCCCCAGCGAGATTGCACCCGGATTGACAAGCGATCATGCCGATGGACCGAATGGGTGAGTTGGCAGTGCTGCTTGAATCTGGACACAGATCGCCGCTCCCAATTGATCTGGAGATTGAAGTTGCCAAGATGATTTATCGCAACTTCGAGGTCCATCCGCCGGCCGACCTGGATATGCAACCGAAATTGGCTCAGCGACTTTGGGAGATGGTGCAGGCATATGTCAATCCGCGCATCCTTTTGCGTGGCAAACATTCGGCAGCCGCTTCGTTGGCTATTGAAGCCATCGTCTCCATGCGTAGTTCACTTGCACTTGAGGCATGGCAGGCAGCCACGCGATGTCCGTATCGTTGGTTCGCGGAGTTGGTCACTGATGATCTCGACGACCTTCATGAAAAGTGGAGTAGCAAGAGCCCGAATGCCGCGGCTTGGCTAGGCGACTTGCGGAGCCATGTCTTGGCGCATGTTTGATCGGCATATTGGAGTCTCCTGTGCCCAGTTATCGCGTAGCCGGATCACTCACAAGAATTTTCTACCACCCGCGCGATTCTTGAGAAACTCAAGGAGTTTTGTATCAAAACGAAACGTAAAAATGCCTTTCTTTTGGAAATCAAGAACGATGACCAAGGCTTCGCATGCGTGCAAGACTTAGCACCTGTAAAGAAATAACTGTCTGATTCAAGGAGTGTGAGTGATGTTCCCAGATCGGGCCAACGGAGACTCAGGTTGCTCGCTCCATCACGGCGGTT
>JBNJEM010000362.1:0-7922 GCA_051745935.1 Planctomycetota bacterium
ATATATTTCAGGCGGTCGGATTCGTCCGGGTGGAAAACTGCCCGGCGCAAACCGTCCTCCCGTTGGTCGGACTTTCGGCGGACAAAGTCATCCGCGACGGGTATATTTCAGGCGGCCGGACTTGTCCGGGTGGAAAACTGCCCGGCGCAAGCCGTCCTCCCGTTGGTCGGACTTTCGGCGGACAAAGTCATCCGCGACTGGATATGTATTGTACCCTGAAAATGAACGATATATTTCGGATTGCCCCCTGGTTGCGGCGCCCTTTCAGGGCTTGGCCTTTTTGAGGTTCACCCTTTCCCAGGGCTGGTTTGTGTCCGTCCCTTCGAAGCGAAAAACACGATGAAGAACTCTTTCCCAGTAGAAAATGGAGCGACGAAAATGAACCGGTTAGTGGCATCGATGCTTGGGCTTTTGTTTTGCGTCTCGGCCACCGCCGCCGATGCGCCGGATACGACCGCGACAACGATTCTGGAAGAAACGGGCGTGTCAGGGGGACTGATCGTGCATGTCGGCTGCGGTGACGGAGCCCTGACGGCCGCGCTGAAGGCAGGCGATCCGTACGTTGTCCACGGCCTGGACACGGATCCGGCGACCGTGGCCAAGGCGCGGGAGTCTCTTCGGCGGGCTGGGCGGTATGGCCCGGTTTCCGTCGACACGTTTGACGGGCGTCATCTGCCGTACGCGGAGAACCTGGTGGACCTGCTCGTGTCGGAGGATCTCGGAAATGTCTCCATGGACGAGGTGATGCGAGTTCTGAGTCCCGGCGGCGTGGCTTACGTCAAAACGAACGGCACGTGGAATCAAAGCGTGAAGCCGGTCCCCGCTGAGATTGATGGCTGGACTCACTATCTCCACGGCAGTGACAACAATGCGGTCGCAGATGATACCGTTGTCGCGCCGCCGCGGCAGATGCAATGGGTCGCCGGTCCGATGTTCGCGCGCAGCCACGAGATCAACTCGAGCATGGCGGCGATGGTGACGGATTCGGGTCGATTATTCTATATCTGGGACGAGAATCCCACGGGCATACCGGATCCGCGATACCCGGCGGACTGGAAACTCATCGCCCGGGACGCCTTTAATGGAACCGTTTTATGGAAACACGACATGCCCCAGTGGGGCTGGCGTCAATGGCACGAGAGGTCACGGTGGGATGATCCGCGAGAGCGCGCGAAGATGCTGCGTCACTTACCCGCGACACTGCCACGACGTTTGGTCGCCTCCGATGATCGTCTTTACGTCACGCTCGGCTACCGAGCGCCCGTCAGCGTCTTGGACGCCGCCACGGGGGAACTTCTGCGAGAATTGAAGGAAACGGAGTTGACCGACGAGATCCTTTTCCAGAACGGCATGCTCGTGCTGCGAGTTCGCACGTCCGATAGTCCGCCCGAGCAGGATGTTTGGGGGTCGATCCCGGGTGAGGCTCGGGCTCGTGTGATGGCGATCGACCCGGAGACGGGTCGCCGGCTGTGGCAGACCGGCGAGGACACGATGGCGCCGTTGACGCTGGCCGCGTGCAACGGTCGCGCGTATTACTTTGACTACCAGCGCATGGTCTGCTTGGACCTGAAAAATGGCGAAGAGCTGTGGCGCAGCCAACCGATGCCGGGACGCAGGGGAAATCGGGGCACCGTGGGGACGTTGGTGGCCCACGACAAGGCCGTCTTTTTCACGTCCTATCCGGGGGGAAATCAGGAGAACGCGGGCCGGCTGCACGCCCTGTCGGCGGAAACGGGCGAACTGTTGTGGCGGGGGCCCAAGTACAGGGGGCCGGGAATCACGAATCCACCCGACCTGTTCCTCGCCGACGGTTTGGTCTGGGGCGGAGAAACAAGTCTGCCGGTGACCCATCGCCAGATCGAATTGCGGCGGCGGGGGTTTGATCCGATGACCGGCGAGGTCAAGCGGGAGGTCGTCGTGCCGAAACTCATTAGCTGGGGACATCACTATCGATGCTATCGAAGCAAGGCCACGGAGCGCTTTTTGCTGTTGCCGAAGCGGGGAGCGGAATTCGTGGACCTGATTGGTGATGACCACATGCGGCATGACTGGCTGCGCGCCCCCTGTATCTACGGAATGCTGCCAGCCAACGGTCTGCTCTACGCGGCGCCGCACCAATGCGTCTGCTACCAGGGCGTGCTCCTCTCGAATTTCAATGCGCTGGCGCCGCCGCGCAAGGAAAAAAGCTCACCCGAAGTGGTCCCCGCCAGCCGGCTCCAAAAGGGTCCCGCATGGGGCGACGTGGAGGTGGGATCGCTTGCGTCTCCGCAAGACTGGCCAACCTACCGCCAGGACCCGCGGCGAACTGGGGCGGCTGGCACGCCGGTTCCCGACGAATTGGAGGAAAAGTGGAATGTCCAGCTCGGCGGCCAACTGACGCCACCGGTGGTGGCGAACGGGCGATTGCTGGTGGCCGAGGAGGACGGGCACACGGTGCGGGCCTTGGATGCTGACACGGGAGAATCCCTCTGGCACTTCACCGCCGGTGGCCGTATTGACTCGCCGCCCACCGTGCACGGCTCCCTCGTTCTTTTCGGCGCCAGGGATGGGCGGGTCTATTGCCTCCGTTTGTCCGATGGCAGCGAGGCATGGCGATTCATGGCCGCCCCTCATGACCGGCGCGTGACGGCTTTTGGACAGCTGGAATCCGCCTGGCCGGTTCACGGAAGCGTACTGGTTCAAAAGGACGTGACAGCCAGTCCACCTCGATTCGTGGCCTATTTCACGGCCGGACGCTCCTCCTATTTGGATGGCGGAATTCGGGTCTACGGGCTTGATCCGCGCACCGGCGAGTTGCTGCACGAATGCCGCCTGGACGGTCCATGGCCCGATCCAGCTGAAGACAAGGGTGGCGCGGGGTACATGGACGGGGCCAAGTCGGACATACTTACCAGTGACGGTTCGGACATTTACCTGTTTCAGGAGCGGTTTCGCGGTGACCTGAAGCGGTTTCCGGCCCCCATGGAGAATTTCGGCAAGGAAGGGGGAGGGTATCGTACGTATCCGGCCTTTCCGGAGCGGGGTTCCAGCGGCACACGCTTGATCACGACCCATGGTTATTTGGCCGACGTCGACAACGAGGGGAAATATTGGACCTACGGCAACCGTTGGCCCGGCTGGGATAGAAAAATGAATCGGGTCTCGGCGTACGGCCAGTTATTGGCTTTCGATGACGAGCAGCTTTACGGCGTGCACGTCTTTACCGAAAACATCCGCGTGCGGCGAGGAAAGCGCCTGGGCGGCGAAGGCCCGCGCCTGTTTGCCCGCGAACACGGGACCAAGAAGGATCGCTGGTCGCATCACGTGCCCATCTGGGTCCGCGCGCTGGTTTTGGCCGGCGACAAGTTGCTGCTGGCCGGCCCGCCGGACATCGTGCCCGAGGATGATCCACTGGCCGCCCTCGAAGGGCGCCGCGGGGCCGTCTTCATGGCCGTCTCGGGCGACGATGGCAAGGAACTCGAGACGATCAAGCTCGAGGCTCCACCGGTGTTCGACGGCATGATCGTCGCCAATGAACGCGTGTATTATTGCACCCAGGACGGCCGGGTTGCGTGCATGGGAGCGCCTTAAGCAGCAGTTGCGCGCGTCGCGGAGTATATTCGCGCGCAGGACGGGTTTCCAAATCGTCCGCGAAATACCCACCCGCGCCATCACCACGTTGTACCGGTCGCGGCTGACTTTGTCCGCCGCGACTCCGACCAACGGGACGACGGCTTGCGTCGAGCCGCTTTCCACCCGGACAAATCCGACCGCCTGAACTATACGACCGAGGATGCCCCCCGGGATTCACCAGCGGCATCCTCGCCCGAATTGAACGGTAGTCAAAATCATGCCAACCTTGATTGTGGACCAAGATCTTGAGCGACAACTCCAGGCTCAACGTGTTGAGTCGGGCGCGGATCGCTTTGACGAGGTATGGGACGGGATTTATGTGATGAACCCAATGCCTAACGACCAGCATCAACAGCTGGTTAACCGGTTCGCGGCGATATTCCAGGATGTCATTGATTGGCCGGAAATCGGTGATGTTCGTCCGGGAGTCAACGTCAGCAATTCCGTGGACAACTGGCGTGAGAACTACCGAGTCCCCGACGTAGCCGTGTTCTTGAAGGATGGCGCGGCGAGAAACCATGGTGACTTCTGGCACGGCGGCCCCGATTTCGCCGTGGAGATCGTCAGCACCGGCGATCGAACTCGCGATAAACTACCGTTTTATGGATCGGTCGGTGTCCGTGAATTGCTGCTCATCGATCGCGAGCCGTGGCGTGTGGAACTGCGGCGGATCGAGGCGGGGGAATTGAGACATGTGGCCAACTCCACGCCTGACAATGAAGTCGTGCTGGTCAGCGACGTGTTGCCGTTTACCTTCCAGATGCAGCCCGGCGCTCCGCGACCACAAATCGCCGTCGCGCATGCCGTTTCCGACCGCCGCTGGCTCGTGTAATGACCGGCTCCTGTAATGAAACGAGCGGACCGGCCATTCATGCATAGGAGTGCAAGCCGCTAAACAAACTGGAAAAATTGACCCACAGCAGTGTGATGATGATCGCGACCAAACCGAGCAAGAACAGGGTACTGTTGACGCGAGGAAACCGCCGGCCGTGGATCGCCCGGAAATGCAGATAGACCAGGATCATCAGCCAACTGGCGAGCGACCACATTTCCTTTGGGTCCCAATTCCACCAATCTCCCCAGGCGATCTTGCCCCACCAGGCTCCCAAGATCAAGCCGAGCGTAAGGAGCGGGAATCCAATTAAGGCCAAACCGTATGTTCCTCGCTCATAATCGATGACCCCTTCACCGTGCCGTGTACCCTTGGTGAGCCGGAGGACGGCCTGGACTCCGGCCTTGGCCATGATGGCGTAGGAGATCATATATGCAGCGACGTGTGGCGTGAAGAAGTGGCTTTGGAGCGCGGGCATGAGCTGCTGGATTTCTCCGCTAAACACAAAACCGGAAGGAAACAGCACGATCGCGCCAACGAACATATCCCCGGCTTCCGCCCCGATGTGGAACATTCGGCGGCAGAAAATCGTCAAGGGGAACATGATGGCGCCGACGAATAGCATCACTTCAAACAGGTTACGGAACGGTACACGCTGAACTTCGTACGCCCGGTAGCCAAACGAGAGGACCGCAAGCGCGGCCCCGAGCGCATAGACCAACATCGCCACCGACTTCCAACGCCTGTTTCCAACAATCTCCCCGATAACGCAGACAAAGAACCCGGCGAGATAGGCTGCCATGGTCGCGTAGATCAGCATCCCTTGTACGGTCAACTTGATTTCCATCAATTCACTCCGCTACCGCGTGTTCGTCTTCCTGTCCCGGTGTAGCGCCTTTCCCCTTTTTTCGAACCACGAATCCGAACCAGCAATGCCAAGTCGTTCCGAACAAGAGCAATACAAATCCAGTGTAGACCAACCACATGCCCCGGTCACTCACGACGCTCAGGACCGTGTACGTGTGACCCTCGTGGTCGTAGTCCGTTTGATAGAAGTGATAGCCCTCATGGTGCAGCGGGTGATTGACCCGAATGGACGCCCGTTTCACGGTGCGGTCGTCCTCTTTCACCACCACCTTGCTTTCATACGTCTTGATCGTGGGTGTCGGTTCCTGAATCGCGAGGATTGGTTCCCCGGCGGCGGCGTAGGCCCGCGGGTCTTCATACATGAACTCCAACGACAACACGTCGTGCGTTAGCCCCTCGGCCGGCGAAACCGTCTTCTCCCTGACCGCTCCATGACGCCGAAAACGGAACTTAATCGTCGGCACCGCCAATGTTTCCATGTCGGGCTTGTTGATGGGAACGAAAACCTGCTCGGCTGGTCTCCGCATCCGAGCGTTCAGCTCGCGGGTGAACGCGTATGCCACTTCGGTTTGTTCGCCTTCCACGGCCACTTCCATCACGGCCGCCGGTCTAAATCCCCCAGAAGGATCGTCCACCGGTTGTTTCGTTTCGGGATCGATGCGAAGACCACGAAACACTTGACGAACGGTGTACGTTTTCTTGGAGTTGGGCAATTGGACTTCCCGCCCCACAATGGCCGGAAGCACGACCATGTCATCCGGTTCGGAATGAATGATAATAATCCCCGGCGGCCGTGGAATTTCACGCTGTTCGTACTCCAGCACCTCGAGCGTGATGTCCGTGTTGGGCACGGGGATCTCTTGGCCTTCTCGCCAGTCCAGCCGGACCGTCGGTCGCTCTCCGTCCTCTTCCTCGGCCCGCAACCCGCTCCACAGCTCCCACCGAAGCGACTCGTCGTCTTCCTGGTAGCGGTCGATAGAGAAATCCTCCAGGACAAGTTCGAAGTCCAAGGAGTCAATCGGTTCCCCTTCCGCCGAATAGACCTCGGCGGACGCCCCCCCCTCTCCGATTTGCATGTAACCTTTGTAGATTCGACCACCGTAAAGATATTGGTGCGCCGCACTCGAGCCCAACAACCCCCCTAACAAAGTGGCCGCGCACCCCAAATGCATCGTTAACAAGCCTAACCCGCGATAGGGGAGCAGAAAAACCGTGACAGCCAGCGTAGCGATAAAGGTGAGCCAAAACAGAAACATGGCAAATGAACTGAACAGCTCCCCGGCCGGCTCCGCGCCCAGAAACGCCGCGCTGACGGAATAGTCCGCCAGACGATACATCAAGAACAGCGAAATCCACAAAAGGACGAGGCGAAGTGTTTTTTTGTTCAGTCTCAATAGGAACCCCCGAAATCGCACTGAGTGTCTAGTTATCCCCCCTCCGGAATCCCTGGGGGGGCGATGAATGGCGTGACAAGAGGGCCGGTGGGGAAGTACTGAAGGGGGGCTGTACAACCAACAGGCACTAACCGAACCTGTTTCCCGCTTTCGCTCCCTCTTTAGTGGCAGGATACCTGAATATTCGTCTTGGGGCTTTCAAGACAACGCGGGGCTCCTCGCCCCCGCGATCCCTGTACAAACTCCCTACGGTCTAAACGATTATACCAGTTTTGCAAGTGCCGGCCAGCGAAAAAGACTCGAGCGGGCTGATCATGGGTGCGATAATGCAATTGCACGTGCGACACATTTCGCGTGCCTTCTCAAGGACCCATGCCATGAAACCATGCATAAACACATGTACCATCCGGGGCGTCTCCGCTGTCGCCATCCTGATGGCTTCGTCCGTGGCCGCGGCGGACGACGCCCATGTCTTCTGGAGCGATACGCTGCCGAACGGCTCTGATCTAAACGACGGTCGCTATCGCGAGTTGAAGTACAGCGAGCGCGAATGGTATGGGTCCACGTTTTTCACCGGCCCGAACTGGACACGAGTGGGCAAGGACTGGCACCATCCCGGCGAGCGGACCCCGAGCGTACGCTGCTTTGTTTCACCCAAAGATGGAGAAGTGACCGTTTCCGGCCGAGTGTTCAAGCTTCATCGCTCGGGTGATGGTATCCGCGCCGTGATCCGCCACAATCAACAGGAGATTTGGAAGACTGAAATCGAAGGCGACGACGGCGAAGGGGTGCGACATAACTTGGTCTTGGACGCGCGGCAGGGGGATCGTATCCGCTTTATCGTACACAAACGGGGTAGCATCAGTTGCGACACCACGGGTTGGGATCCAACCGTGCAATTTTCACCGGACGAAACGTACCAGGCGTCGAAGGCGTTCGCGCAAAAGAAACAAGGACCCGGCGGCTGGCGGTACGAGATGGAGATCGGCGCGGCCCGGAATGCCGCGTTACCCACCGTTTATGCCTGGACCCCATCACTGGCGCTGCGGCAATTCAAGTTGTGTCCACGGACCTCGGTCAAGTTGAAGAGCGATGATCTGCTGCCGATGCTGGTTGTGGCTGGTGCCAAAGACCAGCGTGGCATCGCAGTGGCCGCGCGGCCCGAAGAAGCGTGGCACGTCGTGGCGCGGATGGGCACCAGCGGCGATGTGCGGGTC
>JBNJEM010000363.1:0-7920 GCA_051745935.1 Planctomycetota bacterium
GAACGTAACGGACCACGGGACAAGCCCGTGGCATTTGCACCTCGAAAAGCCTTTCCTCAATATGTGCAACGGACGTGGGAACGCCTGCGAACATCAGTCTTTTGCCCGTGAACGGTTACTCATCCTTCTTTTGCCGCCGCGTTGCCAGTACCCACACGCCGAAGATTCCCAAAATGTACCCACAGCCTCCCAAAACGTCTTGCCAGCGCAAACGCGTGCGCCACCGCCGTAGATCGGCTTGCAGCGCGGCGATCCGTTGGTCCAACGCCTCAATTCTATCCGGATGAGTTGTGCCCACCGCTTCAACCGCGCCATCCGCCGTCGTGGCTCCGTCCGCCGTGGAATTGGCTACCGGGGCGTGCTGATGATCGGTGGCGTGTGCGTGGCTCGCCGAGTACTCGCGCGGCGTCTCATGGTCATGGCCCGTTTCATGGTCATGGCCTGTTTCATGGTCATGGGGCGATGGGTCGCCGGCGGGTGGGGAAGGAAGGTCCGCGGGCAGCTCCCGAGCCGGCACGACAAATTCTGCTTGGTGTCCCATGCCGGCATCGGCAACCAACGAGTGGATCTGGCGAAAACGGGGTTCGTAAGCGAATTTGCCTTCTTCGTCCGCCTTCACCGTGCTCACCGTTTCGCCGTCGGGGCCATTCACGGTGATTTCCGCGTTTCGTACTGGCGTTCCACCTTGATAATAGACTTCGCCTTCAATCTTTTTCCCCCGCGCCGTGGCAAACATGATAACCTTATGCGCCTCCGCCGTGGCTGTGAAACAGCTACTGAACAGCCAAAAGCAGCACATGACCCATGTCGCTTGCCAGCAAGCCGGTGACGTGTTTCGCCCGTGTGGAACGTCCAACGCCCCGGACGCGTCGACCCCTCGCTTCACCCAGAGACCGGATTCGCATGCTTCAAGGCACCTTCGGATCATATGCCGGTTACCCTTTACACCAGTCGGTTGAGACCGAAGCGAACAGCAAAGGCCGCGCCAGGATATCCGGGCGGACTCGCCGCAAAAAGACCACCGCGCCACCTGTCACAAGACCTTCCACGAGTGCCACGACGACATGAGAGACCAGAACCGCCAATGCGGGAAACGTGAACGCCTCGCCGGAAAGCCGAAGCGCGGTTGCCATCAACAGCGCCGCGCCCAACACGGCGGTCGCTCCCGCCACAACGCCCGCCAAGCCAGCCACTTTGTCATTTCCGCAGCACACGGACGCACGCAACGCGTGGTGGCAGACCACCGCTGGCGTCGCCATGATCAAGGTGTTAATGCCCAAGGCCAATACACCGCCATGGCCCAGTAGTACGGCCTGCAGCATCAGGGCGATCAACAGGGCGGGGAATGCCGCCCAACCCAGTAACAGGCCCACGAGCCCGTTGAGCACCAAATGCACGCTGGTGACCCCCGCCGGAACGTGAATCGACGAGAGCACGAAAAACGCGGCAGTGACCACAGCCACTCGCGGCACGTGTTCATTGTCCATCCTTCGCAAGCCAATCGCCGTGCCCACCGCCGTTCCCACCACGCCAGCGGACAGAACGCCAATCCCCTCCGGCGAGCCGGCCAGTACAGCTTCGTGCAAATGCATGGGATTACCGCTTTCACAACCAGAGTTCGCGCCGACCCGTCACATCCCTGGCCGTCCCCGAAGCCCCTGGGCTCGGCCCTGGAACCGCGCGCGTAATATGAACAAGAAGATACGTAATACTCCACGTATTATCAGCGGTTCCAACCACCGTGTCAATGGCGCGGATCAGCAGCCGCGAGGCCTCGCGTTTTTCGTAACCGTTCACGAGTGGGGGGGGGAAAGAGAACCGCTAATAAACGCTGATAAACGCAAATAGTCAGGTATCTGGACGAAGCAAGAGGCCTGTGCCACCGCGCCGAAGCGTTCACCTCGGAGCCGATCTCACGGTACT
Organism: Planctomycetota bacterium; assembly: GCA_051745935.1. Lineage (GTDB taxonomy): Bacteria > Planctomycetota > Planctomycetia > Pirellulales > Pirellulaceae > JBNJEM01. The sequence goes on from JBNJEM010000363.1 coordinate 1,924, forward strand.
TATACTTCAGGCGGTCGAATTTGTCCGGGTGGAAAGCTGCCCGACGCAAGCCGTCCTCCCGTTGGTCGGCCTCGCGCCGGACAAAGTCATCCGCGACCGGTACACGTACCGCTGTTATGGATGCCTCCGCCCTCTCTGGCAACCGCGTGGTCTCGGCCTCGAATCCGCCTTGCATCAGCGTTCGTTAGCGGATACCAGCGGTTTGCTTGCCATCTACCGTGAACGGCTACCGTTTTTCTTTGAGGGCGAGCTATTCATTCCAGCCGTGCGCGTCGCGGACACGGATCATGGTGTCCAGGATGGTGTTCCAGGTTTCCCCGCTTTGGAGCACCGCGTTGGAAAACATACAGCCATCCCAACACACGTGCTTGATACCGCGAGATTGAGCGCCATCGAGCCAGTAGCCGGCTGTTTTCACAATGTCCAGTTTGCCATTGGGGTCATCGGCCAGGCAATGCCGTCCCGTTGAATCGTGCGCGCCGGTTCCGTGCACCGTGCCATCGTTTTGAGCGACGTGAAAGTCAATGGTCCATGGCCGTAGCGCCTCGGTCATGGTTTTGTAGGCCTCGTAAAACTCTTCTTCACTGTAGCCTTCCTTCAACAACGCGTGCTCTTCGGCGTTGTAACCCATCAAGTACAAGTACGTATGTGCCTGGTCTGCTTGAAATCCCAGGACGTCCGGCATATCCACCGCTTCCAATAACTGGACCGCGTATTTCCAGGAATGGAGGCCGGCCCAACAGATTTCACCTTCGGCGGCCAACCGCTCGCCATGATCCCCGGCCACTTGGGCCGCCTCCCGAAACGTGCGCGCGATTAACTCGGTGTTTCCTTTCGGATCCTTCAACCAGTTTTCGGGGCTGTCAGCCGAGTCGATTCGGATGGCGCCGTATTGCCGGACGCCGTGTTCGTTGAACACCCGCGTAATGCGACAGGCTTTCCTAACGGCAAGCACGAAATTCTTGCGGTCCTGCTCACTCCCCATCGCGGATCCACCGACGGTGCCGGGCCAAATCGGGGCCACGACCGAACCGACGTTGAGCCCTTTTTCAGCAATGCTGTCGGCCATCGCTCGCAATTGGTCGTCGCTGGCGTCCGGATCGGTGTGGGGATGGAACAGAAAAATGTCCACGCCTTCAAATTTTTGCCCGTTTACTTCGGCCCCGGCCGTCAATTCCAGCATTCGCTCCCGGCTGATCGGCGGGTGGTCCGTCCCCTCTTCCTTACCCACCAGGCCAGGCCACATGGCGTTGTGAAGCTTCGGATATGCGTTGCTCATCAAATACTCCTTAACTCAAACTGAAAACCTTACATGACGACTAGCTGGTAAAGCCCGGCTCCGAAGGTCTTTTCGGAGATGGCCGCCGCCGGAAATGGCCCGAATTCAATCCACCTGAAATTCACCGGAAACCAGCGATTTTCCAGCGTCTAGGCCGCTCAAAGAGCCTCACACGTCTGCACATTGCGTCCTTGGAACTCGAGCGACGTTCGTACAAACACCCCCAACAGTCCGGCTAAACGGTCATCCAAATACGTATACCGTTTTTGAAGGCGTTTTACCAGACGTGCCCCGGGGGGAACGAGAATACGCCATTCGGTCGCGGTGTCGGTGCAGAAAGACATGACAGAAACCACGCCATGGGTTCGCACTCGCAGCGACACGCCTACCGGTCTTGAAACGTGGCAGTCATTCTCTGGCCGATGCTCGCCAGCCCCCTCCAGCCGCGGCCACTCGTTCTATTCGGGGGGGAGCTCGGCGGCTCGTTTGCCTTGCCAAGTATTCCGACGTTCCAGTTCCAGTTGAAGGGCTCGGTGCAAGCCGGATTTGTCAAGGCACCAACGGGGGCCAACCAGGTACTGGCGGGGCGCATCCCCTCCTATCCGCTGAATAACCACATGCGGAGGCAGTACTTCCAAAATATCAACCACCGCTTGCACGTAGTGATGGCGGTCTATCAGTCGCACGTCGCCCCGGCGTACTTGATCCGCCAAAGGGGTTCCCGCCACGGCGTGAAGGTTATGGAGCTTGACGGCATCGATGCCCAGGCGGGCGAGCTCCCGAGCCGTCGCGACCATGTCTTGCCGTGATTCAGCGGGCAGGCCGAGGATCAGATGCGCGCCAATCTCAAAGCCGCGCCCGTGACTGCGAGTGACGGCATCCACCGTCGCATCGTGACCATGACCCCGGTTCATCCACTGGAGCGATCCGTCGTGGCTCGTTTGCACTCCATATTCCACGGAAACAAACGTCTGTCGGGCCATCGCCTCGAGTAGATCGAGCACGGAGGGCGGGACGCAGTCTGGACGGGTTCCGATCGCGATCCCCACGACCTGAGGGTGTTGGATGGCCGGTTCATAGACCGCTCGCAGCCGCTCCACCGGCGCGTGGGTGTTGGTGGCTGGCTGAAAATACGCCAGAAATCGGGTGCAGTGGCGGTAACGGCGCTGTAAACGAGCGATGCCCTCGTCCAGTTGCTCCGAGATGCCGGGCAGCCGGTCGGCGGTTCGGGCGGCTCGCCGACTGGGGCTAAAGCTACCTGCGTCACAGAAAATACAGCCCTCGGACCCGATATGCCCGTCGGCGTTGGGACACGCAAAGCCCCCATCAAGGCTGACTCGCTGGACTCGAGTCCCGAAGTGCTTTTGTAGAAAGAACTTATACGAGAAGTATCGTAGTCCACATCTCCGCCAGTGATGGGTTGGAAGCCACGCCTTCGGGCTCGTGTAAGTTGACGACACTGGGGAACTCAACTAGATTGAATTGCAGTGTGTTTATTCTTTTCTATTCCGATTTGGTTGACGACCGAATCGTATCGCTTGGATCCGCTCGCGACAAGGCAATTCATTCATGTTTGGCGAACTCGTTCCCGTGGGGGGCGGCGACCCCATTCCCTTGCTCCAGAAAAAGCTGCTTGTAGGCCGACGTGAAGGGTGCGACATTACGCTCCGTTTTTCTAACGTGTCGGCCCACCACTGCCAGCTGTCGCTGGAAGAAGGGTACTGGTATGTCCGAGACTTGAAGAGCCGCAATGGCACCAAAGTCAACGGGACTCGAGTCGCTCGCAAGCGTCTGGATCCGGGCGACACGCTGGCTATTGCCAAGCACAAATACACGATTAACTATTCGCCGGTGGACCTGGGAGCCGCCGGACCCCCTCCGCCCGACGAAGAGGGACTCTCGGAGATCATGGGACGGTCTCTGTTGGAACGGGCCGGGTTGAGCCGCCGCCGAGCACCAGATGATCGTTATGATGTGGTCGACGATAGTGAAGGGCGTTTCAAAGACCCCAATGAACCCTCCTAGTGTTGCCCCACGGATTCGTCTTAGGGTGAGGTAGGGCGGCTCGGCGATCGCACGACCTCGCCAGGTAGGCGAAAGAACACTGCCGGGCCGGTGCCATCGGAATTCTTAGCCGTGACAGGGCCCGAACGGTGGGGCACGGCACGCGGTCTTTCAACCTCCGTTGGGCCTTTTGGGGTCGGAATCCGCGCCGCAACCCCGGTGCTCGCGTCGGTCGTTTCGGCCTCCTTGATCCTGGTTCAACCTCGGCAGTGTGGCAGGGGCAACGGAGGCGCTCGGCCTTGGCCTGTTTTCATCGGACCACGCGGATGGGGTAAAAGGGGCCGGAAGTGCGTGGAGGGCGTGATTGAGGGGGGCGGTTGCCCAGCGCGAAGCCGCCGGTGCTGGAGTGGTGAGGAAAAAGAGCGGATGGCGGCACGCAAGATCACGGATCTCGCCGGGACCCCGAAGCTGAGAAAGGATCGAGTATGAAGCAGACGCTGAGCATGGAAGAAAGCCCGTGGTATACAGATGGTCTTCGGTTCCAGTGCGCGGAATGCGGCGGCTGCTGTACGGGGGGGCCTGGATTTGTTTGGGTCAACAAAGCGGAGATCGAAAACCTCGCCGCGGCGCTGAGCCTGTCGGTGGCTGAATTTGAAGACCAGTACGTCCGGCAAATCGGAATCCGCCGGAGTTTGAAGGAGCGATCCAACTTCGATTGCGTTTTATTCGATTCTCATACAGGCAAGTGCCGGGTTTACGCAGCCCGGCCGCGGCAATGTCGTACCTGGCCATTTTGGAATTCAAACCTCGCCAGCCCCGAGGCTTGGAAACAAACGGCTCAAAGTTGTCCCGGGATCGGTAAAGGAACACTTTACCAGTTAGCCGATATTGAATCTCGACGACAAACAATTCTTCTCTGATCGGATCGCGAAGCACCCTTTCGCCGTGTCGACTAGAAGGCAGCTCGCCACAATCCGTGCTCGGGCAAACGGGTCCATGGGCTCAATGCAATTGATTCCGACACCCAGTGGCGAACCGCTTCCGGCTTGCAATGCTCGGCCTCACTGCCGGAAACCGTAGGGGGTTCATCAGGGCCCAGCCTGGCCGCCCACATGGCGGCGGGTGGCGTTTTGTAGCGAGTTTGAGGATTGGTTGAAGTTGGCCGGCTGGCTGGCCGATAATGCCATCAAGACGCCACTGGACCGCTAGTGCCGCTAGTGCGTTGAACCGGCGCCGAGAATTCCGGTCGTTGGAAATACTTTTGCTGTAAGGGCTTATGAGAATAATCGGCTTCGCGACCACGGGATTGAATATAAGCTGTTTCTTTGGAACGACTTACACTTGATGGCGAAATCCACCAAGGGCCTGAGGTTCCCCCCGCTCTTGAAGGGTGTCCAAGCGGGAGATCACGTGGGTCGAGGTGCAGTGAGCTTGACTCTAATGCTTGTGGCATCTACACTTGGAGCAATAATAGGCGGGTGGAAGGAGCGAGGTTTCCGGACCTTTTGAGTGCCCAGCGAGGGAGTTGAGTCGTGACGAAGAAAGAGATCGTCAAGACGATTTCCGAAGAGATCGGCTTGACCCAGCTTAAGACCAAAGAAATTGTCCAAAAGACCTTTGACGCGATTGTTCGTTCCCTGGTGGACGAAAGACGTATTGAGTTGCGCAATTTCGGAGTCTTCGAAGTCAAAAAACGGGCGGCTCGCAAAGCGCGCAACCCGCGAACTGGGCAGCGGGTGGAGGTGCCGGAGAAATTCGTGGTCACCTTCAAACCGGGTAAGGAAATGGAGGAACGGGTACGGGAGCTGGAGCGACAGGCGGGCGAGGCGGTCGCCCAAGAGTACGAAAGCGTCAACGTCAACGCGCCGCCCGCACCAGCACCCATTGAGGCGGTTGACCCGGAACAGCCCGCCCCCCCCAGGTCGCCAGCACCAGAAACATTGGGACCGCCGCAAGGATTTTGATTCAGCGTGGGAGGTGTCTGATACACGGCGAATCCAGGGCTGGTGTCTCACAGTCGGTAACGAAACCTGGTTTCCGCCCCCTGGAAACTCTTCTTTGGTGGCAGGACGCTTGAGGGATGTGGCGGAGGGGGGGTTGGCAGGGCCTTTTAGAGAACGTACCGCCGCCGTGCGCATCCCAGACACGGTTTATCCTGGCGGGCACGGTGGCCCGAGCCGTTAATCGCTCATCTGATGACGGTCAGGTTCCGTAAATAACGTCGCGAAATGGAATTACGACGGGTTGGTTCTCGGGAGCCAGTTCGGTTGTAGGGCGGATGTTTTCGACGCGCGCCGTGCGTTGAAAGCGATCCATTCTGTTCAGGGAGGATTGACTCGATGCGTCGAATCTTGTACGGGGTGCTGCTGTGCACGCTGTTGAGTACCAGTGTAGGGTGTTTTCTGCCGATCTATTCGGCGGATCGATCCCGCCGAACTCGACAGTTGATTTTTACGTCGGAAGACATGCGCCAGATGCTCAACCAATGGGAACGAATTTGGTTCTTGGATCAGCCCAGTCACATGAGTCCGGAACGGGTCCATGGCGGCGTGATTTAGCACGCGGTGAGCTGAAACAAGGAACATTGGACGTCGCATGGACGGTGAGGGCGAGGGTGGGATGGCGAAAAACTTTAGGTCCTTGTAGCCCGTTTTGTTGCGCCTTGCGTCCTTGCCCGCGTCGAATCAAGGACCTCAGGGACTGAAAGGACCAAA
>JBNJEM010000364.1:0-7916 GCA_051745935.1 Planctomycetota bacterium
TTTCTCCGCCGCGAGTCCGACCAACGGGAGGACGGCTTGCGTCGGGCAGCTTTCCACCCGGAAAAATCCAACCGCCTGAAATATATCTCTGATAACGCCCCAGTGTTCCCCTCAAAATAGATCGATCGAAGCCGCGGGACAATCGTGTTGGCGGTTTGAGCCCATTTCCGTTGTGGTCGCCAGCACGCCCGGGACGCCGGCGGGAGTAACCATCATGGGGGGCGACAAAAAGAAATTGAGGGGTGCGGGAACTTTTGGTGTCTCACGCGCGTCTGTTGGAAAAGGTATCCTTGCGCCGGATTCACGGGCACTTGCCGGGCTTCGGTTCGAGGGGGGCTGTTGTTGCCCAAATCATCGCTGTGTTTTGCCTTTTGTGGAGTTGATCATGCGATACGTGCTATTGATTGGAGCGATCCTGTTGACCGGCGCCGCGACGAGCTGGGGCGGCGAGGTTGAATACGTCGAGGATTTCGTGTTGGCGGAGGATCGGGATGTCGCGCTGGAGCAGCTGATCCCGGGAACGGAGGATTATTACTACTGGCACTGTATTCACTGGCTGAACACGGAGCGGTTTGAAAAAGTGGAGGAGATGCTCAAGACGTGGGTTCGCCGGCATAACGAGACCGCGCGCGTCTGGGAAATCCGGACACGGCTGGCGCTGCTGACGTACGACCGAAATTCCCAAGAATCGCTGCGATACCTGCGTAATCGGTTCGGGATTCACTATCCGCATCAGAAGGAAGAGTTGGATGCCGAGCCCAACTTGCCAACCGCGCTGAGTGCGGAGACGATCAGTCGCGAGCGGTTTCGGAAATTGGCATTACAGCGACATCCAAACAGCCTCAATGGATTCGAGGATTCATCACTTGAACGGTTGGCCCAGCAAGACCTTAACGCCACTCAGCGCCGGCAGTTACTGGAACGATTGCCGCGTCCCGACCATGCGAATGTCGTGGAGTTGGTGGTCGCGGATTTGAACAACCCGAAGACCGAGGGATTTGGCTCGCTGAACATTCACCGCCAGCTGCTCAAATCGCAACTGGACGAGCTGCTGAACCTGAAATCGGAGCTGCTCAACCAGCAGGCCTTTGTGCGCGCGTACCTGGCCAAGCTGCAGCCTAATCCGGATGTCGACTGGCGGCACGAGCCGGAGGCGATGGCTGGATATCTGGATCGCCTGCGGGCTTTCACGAAGCGATTGGAGCCGGTCCATAATTCGCTTAAAGCGCACGTGCTCTATCATCGACTAAGGTTCGATCGCAGTCAGGGGACATACGACAAGGATCGGTTTTTGGCCTATCTGCAACTGCCACGCCGCACCAACTATATCTCGGAGGCGGTGCGGGAGTCCGAGGCGCTGCGGCGATTCGCGTGCGACTTGAACGCGCACTTCGACGGCGCCACCGGGCTGCCCCCAATCCAAGATGATGAACCTTTGGTTCGCGACTACTTGGCCCACTTCCTCGTGGATGCCGCCAACACGAAGGAGTATGAGCCCTTGATCGACGATGTCTATCTGCGGCATTTGTTCGCGGAAACGAAGATCGTCAACGGTTTGGGGGATCCGGAGGAGTGGGCGTCACTCTTGCCGCCGGAGTTGTTTCGCCGGTTGAAAGAGCGGGTGGATATTGAGTTTGATCCGGCGAACGACACACGGTATGCCGTCGATGACAACGTAAGTCTCGGGGTGCATGTCAAGAACGTGTCCACGTTGCTGGTCAAGGTCTTTGAAATCAATACGGAGAGTTATTATCGGGAGACCAAACAAGAGGTCGACACGGACATCAACTTGGACGGGTTGGTCGCCAACCACGAGGAAACGTATGAATACGACGAGCCACCGTTTCGGCGCGTGGAGCGAGAATTTGATTTCCCGATGTGCGACAAGGCGGGTGTGTATGTCATCGACTTTATTGGCAACGGTCGGAGTAGCCGGGCATTGATTCGAAAAGGGCAACTCCGTCACGTGGTGGAAACGACGGCGGCGGGACACTCGTTTACCATCCTGGACGAGAAGAATCAGCAAGTGAAGGATGCTCGGCTCTGGACTGCCGGTCACGAATACAAGGCGGGAGACGATGGCACGATTGATGTCCCGTTTACCACGGACCCCGGAAGGCGGCCCGTTGTGATTACCGCCCCGGCGCCCGGCGCCAAAGACGCCACGTATTCCTCGCTCGGTTCGTTTCGCCATGAGCCGGAAAACTATCAATTCAACGCCGCTTTTTACGTGGATCGAGAGTCGCTGCTGGAGGGGAAAAAGGCTCGGATGCTGATCCGTCCCGGTCTTTCCATCAACGGCACTGCCGTGTCGCTCAAGCTTTTGGAAAACCCGACGCTCACGGTCACGTCCACGGATTTGGAGGACACGTCTTCAACAGTAGAGATTGAAGACTTCAAGCTGCAGGAAGACCGCGAGTCCGTCCATGAGCTCCAAGTGCCGCGCCGGTTGGCTCGCCTTCGTGTGAAACTGTCCGCCAAGATTACCCAAGCCGTGACCGGCGAAAAGATGGATGTCGCCGACGAGGAGACTTTTTCGCTCAACGGAATCAACCGTACGGAAAAGATCGAAGATCTGCATTTTGTGAAAGCCGATGGCGAGTACGTTTTGGAAGTGCGCGGCCGGACTGGCGAACCGAAGGGGTCGCGGCCCGTTACTTTCACCTTTAAACATCGGGATTTCCGCGACACGATAAACGTGGTGCTCAAAACGAATGCCGAAGGGCGCGTCGAACTCGGCGAACTCGCCGATATTCACTCTCTGACCGCCAAAGGACCGGAAGGGACGGAGCACGCCTGGACCTTGATCGGGGACCGCCACACATATGACAGGACGGTGCATGCCCGAGCCGGTGAAGCCATTGAGCTACCGTATCTCGGCGCGGCGGAAGAACCATCTCGGGAGGAGCTGTCGCTGTTGCAGCTGACTGGCGGCACGTTCAGCGTCGACCGCTTTGAACATCTCCATTTGAAAAACGGGTTGGTGGTCATCGAGGAGCTACCGCCTGGAGACTACGATCTTCTGCTCAAGGAGACCGGCACGCGCGTCTTGCTGCGGGTCGCGGAAGGTGAAAAGCTGGGTTCGTTCATCGCGGGCGATCCGCGGCAACTGGAGACGCCGCGGCTCGAGCCTCTGCAGATTGAATCGGTTGCTTCGGCCGATGACAAGTTGGTCGTCCAATTACGGAACGTGTCGCGGTTCACGCGGGTGCATGTTTACGCCTCGCGCTATGTACCCGAATACGACGCGTATGCTCACTTGAGCGAGGTAAAGGGGGCGGAGCCATACATGTTCCGGCAGACGCCCGCCGAGTCCGTTTACCTGACGGGTCGCAATATCGGTGATGAGTACCGATATATTATCGATCGCAGGTACGCGACGCAGTATCCGGGCAACATGCTGGAACGCCCGTCGTTACTGCTCAACCCGTGGGCCGTTCGCGAGACGGAAACGGGCGAGCAACAGGCCCGGGCCGGGGATCGGTTTGGCAAGGGTGACGCCCGGTCCGAGTCGAGTGCCGAGCGCGAGGCGGCCGCCGCGGAAAAGCCGGCCGAACCAGCCGATCACTTCGCCGATCTCGATTTTCTGGCGTCGAGCGCCGGTGTTCTGCTCAATCTGGTACCCGATGACGAAGGAATTGTCGAGATTCCTCGCGACGCGCTCGAAGAAAAACAACATATTCGGGTGGTGGCGGTCGATCCGCTCAACACGACCTACCGCACCCTGTCGCTGCCGGAGCCGACGCCCTCCTTCGTCGACTTGCGGTTACTCGACAATCTGGATCCCCAGCAGCACTTTTCGCGGCAAAAGCAGATCACAATCGTGCCGTCCGGCCAGACGTTCACGCTTCACGACATCGCCACCGCTCGGTTCGAGTCGTATGGGAGCCTGGCCAGCGTGTTCACGCTGTTCGCGACGTTGAGCAACAGCGAAAAACTCGTCGAGTTTTCCTTTATCCTCGATTGGCCGGATCTCGAGCCGGAAAAGAAACGGGAACTCTACTCGAAATACGCCAGCCACGAGCTGAATTTCTTCTTGTTCAAGAAGGATCCGGAATTCTTCAAAAGGGTGATTCAACCGTACCTGGCTCACAAAAAAGACAAGACATTCATGGATCACTTCTTGTTGGAGAATGATCTTTCCGACTACCGTTCGCCGTGGAACCATGGCCAACTCAACATCGTGGAGCGGATCCTGCTGGCTCGCCGCGTCGAGGATGAACGGGAGCGAACCGCGCGCCATGTAAGTGACCTGTACGCGCTCCAACCGCCGGATGTGGAACGTTTCAACCATTTGTTCAACACGGCCGTCCAACGCGGTGCGCTGGATGTTTATGATGCACTCGGATTGAAAGACGCCAAGGACAACCTGCAGCGCCGTAACGTTCGGAAGCGCGAGAGCGGGGCGATGGACGCCCTTGGGGCGGAGTCTTCCGCGCCAGCCGCTTCGAGGCCGGCGGAACCCAGGTCGGAATCGCTTTCGCTTGAAGCGCAACAGAAAGCGAAGGAGATGGCCGAAAGGAACAAGCGGCAGCTCGAAGACGGCGGCGAGGTGGACGAAGATCTCGACGCTTCCAGATTGAAAAAGCAGCCGGACAAGCCGGTAGCCGACAAGCTGGAGGACACCGAGGAGGCGTACTTCTACGATGATCGCGACTTGGAACGTCGCGAGAGAATGCGGCAGCTCTATCGCAAACTCGAGAAAACCAAAGAGTGGGCCGAGAACAACTACCACCATCTGACGATCGACAAACAGGACGCCTCCCTGATAACCGTGAACGCGTTTTGGGAGGATTTCGCCGCCCATGATCCAGCACGGCCGTTTTTGTCAAAACACCTCGCCGAGGCTTCACGCAACTTCCCCGAAATGCTGCTGGCATTGGCGGTGCTTGACCTGCCTTTCGCGGCCCCGGAACACGAGACCACTTTTGACGAGACTCAAATGACCGTGGTCCCGGGCGGACCGCTGGTGGTGTTCCACGAGGAGATCGAGCCCGCTCAGGCCCCGGAGGAGGCTGGCCAATTGCTGGTCACACAGAATGTGTTTAAGCACGGGGATCGGTACCGCACGGTCAATGGCGAGAAGGTCGACAAGTTCATCACCGAGGAGTTTGTCAGGCAGACGGTGTACGGCTGTCAAATCGTGATCACCAATCCCACCTCGGCGCGCCAGAAGTTAACCGTGCTGGCACAGATTCCTCAGGGGGCCATTCCGGTTCTGGGCGACAAACCGACCACGACGGTGAACATCGATCTGGAACCGTATCATACGGAGACGCTGGAGTATCATTTCTACTTTCCAGCCGCCGGACAATTCCCTCAGTTTCCAGTCCATGTGGCCAAAAACGAGGAATTGATCGCGGCCGCCGAACCCATGCCGTTCAACGTGGTCAAGCGTCCTACCCGGATTGACACCGAATCGTGGGATTACATCTCGCAGCATGGATCGCTGGAGGATGTCGTCCACTTCCTGAATGAGCATAACGTGGAAGAACTGAATTTGGGGCGGATTGCGTGGCGGATGCAGGATCAAGCCGCCTTCGAACGCATCCTGCCGCTTCTCGAAAAACGCCATGTTTACAATCACACGCTCTGGTCCTATGCCCTCAAACACAATGCGACCGCGAGGGCGCGGGAGTACCTGCGGCATGCGGACAAGATTATTCGTGAATGTGGTGGCCCGCTCGACAGCACGCTGCTGGTCATCGATCCGGTCGAACGGCGCGAGTATGAGCATCTGGAGTACAAACCGTTGGTCAACGCTCGTGCTCACGCCCTGGGTAAGCGACGACAAATCGTCAACGACCGATTGCATTGGCAGTACCATCGTTTTCTCAAAGGTTTGTCCTACCACCGCTCCCTGGACAGTAGCCAGCTTCTGGCCGTGACTTACTACTTGCTGTTACAGGATCGAGTGGGAGAGGCGCTGGACACGTTCGCTCGCGTCAACCCCGACGACGTGGCCACGAGACTGCAGTACGACTACTGCGCGGCCTATTTGAAGTTCTTCACCGAGGAGACGAAGAAAGCGCGCGCGATCGCGGAGAAACACGTGGATCATCCAGTGGACCGATGGCGAAGGACGTTCACCACCATCGTAGCACAGCTCGACGAGGCCACGGGCAAGGACGTGGATGTCGTGGATGCTCGAGACCGTGACCAGCAACAGGGCCAACTGGCGGCGACCGAACCCGATTTTGACTTTACAATCGAGGGTCGCGAAATCCACCTGAACTACCAGAACTTGGACGCTGTAAAGGTGAATTTCTACGAAGTGGACGTCGAGTTGCTCTTTAGTCGCAACCCGTTCGTGCGGCAATTCGGGGACAGTTTCGCGTCGATCAAGCCCAATCGGTCGCTGGATGTCGCGCTTCCGGAGGACAAGCCGAGAACGGTCGTGGAGCTGCCTGAGTCACTAAAGAATACCAACGTGCTGATCGAGGTGGTTGGCGGAGGGGAAAGTAAAACGCTTCCCCATTTCTCCAATTCCCTTTCGGTGCGGGTTATCGAGAACTATGGGCAGGTGAAGGTAACGCATTCCGATACGTTCAAACCGGTGTCCAAGGCATACGTCAAAGTCTATGCTCGGAATGGGCGGGGGGACATCAAGTTCTACAAGGACGGATATACCGACTTGCGGGGCCGCTTTGATTACGCGACGTTGAGCACCGACGCGCTCGATGCCGTGGAACAGTTTTCGGTGTTGGTGCTGAGTGACGAGCACGGCGCGCTGGTTCGTGAAGCGACTCCACCCAAGCGGTAAGGATCGGCCAGTGAGGTCGTGTTGCTCCGTGGCTCGGGATTCCATCCCGAGCGGAACGTACCGTGGTGGCGTCCATCCCCCGCTGATGAGTCCCAGCCAGGCCGTCCCGCGATCGAACGAATCGACTCGCGGGTCTGGTATGGCAGGACCCGACACAGTCCCGGCAAGGATGCCGTGATCGATGGTTTCCATGAAGGCCCAATTGACGATTGGTCGCCAGGTGTTGACGGGCTTGTCCCGGGATGGTTCACGTTCGCCGCCACAAACCGGCCAGAGACATCACTTCTGGCCGTCGTAGCGTGGAACGTAACGGACCACGGGACAAGCCCGTGGCATTTAGAAACGGCTCAGGAATAACCGCGGCACGTTTCGGAGGGTGGCACTTGGTCCACCGCCCGCCGAATCCGCTAAATGGCGACACCCCAGCCACGCGTGACGTGGCCAGCTCCTCTGCCGCCCCGTAAGACACGTTCCGAACCGAACGACGACCGTATGAACCCACTCGCATCCGAGCGAATACGGAGGGAAGTCTACGCAGGCGTTCAGTAAGCTGCCTAAAACAGGACAGGCACATTCGCGGTCTGCTTCATTCGCGCGATGCGAAGGTGGCCGATTTTTGGGCCCGCGCGAATGAAGTTGACCGCGAATACCAGGGCGACACATCCAGGGACTGCATTTTACCATTAAACCAGAAGTCGGTAAATCCATCGAAGGTGTTGTCGGGGCTTCCGTGTTCCGGGTGTAATCCGGGTGGTGTTGTGTAAGGGGCAAGGAATTGTCGCGGTTGGTTGCCGCTTGCAGCTCGTGTTTTCGCGAGCTGTCGCCTCTAGCACGCGGGAGGATTCTGAGTACACTACCGTTGGGGCGAGACAAGGTTGGGGCACCATTCTTGGCATAATGTGCCGGGCACGCAGCGCCCGCCGAGGGTGGGCGTTCCCTAGCCCGGCATGAAATCCCAGGCAACGCCAGGATCATGAGGGCCGCGCGACTGCCCGGGGATGCGACTCCCCCGAAGAAGCCCTTGGACGCCATGCACGTACTCCCGCACGACATTGTGGCGTACTAGCTTGGATACGGACGACAATGACCACGGACTCAATCATACAAGCGGAACACATCTACAAGACGTTTGACGGTGTCACGGCGGTGGACG
>JBNJEM010000365.1:0-7915 GCA_051745935.1 Planctomycetota bacterium
ACCAGCCGGAGATACGCCTCGTGCACCAACGCCGTGGCCTGCAGCGTCCCCCCTGGCTCTTCCCGAGCCATCCTGGCGGCGGCCAGTTTGCGCAGCTCACCGTAGACCAGGGGCAGGAGCTGCTCGGCGGCCTGGCCGTCACCCTGCTCAATGGCCGAGAGAATCCGTGTCACATCGCCCGATCGCTCCTCGGAGACCCCCTCACCGACTTCACTGGATTTCGATCCCGGGTCCTCCAAAGAGCCCTCATCATTCACCTCGTTTCCCATTGGCTTGCTCCACCACGAGGCTTCCCAACCCCCCGCCGGCGCCCTCGTAATCAGCCGCTCGCTCACACATCCCTGAAGTTACGACATATGGGGGTTGGGTTCAAGTCTTTGGGGAGAATCCGGTTCGCGAAACGCTGAGACAGGCCCGCGAGCCAAGACTCCAAGCTGGCGGTTTGTTTCGGATCACGCTGAGCGATCAAGTCGATATCCCCGGCGGATCCCGCCAATCGTAGCCGAAACGACCACCCGATGCCCGAAATCGGAAGAGGCCCGTCATGTCCCAGATTTTGTCGATCAAGGAAGCAGAAGAGTCGATTGGTTTTGGCACGGCTTTCGAACCGGAAACACGTGACGGAAAAACCGGAAGCCCCATAACTCCCCGAAACCCCAAGTTTTCAACTTGCCAGGGCAGGACTCCCTTTTTCTGGCCTAGAGACTCCAGCCTTCGCGGTAACTCCGGCGCAGGAGGTCGTCGGCGGCGGCGTCGTTTGTGATTTTCATCGCCTGTTTGTCCCACTCGAGGCGCTGACCGGCCGCCAAAGCGACGTTGCCCAGCAAAACCATCTCGGTTAACGGGCCGGAGTAATCAAAGTTCGAGCCGGGTTGGTTCCCGCTTTTACACGCGTTCACCCACTCCTGTTGATGACGCGTCGGATTCCACCTCGGGCCTTCTTCTAGACGCGGTAGTTTTTTCGGCGGGAGGTCGACCGAGTACATGAGTGATTCAGGGATGAGTCGGGCCCAGCCGTATCCCTGGCTGACCTGGTCCACGGCGAGCGTATGTTTCTCACCCAGGAGAAAACTACCATGGCACGGGGGGTGCCGGTTGTCTGGCCATCCATCCGGCAGTGGCGGCTTTCGCCCGCCATCCCGCCAGGTAAGCGTAACGGGCGGCAGGTCACCACGGGCGGGGAAGTGGTAGCGTACCGTGGACGCGCATGGATAGCTCCAGCGGTTCAAGCCCGTCGATTCGGCCTCGATGGCAAAATAAGGGGCTTCGTCCAGCTTCAGTGCCCAGTACGCGGGGTCGATGACATAACAGCCCATTGCCCCCAGAGCGCCGGTTCCAAAATCCCTCCAGCCCTTCCAATCGCAGGGGTGGTAGGCGGGGCTGTAGTCGTGCATCGGAGCGGGCCCGAGCCACAGATCCCAGTTCAGGGATTTGGGTGGGGAGCAGGTCTTCGGCGGCGCGTCCATGCCTTGAGCCCACTCGGGGCGGTTGGTCCAGCATTCCACTTCCCGTATCGCGCCGAGTTTTCCACTCCACACCCATTCGCAAACCCGCCGCGCCATGTAGTGCGAATGGCTCTCATTGCCCATCTGAGTGACGACGCCGGTATCGCGTGCGATTTCGGCGAGCCGACGAGCTTCCCGGACGTCGTGCGCCAGCGGCATCTCCGTATATACGTGACAACCTCGCCGCATGGCTTCGGCCGTGATAACGGCGTGGGTATGGTCGGGAGTGGCAATGATCACCGCGTCGAGATGTTTTTGTTCGTCAAACATCCGGCGATAATCCGTATATGTTTTCGCGTCTGGAAATCGTTCGGCGGCGGGGGCGGCCAACTTCCAATCCACGTCGCAAATCGCCACAATGTTTTCCGTCGCGCACTTCCGGAGGTTTTCATAACCCCTGAATCCAAGTCCCACGCCGGCGATATTCAACTTCTCGCTGGCGGACTTCCCGCCCTCTTCGGCCAGCAGGTGGGCGGGGGCCATCGACCATACTCCCACGGCACCGGCAGCCCTCTTCAAAAACTCCCGTTTGGAGATGGCCGCGGGGTATCGGGTCCGATTCTGATTTCGCGGGTTTTCCATGCTATTCCCCCTGATTTCCATTGGGCATTTCGCTCTCTTCGTCCTGCTTATTCCCCAAGCACATGAGCGTGCCGTCCTGGGACGCCATGTAAAGTCGTCCAAAGGCGGCGATCAAGCCGTCAAACACCGGAGCTTTTTCCATTTCACTGACTGACACGTTCTTGCCATCGGACGCCGAGATGACCCAGAATCGCGAGCCTTTTCGCCCTTGCATGGCGTCCTCCGCTGCCTCCTTTCCAGGTCCGATGTCCGGAGGCCCCGCCAGATAGAGGCGCTCGCCCGCCAACACCATGGCTTCAACTCGCACCGGCACCTCCTTGAACCACTTCCAGAATTGCTCTCGGGAGAACCCTCCGCCTTTCTCCTGGCCAGCTCGCGGCGGTCGCAGGACGGGGTCGTTGGTATTTCGGTCAGCGAAAAGTTTGTAGCCACTGCCGGGCGTGAATTCGGGGCTGTGGCCGTGCCGTTTCGCGTAGTACTTTACAGCGTAAGTAGTCCGTTCATCGAACACCAGGATTTGTCCCGCCTTGGGGGCCTCGTAGGCAAAATAGAAGCCGGGCCAACGATTGCTGTAGGTCCAGAACATGCGATTGAATGCGCCGTTGGACCGGTGCCGGTCCAGGAAGCCACCGGTCGCCATCAGGTGTCGCTCGCACTGGCGGTCTCCGAGTTTGGTCACCGTCGGCATCGGCACGGGGCTGAGATCCGCATTGAACCGGTTTTGGAGCAGGTAGATGTCTCTCTGTCCGGCCACCAGGATGTCCGACCGAGCGCCGTCCATGTCAAAGGGGCGTCCCGCATCCTTCGAGACATCCGGGGCGGGGTCTTTGAGTTGGTGCTGGTGCGACACCTCGCCGGTTGCGGGGTCCAGCGCGTACATCCAGATGCCTCCTTCCAGATGGGAAGATCGACCGGCGGTCACGTATGCCTTGTCATCGCGGACCAACACGCTTCCGTGAGCGGGCCAGGCGGATTCGATCTGGCCCCGGACGCTAATCTGGTTGATGCCGGGGGCGGCGCGAAAACGCCATATGAGCTCACCGTCAGAGACGCGCAGGCAATACACGTGGCCATCGGCGGAACCAAACAATACACGCCCCTCGTGGATCGTGGGCGGGGAGTCCACTCGGGCCCCCGCCACGCGGGTCCACAGCCGTTTCCCGCTATTCGCATCCAGGCAATGAACGGCGTGGGAATCAGTGCTCGCCACAAAGACCTTTCCGTCGGCGGCCACGGGCGGCGAGAGATTTCCGCCGAGTTCTGTTTCCCAGAGACACCGAGGGGCGGAGGGCCCGCTCCATGCGACGGAACCGCTGCGCCGCGGATCATGGCGATAGGTGGGCCACGCTTTATCCGTCCCCTCCTTGAAATCGCCCTCCTCCCGACTACCGGTTCCCCAGGCTGGTCCGCGAAACAATCTGTTCTCCTCGCCGGAAGACTCCTCGCCGGAAGATCGCGGCTCCAGGCTGGTCCGGGAGGTGAGCGCATTGAATCCGTTCAGCAGCACGCCGGGATAGCAGAAGCATTGATGGGGCGGCATGTAAAGAAGACCGTTCGCGGGCATGACCCCATAATGGCACGGCGCGCGCACCCAGTCGTGCCGCATGCTGTTTTCCCCTTTGATATCCAGGAATTCCACGCCCCGTTTGTTGAGCAACAGATAGCGCTCCGTTGCCTTGGGTGGATAGCACCGGATGTGGTGGCCGGGCGTGACAAGCCGTTCCACGGCAACTGTTCTTCGCACCTCGCCGGTTTGGGGGTCGTATCCTTTCCGCAGGGCCTTCTTGGGTTCCCAAATCTTGAGGCCTCTCGGCGCGGCGAACCGGCCCCGGGAAGGGACTTCTCTCCAGTCCGCCTCGTAAGGTTCGCCACCGCGCGTCCAGGCCGACCATATCAACCCATCCGCGATGAACACTCCCGGTATGGAACGGGCCTTCAATCCGCCGGCCGTCCACAGTTTTTCCCCCGACGAGGCCGAAAACGCGGTGGTGCGATTTCCCGTCAGCAGCACGATGTCCTCGTACATCACCACATAACCGCCACTTCCACCCGCGGACGTGCTCCATGATTCCTCACCGGTTTCCGAATGCAACGCCACGAGCTGATCGCCGCTGTGGTAACATACCCGGCCATTGCCAGCCGCCAAGGTGTTGGAGGCCACCGTGTCGAGCCGGTTCCATCGCACCTTGCCGGTCTGACCATCGACGGCAACCAATTGCTCACCCTTTTTGCCGGAACGCCGCTGTTCGTTCTTGTCCTGGACCCGGCAGACGACGGTTCCTTTGACATGAATGAGCTCTTTCGTGTTGCTCGTCTGCTGGCAGGTCGCGAGCGTCTCTCCAGTGGCCGCATCCAGAATGGACACCGGCCCGTCCCGCTCCAGGGTCACGTATACTTTATTGCCATGGGCCACCAACGATCTGGCGCCGGTTCTTGAAGCCGGTCGTTTCCAGAGCAAGGTACCGTTAAAGGCATCGCGCGCAACCAGGGTCCATTGCGCCGGAACCCCCCGGGGCTGGCCGGCAAGCCCTTCGTCGATAATGCCAAACAATCGTCCCCGCGCGGAGACCAACGCATTGACACTGGAGGCGAACTCATGGCTTCGGCACCACATCGGCGTGGCTTTCCACTGCAACTGCCGCGGCGGACCGACCCGGCTGTCCCGGGCCACCGCGTTGTTGGACGCATCGTGCAGAAAGTGGCTCCATTCATCAATTTCCGCCGGCCAAGGCTTTCGTTTCTGGCTCCAGCTTCCTTCCTCTTTCTCCACGTACGCCACGCCTCCCGGGGCCAGGACCCTCATCATTTCGGATATGGAAATCCGCGTGGACGCCTCCGCCACCACCAGATTCACCAAATTGTCGGTAAAAGGCAGGCGTTGAGCTTCCCAATGGGCAACGGAAACCTTTCCGTACAGTCCCCGGGAACGGATATACCGACGAGCCGCTTCAATCTGTTCTTGATCCGCATCAAGTCCTCGAACCAGATAAGCGTCACCGCGATGCAGAGCAGCGGTAAGGCGCCCTTGGCCGCAACCCAGGTGTACCACGATCCCCCCTTCGCAACCTGTCGAGTTTAATATTGCCCGGGCTCGCTCCCGGGGCCGCGCGCGGTTGGATTGGGACCAGCACATCGGGACGAAGCAGAGACTGAGAAAGGAAAGTGCCAGTGTTACGTATCCGAGTTTGCCATGCATCCGGTCATCTCCTGTTTTCCGTTTTGTACCGTACCTTGTGGGTAGCAGATTTATTCATAAACGTCAAGAACTCGTACCGTGTTCTTTAACCTCTCTTGCCACGGATCGGAACGTAGGGATGCACGCTGGACCACCGGAGACTGGCGGCGGCTGGAAAGGGAACTGAATATTGAATCATGAGCAAGGAATCATGAATGATGAAGGAACAGAAGAACTATAACGTGCGGGGACGGCTGATTTTGGTCTTGTGGTTACACGGAGGCTTCTCGTCGCGCCCCGCGAGACCTGCGCGAGGCCGTGCTTCTGAGCCGCTCCTCATCCGAAACCGGCAGCGGGAACGCGCCCCCCATCTGGCATGTGAGTTCACAGTATGCAATGATATGAGAATGGTGACTCTGTCTCGACATGCGAACATCTTCCCTGCACAGGAGGCCTCGAATATGACGTATAGCATCGGCAACTTCCCTTGGCGGCGATGTGCTCCTCTGTTCTTTTTCGTCCTCATCGGCGTGGGGCTGTTGAGTGTGGCCGCGCCCACGACCCACGCCGCCGATCCACCGCGCATGAAACGAGCGGATGCGTTTCTCGGCGTCCACTTCGATTTCCATGCCGGCGAGGACTGCAATCAGGTCGGAGCACGAACCACGCCGGAGATGGTTGAGCTGGTGATTGACAAAGTAAACCCCGACTACATCCAGATCGACTGCAAGGGGCATCGCGGGTATTCAAGTTATCCGACCAAAGTGGGAAACCCGGCTCCTGGCTTTGTCGGCGATCCGCTGAAAACATGGCGACAGGTAACGCGTGAACGAGGGGTAGCATTGTTCATGCACTACTCGGGGGTTTGGGATTATCATGCCGTTGCCACGCATCCGGAATGGGCAGCAGTGAAGGCGAACGGCGAACCTCACCGTAAAGCGACCTCGGTATTCGGCCCCTACGTCGACGAGCTTATGATCCCCCAGCTGCGCGAATTGGCCGGCGAATACAAGGTGGACGGTGTTTGGGTTGACGGAGACTGCTGGGGCACCGTGCCTGATTACGGTGAAAAGGCAGTCCGCCAATTCTGCCAGCAGTCCGGCGCGAAGTCCGCTCCACGCAGCCCCGACGATCCCTATTGGCATGAGTGGATGAGTTTTCACCGAGAGGGATATCGTCGTTACTTACGTCACTACGTGAACGAGTTGAAGGCATCGCACCCCGATTTTCAGGTCATCAGCAATTGGGCGTTCAGCGATCACATGCCCGAACCGGTGTCGGCTGACGTCGCGAGTCTTTCCGGTGACTTTTCGCCCGATAACAGTGTCAACTCCGCTCGCTTCGCCGGTCGCTGCCTCGAGGACCAAGGCGTTCCGTGGGACTTGATGTCGTGGTCGTTCAGTCGCAAAACACGAAAACAGAAACCGGCCATTCAATTGATGCAGGAAGCGTCCGTGGTGCTGGCCTTGGGCGCGGGCTATCAAGCGTATTTTAAGCAAGACCGAGACGGGGCGATCCGCAACCCGGAAGAGATGGACGTGATGGCGAAGGTGGCTCAATTCTGCCGGGACCGGCAGCCCTATTGCCATCGCTCAGTCGCTGTTCCACAGATCGCGCTGCTCTATTCAACCGCTGGTCACTATCGCGAATCACCACGACTCTTCCATTGGGCCGGAAGCCACGGCGTCACGGTGTTGCGCAAAGCGCTCACCCAAATCCTGCAACACCAGTACGGCGTCCAAATCGTGAGTGAACACCATTTGAGAGGCAAAATGGACAGGTGGCCCGTGATCATTGTGCCGGGCTGGAAATATATTTCAGGCGGTTGGATTTTTCGGGGTGGAAAGCTGCCCGACGCAAGCCGTCCTCCCGTTGGTCGGACTCGCGGCGGAGAAAGTCATCCGCGACCGGTATATTTAGAACCCGACTTCCGTGACGAACTGGCGCGCTATGCCAAATCGGGTGGCCGCTTGCTGCTCATCGGTCCCGGTCCGGCTGAGCTCTTCGAAGAGGAACTGAACAACATCGGGTCCATAGTGACTGTCGACGAGATCGATGACACGTTCTCCAGCGTCATCGAAAACGTTTTTCCCACACCCGTTGTTGAAGTCGGTGGATCGAGGCATGTGGATGTCAGTCCGCGGAGGCTGAACGGCCAACTTTCGATACACCTGGTCAATACATCTGGACCGCACGCCAACGCGCCGGACGGCGGGATCCACGAAATCGATCCTGTCGGTCCCCTGACCGTCTCCATCCGCCTAAAACAAGCCCCCGAATCGATTACCATGCAACCGAATGGTCAACCGCTCGACATGACCTGGAACGATGGCCAAGCGACTGTTACGGTCGAGAAGGTTGATTTGTATTCGATTCTGATGGTGGAATCAGCCGTGAGCGATGAGCAATGACGGCGAGGACGTAGGCCATTTCGACTCGTGCTACCTGGCCGATCCCGACGAGATCCTGTTTTGCTCGACCGCCGTGTACCAAGGGCTGTCTTGCGAGTACGGCTCGCGGCGAATGGCCTGTCTTTACCCCAACGTTGCAAAAAGGAATGCGTAGGACGGGTCTCCAGGCCCGTCTATCACAGTGGAATGCGTAGGACGGGTCTCCAGGCCCGTCTATCACAGTGGAATGCGTAGGACGGGTC
>JBNJEM010000366.1:0-7912 GCA_051745935.1 Planctomycetota bacterium
GTGAGATCTGCGGACACCAGATCAAGTACGATTTCGTACTTGAAAAGACGGGCCTGGAGACCCGTCCTACATATACTGTTTACAACGTTAGGGTATAGTCAGGGTCGCGTGCGAAACGTGGGCAGATCACATGAACATCGAGCAAGAGGCTTGGTTGGACACGGTGCGGGGGTACGACGAGCTGTTTTGTCACGTCGTGGGCTCGTGTTCCTCGATGGGCGAGGCCGCGAGGCGGATGGAGGCCTCCCAGTTGAAGGGCGCCGCCGCGTGTTCAAATAGTCGAGCTCCTCCGCCGGAGTGTGCCGCGTTTCACTCCGACGTTTGGCGTAACGGGTTGATGCCCCGTGTACGGTGTTGCTGTCTCGAGGACGCTGACGGACACACGTCATTTTTTTGACCGCGACGCCAGTCTCCCATCGCCGTGTGCGCTGCTCGTGATTCGGATCGCGCGTACTGCCTCACCCGTGCCCTCCCGGTCCGTCCTCTCGCCCCCTGTCCCCCCACCTTGCCGCCTCGTCCCCTGACATCGCGTCTTCCGGCGGCCGTCACGCTTTGCAAATGCTTGGCCAAGCTCGCAAACCCACGGCAAAAACCCGAAAAATCAGCGAGAAAAATCAGCGTGTTTGTTTTCGCCGTCAATGAGCAGGGGCTTTTCCAAGCTGCCTCGAGCGAACTGCGGGCGGTAATCGGTGATGAACTCGAGCATGGTACGAGCAAGGAACTGGCGCGGCGATTGGTCGACTTTGTGGCAGAGTCGGAGGCGTCCCTTCGCGAGGGCGAGCGTTTGCCGATGAGTACGGAGATCCTCGAATCCACTTTTGGGTTGTACAAGCAACTCGAGCGTCAACATTCCAAGAGCGGGTTCACAAGCTTGGTGGCGTGCTTGCCGGCGTTGCTGAAACCAAAAACGCCGGAGGGGGTAACGGAGGCTTTCGCTCGTACATCAGCGAACGACGTCACCACGTGGACGAAGAAGAACTTCCGTTCGACCGTAGCGTCTCGCCGTCACGCTGCTTACGCCGAACACAAATCCGCACTGAAACGCGCAACAGTCGAAGCCACAGTACCTTAAGAAACTTGCCAGGCCAGGCCAAGCCCGGGGCATCCCTCCGACGCCACACTTTTTTGCAATGCTAGGGATTACTTATCCCTTTTTCGCGCCCGTGGCGTGATTCCAGCGAGGAAAACGAAGAACGAGGGGACGAAGAGGAGCGAAAAGATGGTGGCGGCGATCATGCCGCCGACCACGACGGTGCCGACCGCTTGGCGGCTGGCCGCTCCGGCGCCGGCGGCGATCAAGAGGGGCATAAAGCCCAAGATGGACGAAAAGGCAGTCATGAGGATAGCGCGAAACCGAAGACTTGCCGCCCGTGTGGCTGCGTCCCGAACATCTCGTC
This sequence comes from Planctomycetota bacterium, assembly GCA_051745935.1. GTDB lineage: Bacteria > Planctomycetota > Planctomycetia > Pirellulales > Pirellulaceae > JBNJEM01. The sequence continues at coordinate 1,398 of JBNJEM010000366.1, forward strand.
CTCGTCGTCGCTCTTCCGCGGCAAACTCCACGATCAAGATGGCGTTCTTGCAGGCGAGCGCCACCAGCAGTACCAGGCCGATTTGGGTATATGTGTTGTTATCCATTCCTCGCGCCGCGAGCGCAATGACGACGCCCAGGGCGGCGAGCGGAACGACCGCCACGACGGCCGCGGGATTCACCCAGCTTTCGTATTGAGCGGCCAGCACCAGAAAGACGAACACCACGGCCAGCACGAGAATCGCCACTTGCCCGCCGCCAGCGGCCGCTTTTTCCTGAAATGACATACCGGTCCATTCAAAATTCATGGACGGTGGAAGTTCCTGGCGGGCGATCTGTTCCATCAGCGCGAGGGCGTCTCCCGAACTGTAACCCGGCGCCGGCTCGCCGTTAATTTGGGCGCTGGGGTACAAGTTATAGCGTTGAACAAGCTGCGGTCCAAAGACGGGCGTGACGTCGGCGAACGTGCCCACCGGAACCATATCTCCCGCGGGGTTGCGCACGTTCAGCCGTGTGATGTCCTCCGGCTTCATGCGGAACTGCTGGTCCGCTTGAATTTTAACCTGGTAGGTGCGTCCAAAGCGATTGAAGTCGTTGACGTAGGCCGATCCCAAGCACGCTTGGAGAGTGCCAAATACCGAATCGAGCGGTATGTCGAGTGTTTTTACTTTCGTCCGATCGATATCGGCGAACAACTGAGGCACGTTGGAGCGGAACGTCGTATTCAATGCCGTGAGCCCGGACTGGGAATTACCGGCCGCGACCATAACCTCGGCCGCTGCCTGCAACGCGTCCAACCCCGCGTCTTGACGGTCTTGAACCTGCATTTGGAACCCGCCGGCCGCTCCCAGTCCATCGATGGCGGGAGGCGGAAAGGCAACCGCGATCCCTCCCTGAATGTCCTGAAACTCTCGCCGCAAGCGGGCGAGGATGGCTTCTTGACTGAGTTCGGGGGTCGTGCGCTCTTCCCAAGGATCGAACACGACAAAGACCATACCGGAATTCGACCCACTGGTCGCGCTGAGCAGCGAGTATCCTGCCACGGAGACCCGGTCCGCCACGCCTGGTGTGTTCTTAAGGATTTCGTCCAACTGGCTCATGACCCGCTTGGTGCGTTGCAGAGATGCCGCGTCGGGCAGTTGCACATTGACAAACACGTACCCCTGGTCTTCCGTGGGGACGAAACCGGTCGGCAGCGTTTTGAATCCCCAGCCGGTCAATATCACCAGGGCGATAAATACCAGCATGCCGATCGCTACACGGCGCAGCATGCTCTTGATTACCCACGTGTACCCATTTGTTACCCGATCGAAGGCCGAATTGAACCAGCGAAACAGGACGAATTGACGCGCTGTGTCTTTGTGCTTGGGCCGCAGCAGTAAACCACACAACGCGGGGCTCAACGTCAACGCGTTGATCGTGCTAATGACGACCGCCCCCGATATGGTCAAGGCGAATTGGCGGAAGAGTTGACCCGTGATACCCGGCATGAACGCAGTCGGGACGAACACGGCTAAAAGCACCAGAGTGGTGGCGATGACCGGTCCCGTGATTTCAGACATCGCTTTGGTCGTAGCTTCTTTCGGCGATAAACCCTCATCTAGATACCGGGAGGTATTTTCCACGACCACAATCGCATCGTCCACCACGATGCCAATGGCCAGAACGACCCCGAAGAGCGTCAACATGTTCACGGAAAAGCCGATGCCGGCCATGATGGCAAAGGTACCGATCAACGCGACCGGGATAGCCGCGCTGGGGATTAACGTTGCTCGCCAATCCTGCAGAAAAACGAAAATGACAAGCACCACCAGCAATACGGCGACTACCAGTGTCTGGTAGACCTCACTGATCGACGCGGTGACGAAACGGGTTGTATCAAAGGGAATATCGTACGTTAGTCCCGCGGGAAAGGACGCGCTGAGCGATTGCATTCTCGTGCTCACTCGATCAGCCACATCCAGAGCATTGGCCCCCGGAAGTTGGTAAATGGCCACGGCCACGCACGGCGCACCATTGTAGTTCGAAGTGCCCTTCAAAGGGAAACCCGGTATCATTGGCCCGTTGCAGATAAAGCTTTACTCTCTCCTTGCTGCTCTGCGACTTGTCGTTTCTGTTGGCCCCTGCTTCTCGGAGCCCCAGCAGTTGGTTCTCAGTGATATTGAAATTGGCATAGATCGGATCGTAGTCGACGATCGTCGTCAGTTGAGTACCTTGGGTTCCGTCCACGAGGTTGCCCACTTTGACCAGCGTCTTGCCAATTCGGCCATCGATGAGCGCCCGCACCTCAGTCTCGTCCATGTCCTTTTTCGCGAGTTCCAGATTAGCTTTTGCCAAATCCACCGCGGCTTGTGCTTCATCGCGAGCGGTCTTGGCAGCGACGAGCTCACGGTCGCTGGTCGCATTTTTTTCCTGGAGTGAGACTTCACGCTGGTATTCAGTTTCCCCCCGTGCTAACTCGACTTCCCGCGCTGCCAATTCAGCCTCCGCCGCTGCAAGCTTTGCCTGGTACTCACGTGGCTCGATGACATACAGGATGTCCTCCTCGCTCACCTCATTCCCGGGCTCGAATCTGATCTCCTCCAGAAACCCGGTCACGCGGGCACGAACTTCAGCCTGTTGTGTTGCTTCCGTGGTCCCCGTCTCCACGAGATAGTTCGTGATCGATTGACGCAACGGGCAAGCCACCGTCACTTTCGGCGGCGGAGGTGGTTCGTACTCATTTGGGCGACCGCAGCCGCTTGTCACGACGGATAAACCAAGCAAGCCGACCACCGTCGCTGCTTTCCACGAGCTCTCAAAACGGAACAATGACGCCATTTTCTAATTTCCCCACACGACAATCGATGACGCGGACAATCAACGCAAGACCAGATCATTATTGGCGTTGTTTCAAGATCGACAAGATGGGGGGGCGTGGAATTGCCGCATGTCCGGCTGTCCGGCCGTCGGTTCGGGGCTGGTTCGACCGCGATCCAACCGCGGGATGCTCTCCGCGGGTGAGCCCAGAGATTGCAGAAAACTCGAACCAAGTCACATCATTGACCGTGAGGTATACTGGGGCTACAACCCGAAAAGGCACAATCGAGGGGAAGTACCGGACCGAAACCGTGGCGGGGCGTCTCGCCGACACATACCCTGGCGGCTCGGGACGCTCGAAGATGTGTGGGACGAAGGAGCGTGGGGTCGGGACAGGCGCTGACGGCGAACCGTGCTGCCAATGATTTGAGGAGGGCAATCGTAAAATGTTTTTCACCAGAACGGCGATGACCACGTTGATTTTCATGGCCTTAGTGGTTTTGTTTTCCGGTACAGTCGCCGCGAGGACGTACTACGTGGATCAGAACGATCCCCGTGCCAGGGATAAGAATGCGGGCACGGAAGCAGCGCCCTGGAAGACACTCAACCACGCGGCAACCGTCCTGCGGGCTGGAGATACTGTACGGGTCGCGGAAGGAACGTACAACGTAGGTGCCTCGCCAAATTGGGCGTCTCCAGCGGTCGGCCCGGCGCACGCCGGAACGGCCGATGCCCCAATTACCTTTCGCGCGTGCCCGGGCCATCGAGTGACAATCGAAACGTCCGGTGGCCAAGCCGCGATCGGGAGTAATCGCGACTATGTCGTCTGGGAAGGATTTGTCGTCGATATGGCGAATCGAATGAAAGGTATCATTATTTTCGGGGCCCGAGGATGCGTCATCCGCAACTGCGAGGTGAAAGGCAACTACGTGGATAGCGGCGATAATCACGACGGCATCCGGATTGAGAGGGCACCGGATTGTCGCATCCACCACAACGTGATTCACGGGATCAAGGGCGGCGGCCCTAACAGTGCTGGCATCAAGGTGTACAGCAAAGGGCTGAAGAACGTGATCGTGGAGGACAACTACATCCACGACAATACGGCGGGCGTGATGGACAAGGATTTTGGCGTGGACAACACGTATCGGCGAAACTACTTCACGGGAAACCGTCTAGATTTCTACGGGAACAACCAAGGCGGACCGGGCCGGTATTACATCCACGACAACGTCTTTGACGGCAAGCTTGATCTCCACGGCGGCAATACGGGGACGGAAGTTCACGACAATCTCTTTCGTTCGGGCACGCTTGTCGGCGCGTGGGCCGGTGGAGTAACCGACACCAACGTCTGGAACAATATCGTGATCTCCCAAGCCCGTTCCATTATGGCGTGCGAAAACAAGAGACAATCGTTGACGTCCGCGCTTGCCTTCATGGACTTCAACCTTTATGACGCTCAGCCGAAGTATGATTTTGGCGTTTACACGCCGGATCGTCAGCGTTTTTCCCTTGAACAGATGCGAGCGAAGGGCTTCGAAGAAAACTCTCATATCGTTTCCAGTTCCAGCGATGTTTTCGAAGACGAAACGTCCTACCGGCTTCTACCTCGCTGGAGGAGGGCTGGCAGGCGAAGGGATTCGCCAGGCCCGAACGACATCGCCTTGGTGCTCGACATCAGCCGATATGGTCCCGCCGCGGTTGAGTCGGAATAGCCCCTATAAAGTGTGTCATTCCGGAAGAGGAAACCTGAGCGGATCACGGCCGGAATCCTATCGTTCATCGGCTCCGATCTTGAAGTACGGCAGCTTGAGTGCTTCTGACATGTTGTTGACCACTCTGTTGTAGCGACGATTCTGGAACACAAGGGATTATGAGAACCGTGGGACACCGGCCGACTTTATTGTACAGGTATCCGCGGCTCGCCAACAGGCGTCGCCAAGGCGCGCATTCTCGGTCGTTCCGCGCCCTCGTCGCACTGCGACCGTAGAATTAACTTCCCCACGAAACTGCAAGCCGCGAACTTGACTCGATCCGACACACCGCCAGCATCTTAACCGGACTCGACAAACTGCGGGCAATCTTCAAAAGCGTTCTCCGTTTCGGCGGCCTCAAGCTTCTCCCAGGTTCTGATGTCGTGCCCCAGCAGGTCCCGGCAGTGTATGGAGTCGTGCCGTGCCTTGAAGGCGCGAATGAATTGCCTCACCATCTCGATTGTCCTGCGATCGGCTTCCTCATCACCTAGCTTGTTCATGTTCGTGGTTTTCAGTCCAATCACCATGGTTGCTCCGCTGACCGCTCCGCACACGTTGCCGGTCAATCCTAGACCTGGCATACCCCTCGAGATCTTGACTGCCAAATCTATTTTCATTCCCAGCTCCTGGGCATATGCAACCAGCACGGCGGTACAACAGTTTCCGTATTTGTTCAATGATCGCCGGGCTGTGTCGATCCTTTCTCCAGCAGCGCCGATTCGTTCTTCCGTCTTCTTGTTTCCTTTCGGCAATTGGGGGCGCTCCGGGCCGGCGTCTTCTTTGGAGGTGCCCACATCGTCGCCAGTTCCACCGAAACACCCAAGTGTTCCCAGCGCGCCTGCCGAGGCCACACTGGCACTCGCAATCCGAACGAACTCGCGCCGGTTAGTTCGACTGTCATTCACGTTTTGACTCCTTCGAATCTGAAAACGATGAGAAAAAGGCCGTGGCACATCCTTCTTAGCGATTTGAGGAGTGACGGTTGCCATTAAATCGGCGGGCGAACCGCGCGGCAATTTGAACCGACTATGACGCGTTCCCGCGCCCTGGAAGGGAATAGCGCGCGCCGGGCGACACCCTGTCCATCCGCCCCCGTTACCCATATCGACGGTGCCACTCACCGTTTCTTTCCAACATGTTAGAACTCCTCAATCTCATAGGTGACGGAAGAAAGCCCCTTTTCGTTTTTGGGGTCGGATCGCATTGCAGAGTAAAAAACGCACACATTCCCCCCTCCCGTTAAAATGCGACATACAACCTTGGATCGTCTCACGAATCTGTGGAAAAGGACAGGACTTTCCAGCTGGGCTCCGAGTCATTCTCCCGACTCAGCGGCCTTCATGCCGGTCGAGTTTCAGCGCGATGAGCAACCTGGATCCCGCTGCACGAGCTCTCAAAACCTCTCGTACTGGCTCTCGCCGGAGGGTATTCACGGCTGTCCCCCCTATGCAGACTTGGAGCATTCATGGCAACATTTCGCTGTGTGCGCTGAACATGCAAATCAACCGTCAGCTTACCGCTCCAGTCGGTCAGCATGAATTCAGCCGCGAATCTGCCTACATATCAGCGTTGATTAGCGGCTATTAGCGGTTTCCTTGCTAACGACCGTGAACGGGTACGTCCACGGTGCCTGGTGACATTCACGGTCGTCAGGCTAGAAAGCCTGAAGTATCACCAACGGCCTAAACGCAGTCAACTTTTACAGGAATTGTGAGACAGCGACGTGCCGGATTTCGCATGGTTTTACAGGGGGTAAGTTTCAGTGATATGACGAACCAACAACATTCGCGTTATTGCCCCACAAGGTTTGGCAAAACATCCAGAAACGACTGCGCCGCCACATCATCGGTCCCGTAAAACTGACCAGGATCATCAAGTGAACTGAACTTCACCAGTACGAATTCCCGTTCTGGATCCACATAACATTTTTGATGATACGCCCCATGAGCAAAAATCACAGGAC